>JAVBTC010000122.1:0-33343 GCA_031556405.1 Rhodocyclaceae bacterium
CCGCAGCCCAGATCGAGCACTCGTTCGCCGGGGGCGATCCAGTGGGCAATGACGTCGAAGTCGAAACGGCCAAAGATCTCGGTCATAGTTGAATGCGCTCCAGATAGGCGGCAACCGCCGCGTGGTAATGCGGATCGTCGAGCAGGAAGGAATCGTGGCCGCTGGCGCAGTCGATTTCGGCATAGCTGACGTTGTGCTTGTTGTGCAGCAGCGCATAGACGATTTCGCGGCTGCGCGCGGGCGAAAAGCGCCAGTCGGTGGTAAACGAGACGACGAAGAAGTCGGCCTTTGCCCGGGCCAGCGCGGCCTGCAGGTCGCCGCCGTAGGCGTAGGCGGGGTCGAAATAGTCGAGCGCGCGGGTGGTTAGAAGATAGGTGTTGGCGTCGAACGACCGGGCGAATTTGTCGCCCTGGTAACGCAAATAGGATTCGATTTCGAAATCGACGCCATAGCTGAAGCTGTGCGCGCCGTTTTTCAGTTGACGGCCGAATTTTTCACCCATCTGATCGTTGGAAAGATAGGTGATGTGGCCGATCATCCGCGCCAGCTTGAGCCCGTGCGCCGGCACCGTACTGTGTTCGTAGTAGTGGCCGCCGTGAAAATCCGGGTCGCTCAGGATCGCCTGGCGCGCGATTTCGTTGAACGCGATGTTCTGTGCCGACAGTTGCGGCGCCGAGGCGATCACCAGCGCGTGGCGGATACGGTCGGGGAATTGCAGCGTCCATTCCAGCGCCTGCATGCCGCCCAGCGAGCCGCCGATCACGGCGGCCCAGCAGTCGATGCCGAGGTGATCGGCAAGCCGCGCCTGCGCCGCGACCCAGTCTTCGACGGTGACGAGCGGAAAATCGGCACCGTAGGGTTTTCCGGTTTCCGGATTGATCGATACCGGACCGGTGGAGCCGTAACAGCCGCCGAGATTATTGACGCCGACGACGAAAAACTGGTTCGTGTCGAGGGGTTTCCCCGGCCCGACGAGATTGTCCCACCAGCCGGACTGTTTCGATCCGTCGACGCCAGCCACGTGATGATTGCCGGCGAGTGCATGGCAGACGAGCACGGCATTGCTGCCACAGGCGTTGAGCTCGCCGTAGGTCTCGTAGACGAGTTCGAACGCGGGGAGCGTTGCTCCGCTTTTCAATGTGATCGGCGTGTCGAACCGTACTTTCTGCGCTGCGACGATACCGACGGATTCTGCGGAATCTCCGGAATTTTCTCTTGGCGCGGGATTGGATGGCTTCATATCGCTCCAGAAACAAAAAACCCGATCAGCGAGAGAAGCGCGGACCGGGTTGCCCTCGCTTTAGCCGTATTTTTTGAGCGCCCGCAAGCTGATCGGATCAAATCGGCGCTATGAGTAAAGGAAGTTAGCTGCTGCTCCAGTAAAAGTCAATGCATATCCGTATTCCGGTGCAGGGCATTTCAGGGCCGTTTCCTTTACATGGGGTCAAACCAGCGGCGCTTCGGCCAGCGGGGCATCGGCTGGAGGCACGTTGGCAAAATCGAAGGAATCGGAGAAAAATTCGTCTTCCAGGAGGCCGCAGCGTTCGACGAAATCACGCCGCGCCGCAGCGACCAGCGCCGGTGCGCCGCAAACGTATACCTGATAGGCGGAGAGATCGGGCAGGTCGTGCATCGCTGCCTCGTGCACCAATCCTGTCCGTCCCACCCATTGGTCTTCGGAACGCGTTTCCGAGAGCACTGGGATATAGCGCAGCGCGGGATATGTTTTTTCCCAGCTTGCCGCGAGTGCATCAAAATACAGGCCGGCACGGTCGCGCGCCCCCCAGTAGAGAGTGACGGGACGGGCGCTGCGCTCGGCAATCAGGTGCTCGATCATGCCTTTTACCGGGGCGAATCCCGTGCCGCCGGCCACGAAGAGGATCGGCCTGGCACTTTTCTCGCGCAGGAAGAAATTGCCGAATGGGCCTTTGATGCGCAGAATGTCGCGCTCTTTCATCGTCGAGAAGACTTGTCCGGTAAACGCGCCGCCGGAAATATGGCGGATGTGCAGCTGCAGGAATTCATCGTCGTGTGGTGCGTTGGCGAGCGAAAAGCTGCGGCGCTGACCGTCCTTCAGCAGAAAATCGATATATTGCCCGGCGAGGAATTGCAGGCGCTCGCTGGCCGGGAGCCTGAGTTTCAGTTCGATCACGTCCGGCGCCAGCCGCGTGAGCTTTTCGACGCGTGCGGGCAGGGTTTTGATCGGGATGTCGTTCTGCGCCGCGACGACCTTGATCGCGATTTGCACGTCGCTCGTGGCATGGGCGCAGCACAGCAGTGCGTGTCCCGCGGCCCGGTCGTCTGCCGAAAGTGCCTGTTCCTGCGCCTTGCCGTGGTCGACCGTTCCCGCGAGCACGGTTCCGCGGCAGGCGCCGCAGGCGCCGTTGCGGCAGCCATAGGGCAGATTGAGGCCCTGGCGCAGCGCCGCTTCGAGAATCGTTTCGCCGCTGTCGGCCGTTATGCGTTGTCCGGAAGGGGAAAATGTCACCTGGAAATCCATGACTCGTTGCTCCTGAGCTTGCTCGCCGTTTCTATGTTGATTGGTCTTGTCTTTTCTCCGCTCCGGGTACAATTCCACGATGCGAAGATTATTGCTTGTCGGTTGTGGCGACATCGCCTGGCGTGCGCTGCCGTGCCTTGCTTCCCGCTACCGCGTGTACGCCGTGTTGCGCGATGCCGCCGATTGCCCGCGCTGGCGCGGTGCCGGCGCGGTGCCGCTGGTGGCGGATCTCGATTGCCGCGAAAGCCTTTTGCGCCTGGCCGGAATCGCCGACGAGGTGCTGCATCTGGCGCCGCCGGGAGGAGCGGATGGAGGTGGCGGCAATGCTTCCGTCAACTTTCGCGACCTGCGGACACGCCGTCTGCTTGCGGCTCTGCACCGTCAACGGCATCGCCAGTTGGGTGGGGCCGAATGTGGATCGAGTCTACCACAGCGCTTGATTTACCTCAGTACCAGCGGGGTTTACGGAGATTGCGGCGGCGCCTCGGTTGATGAAACACGCCGCCCCCGACCGCAAACTGCGCGGGGACGGCGCCGGCTCGATGCAGAACAGCAGGTGCGCCGCCTGGGGAAAAAAGGCGTGGTGACGGGCATTTTGCGCGTGCCCGGGATTTATGCCGCCGACCGCTTGCCACTGGCACGGATTGCGACACGGACTCCCGCGCTGGTTGCGGAAGAGGACGTTTTCACCAGCCACATTCATGCCGACGATCTCGCGCGGGCCTGTGTCGCCGCATTGCGGCGCGCACGCGCGAACCGCGTTTACCATGTCTGCGACGATTCGCGGTTGAAGATGGGCGACTATTTCGATCTCGTCGCCGCCGCGTTCGCGCTTCCCGCGCCGCCTCGTATCGGGCGCGACGAAGCGGCGCGGATGCTGACGCCGATGCAGTATTCCTTCATGCGTGAATCGCGGCGTCTGAACAATCGACGCCTGAAAGAAGAGTTGAAGGTTCGGCTGCGCTTTCCCGATGTGCGAAAAGCGGTCGAGGCGATTGCCGCGGGAATCGGGACGCAAATTCGGTGGGACACAAATTCAGCGGAACGCGAATTCCGGAGCGAATGAAATCCATGGACATGTTGATCGTTAAATCCCTGCATATCGTTTTTGTCGTCAGTTGGTTCGCCGGCCTGTTTTATTTGCCGCGCATTTTCGTCAACTTGGCCATGGTGCCGCCGGGCAGTACGGCGGAACGCGAGCGTCTGTTGTTGATGGCGCGCAAGCTTTATCGCTTCATGACGCCGTTGGGGTTTCTTGCGCTGGGATTGGGGCTGTGGCTGTGGCTCGGTTTCGGGTTCGCCGGCGGCTGGGTTCACGCGAAGACGCTGCTGGCGGCGTTGCTGGCGGGGTATCACTGGTATTGCGGCCGGCTGCTGCGCGCTTTCGCCGCCGGCGCGAATTACCGCAGTCATGTCTGGTTTCGCTGGTTCAACGAGATTCCGGTGCTGGTGCTGCTGGTGGTCGTTTTTCTCGCGGTGCTGAAACCGTTCTGAGTGCCGCCTATTTTCCGTTCTTCTCTTTTCTTTGCACGCCGCTTTCGTATTGGCGCGGCGTGAGGTCGATCCGATTCCAACCGATTCCAACCTCCAGGATATTTTCATGCAGAACCATTTTTTCGCCACGTGTCCGCGCGGACTGGAAGCAGTGCTGGCGTCCGAGTTGCAGGCATTGGGCGCGCTCGATGTCGCCGCCGCGAAAAATAACGGCGGTGGCGGTGTCCATTTCCGCGGCGACTGGGGCACGGCGATGGCGGCCAATCTTCATTCGCGTGTTGCGTCGCGTATTTTGTGGCGGGTAAACGAAGGGATGTACCGCAGCGAGGACGATGTTTACCGGCTGGCGCTGGATACGCCGTGGTTCAAGTGGTTTACGCCGGAGCAGACGCTGCGCGTCGACGTCGTCGCCAGCAGGAGCCCGTTGAAGAGCCTGAATTTCATTACGCTGCGGATCAAGGATGGCGTCTGTGACCGCATGCGCCAGGAGCATGGCAGGCGCCCGAGTGTCGATGCGCGCGCCCCCGATGTGCGCGTTGCCGCTTTTTTGTCGTCCGAACGTTGTGTGCTCTATCTCGATACTTCCGGTACGCCGCTGTGGCAGCGCGGTTTGCGGCAAAAAACCGTTGCGGCGCCACTGAAGGAAAATCTTGCCGCCGGCCTGCTGCATCTTTCCGGCTGGCGGCCGGGGATGGCGCTGCTCGACCCGATGTGCGGCAGCGGCACATTGTTGTTGGAGGCGGCACAGATGGCACTCGGTATCGCGCCGGGCAGCCGGCGCGCGTTCGGTTTCGAACGGCTGCTGAATTTCGATGCTACCTTGTGGCAGAAGCTGCGCCAGGCCGCGCTGGAAAATGAACAAGATGGGGAGCGAAATTCGGCGGTGGCGAAGATTCTGATCCATGGTAGCGACCAGGCGCCGGAGGCGGTGCGGGCGGCACTGGCGAACCTCGACCGTGCGGGGCTTCGGGCAGCGGTTTCTCTGGAAGAAGGCGATATCCTCGATATTGCCCCGCCCGCATCCAGTGGCATATTGTTGTGCAATCCGCCCTACGGAACGCGGATCGAGGAAGAGGAAACGCTGGCCGCTTTTTACCCTCGGCTGGGCGATGCGCTGAAACGGAATTTTGCCGGATGGGACTGTTATTTCTTCTCCGCCGATCTGCGCCTGCCCAAGTTGGTCGGATTGAAAGCGCATTGCCGTACCCCGCTTTTCAACGGGGCGCTCGAGTGCCGTCTGTTCGGATTCCGCATGGTTTCAGGCAGCAATCGTTGAATCGTGCCCTCTGTTTTCGATACCGAGATATTCTATTTTTATATAATAATTATTTTTTGAAATATGCTACACATAACGATTGTTATTTAATTTGAAATTGGAATTCGGGGGGCAAAAACGTTTCACTTTATTGAAAACGATGGTAAAAAAATATCCGCCGGGATTTCCACGGCGGATATTTTTTGGATCTTCTGTTCCGGATCCCTGCGATATCGTCAGCGCCTATTTCATGCTGGCGAGATAATGGGCAAGGGCTTCTATGTCCTTGTCGGTGAGCCAATGAGTGTTGTTCGACATTTCGGCGTTCAGGCGTTCGCCGGTCTTGTCGCGGTAGCGGCGCAAGGTTAAAACGATGTATTCGTAGTGCTGCCCGGCAATGCGCGGGATGGTATCGTCGCCTCTGCCCTGCTCGCCGTGGCAACGCTGGCAAAGCTGCGTAAACCGCATTTTTGCCAGTTTTTCGCTTTCCGGGTGCGGCTTGCCGGTCGGAATCGCTTTCATTCTGCTGTAATAAACCGCGAGGCCGGCGCGTTCCTCGGGCTTCAGGAATTTCATCAGCCCTTCCATGAATTCGTTGCGCCGTTTGCCGGCGACGAACAGTTCGATCTGGCGGAACAGGTAATGGATATTCTGTTCTGCCAGGTTGGGCACTTCGGGAAGGACGCTGACGCCCTTGTCACCGTGGCAATTGGAACAGAATTCGGAGATTTTCTTTCCCGTGACGAAGGCGGCGTCGGCGGTGGCCTTGTCGGTAAGCAGCCGGTTCAGGGTTTCCATGTCGACGATCGGCTGCTGTTGCTGCGCCTGGCATGGCAATGCCGCCAACAGGAGGAGCGCGATACCGAGCAGCATTCCCTTCAACAGGAAGAAATTGGGAGAAGACGATGGGTGCGGCCGGTTCGCATTTAAGAATGAGGTATCCATTGAATCGGGCTCGGATGAAACTTGAAAGTCGGGACTTGAAAGACGGGCTTGGGGAATTGGGGAGAGGCAGAATTTAAAAAGTGCCGGCAGTTTCAGGGTGAGTGGAGCACAGGTTCAGGCAAGAAGGCAAATTCAAATCAGCACACAATATAACACTTAAGTATATCGTATGAGTGGTCGAATTTGGCATTTCGCCTGTGATTCCCGGTAAATATTCCCGGTGTGCAAATCGTTCCATTTTTAGACGGATATCATTTCCGCGCGCAGGCGGCGAAAATTTTCCCTGTATTCGTTCAGCCTGCCCGCTTCGATGGCTTCCCGCAGTTCCTGCATCAAACGCTGATAATAGAACAAATTGTGCATGGTGTTGGCGATGCTGCCGAGGATTTCTCCGCTTCTGAACAGATGGTGCAGATAGGCACGGGAAAAGTTCCGGCAAGCGTAGCAACCGCAGGTTTCGTCGAGCGGCCGCGTATCGTGGCGGTGGATCGCGTTTTTGATCCGGATGTCGCCGTGGCGGGTGAAAAGATGGCCGTTCCTGGCGTTGCGGGTCGGCAACACGCAGTCGAACATGTCGATTCCGGCGGATACCCCGGCCACCAGGTCTTCCGGCGTGCCCACGCCCATCAGGTAGCGCGGCTGCTGCGCGGGCAGGCGGGGAGCGGTGTGTGCCAGGATTCTCCGCATGTCTTCTTTGGGTTCGCCGACCGACAATCCGCCGATGGCCATGCCGTCGAAGCCGATGGCGGTGAGCGCGGCCAGGGATTCGTCGCGCAGGTCTTCGAACATTCCTCCCTGAACGATGCCGAAGAGGAGATTCGGATTCTCCAGCCGGCGATGCTCGTCACGCGAGCGTTGCGCCCAGGAGAGCGACAGGCGCATCGACTGCGCCGCTTCGTCGCGCGTGGCCGGATAAGGCGTGCATTCGTCGAAGATCATCGCGATGTCGGAGTTCAGCGTGTGCTGGATGCGCATTGATTCCTCGGGCGTGAGGAAACATTTGGCGCCGTCGATCGGTGAGGAAAAACGCACGCCTTCCTCGCTAATTTTGCGCAGGGCATCGAGCGAAAACACCTGGAATCCGCCGGAGTCCGTGAGTATCGGCCGTTCCCAGGCCATGAAATGATGCAGTCCGCTATGAGCGCGGATGACTTCCAGGCCCGGACGCAGCCAGAGGTGGAAGGTGTTGCCCAGGCAAATTTGTGCGCCGGATTCGGTCAGCGTCTGCGGCGTCATGGCCTTGACCGAGCCGTAAGTGCCCACTGGCATGAAAACCGGCGTTTCGACGGTGCCGTGGGCGAGATGAAGGCGTCCACGGCGGGCGCCGCCGTCGGTCGCGAGCAGTTCAAAGGTCATGATTTTTTTCCAGCAGCATGGCGTCTCCGTAACTGAAGAAGCGGTAAGCCTCGCGGATGGCGTGGGCGTAGGCGTGCCGGATGTTTTCGATTCCGGCGAATGCGCAGACGAGCATGAGAAGCGTCGATTTCGGCAGGTGAAAATTGGTGAGCAGGCGGTCGACCACCTGGAAGCGGAATCCCGGTGTGATGAAAATATCGGTTTCGGCGCTGCCGGCAGCCGGGAGACCGGAAATTTTTCCCGCGGCACTACTCCGGGCCGCACCTGCCTCGAGTGCGCGCAAAGCAGTAGTGCCGACGGCGACGATCCGGCCGCCGTTGGCGCGGGTACGGGCGATGAGGTCGACGGTTTCCTGCGGAATCGTATACCGTTCGCGATGCATCCGGTGATCTTCCAGGCGCTGTACGCGCACCGGCTGGAAGGTGCCGGCGCCGACGTGCAGCGTCAGCCAGGCGAATTCGACGCCGCGCGCGGTGAGTGCGGACAGCAGCGGCGGGTCGAAGTGCAGCCCCGCCGTCGGCGCCGCCACGGCGCCGGGAGTGCGTGCGAATACGGTTTGATAGCGCTCCTCGTCGGCGCCAACGGCGGGATGTTCGATATAGGGCGGCAAGGGCAGGTGGCCGTGACGTTCGATCAGCGCCGCGAGATCTTTATTGCCGCGTTCGTCTCTACCTCGTTCGTCCGCGGCGGCGCTTTCTTTGGCAACGAGTTCGAGCAGGAAAAATTCTTCATTGGCTCCGGCGCGGGCGAGCACACGTAAAACGAATGCTTCCTCGATGATCAGGCGGCTGCCCGCCTTCGGCGTCTTGCTCGCACGCACCTGTGCCAGCGCCCGATGGGCATCGAGTACGCGTTCGATCAGCACTTCAACCTTGCCGCCGGATTCCTTCACACCAAAGAGGCGCGCGTGGATCACGCGAGTGTCATTGAAAACGAGCAGGTCGCCCGCCGCGAGCAGGCCGGGCAGGTCGGTGCATTGCATGTCCGCAAGCCGCTTTCCCGCGACATGCAAAAGGCGGCTGGCGCTGCGTTCCGGCGCCGGATGCTGTGCAATCAATTCCGGCGGCAAGGCGAAATCGAAATCGTCGATATTTGACATGAAGAAGCCGTTTGAGGACTGCGTTACGAAAAACCGGGAAACCGATTCCGGCTTTGTTTTCGAAGAAAATTACAGATTGTTTAAATAATTATCGCTATATATCGGCTACAGTTACGGTGTGAAATTTAACAAATGTGGAATTCTAGCGTTTCCGGAGAGTGTATCGGTGCTTTTTTGCGTCGACGACGGTGTGTCCGCGGATAAAGTGTCCGAGCGTCCGGTCGATGTACGCAACCGAAATACGCGGCTTGTCCGGCAGCGACGAATCGGGGATAATCCGCGTTTCTCAGGGTTTGCGCTTGCTCCGGCGCAAGCCGGAAAAACCGGCATCAAAACAAAACGGAGCCGAAGTGGCGGAATCGGTAGACGCAGCGGATTCAAAATCCGCCGCTGGCAACAGCGTGAGAGTTCGAGTCTCTCCTTCGGCACCAATAAAAAATGCTTCATTACCCTGTTTCATTGCCCTTCACTGTCCCAGTGTAACCATTGTAATAATGTGACTTTGCGCATCGAATATTCAGGATGTGCTGATTTTCCTCACCAATTTTCCATGGGTGCGCTACAGTCTGAAACAAGTGAAGGAATATTCTTTCTGCAATTTTGTTTCCGAATTTCCCGGCTTTCGACGGCGTGATCGCAGTACTGCAAAACGGTGCCGAAATATCGCGTAGGAAAGCGGCTCGAAACGGAGCAGCCGGGAGTTGCGGAACGAAAGCGCGGCGGATTTTAGCATGGCCGTGGGGGCGGTTTCCGTGGCTGAAATACGGAGTTTGGCGAGATGAGCGGTTTTTTGTGGGGTCCCGATTCTTCGCGTTCCCTGTTTTTGTGCCTGGGTACGGCATGGATTCTGGTCTTTTCCGGTGCCGCGGTGGCGGCGGCCAACGAGCCGATCAAGCCGCTGCCGCCCAGTCCTCAGCTCGATCAGCGCAAGGTGCGTCTGGGGGAGCGCCTTTTCAACGATCCGCGTTTTTCCGGCGACAACCTCGTTTCCTGCGCTTCCTGTCATAACCTGTACGGTGCCGGCGGTGCCGACCCGCGGCCACATTCGATCGGGGCCAAGGGCGTTGTCAGCGCGGTCAATGCGCCTTCGGTGCTCAATGCCGCGCATAATTTCCGCCAGTTCTGGGATGGCCGCGCGGCCACGCTGGAAGAACAGATCGGTTTTGTCGTCGTCACCCCCGCCGATTTCGGAACGACGTGGGACGCGATTCTCGCCAAGCTGAAACAGGATGCGGCACTGTCTTCCGAGTTCAGGGCGGTTTATCCTGATGGAATTACCGCGAAAAACGTTACCGACGCCATCGTGACATTCGAGCGCGCGTTGCCGGCACCGTCCCGTTTCGACCGCTATCTGCTCGGCGACACTTCGGCGATTACCGCCGACGAGCGGAAAGGGTATGAGAAATTCAAGGCATACGGCTGCGTCGCCTGCCACCAGGGGGCCAATGTCGGCGGCAACATGTTTCAGGTGTTTGGCGTCATCGGCAATTATTTCCAGGATCGCGGCAATATTCAGCCCGCCGACCTGGGGCGCTACAACGTCACCAAGAATGAACTGGATAAATATGTGTTCAAGGTGCCGAGCCTGCGCAACGTCGCGCTGACCGCGCCTTATTTTCATGACGCCGCGGCGCCGACGCTCGAGGAGGCGGTCGATGTCATGTTCAAATACCAGCTCGGCCGCAGCGCTTCGAAAGAGGACAAGGCGTTGATCGTCAAATTTCTCAAGACCCTGACGGCGGAGCGTCTGGAAAAGACTGCCGCCGGAAGCGCCGCTGCGACGAATCCCGCTCCATCATTTCACGGAGCGAAGAAATGATAACGATGAAAAGCCTTTTGCGGCGTCTGGTGACGGCGTTCCTGGTACTGGCGGCGATCGGACTTCTGGCTTTTCTCGTCTATCGCACTCAGGGGGTGGACCCACAGCTCCGCAACGAACTTTCCACGGCGTTGCGCGAATTGCGCCAGGTCGATACCCGTCTCGATATCGACGTGTTGCGCTCGCGCATGGGACTCAACAACGATTACGATCCCTTGTCCGATCCGGTGCCGCAAATCGGCATGCTGCAGCGGCGGCTGGTGAGCCTTCTGGCGGACGGCGGCATGGTCCTGGATGAGGTGCCGCAGCTTCAGGAAGCATTCGGCCAGAAGCTGTATGTCATCGATCAGTTCAAGGCGCAGAACGCGATCCTGCAGAATTCGCTGCGTTATGTGCCGACTGCGGCCGATGAAATCCAGACGCTGATCCGGCGCGACGCCAGGGCCGAATCGCCGGCATTGCAGCAGTTGAACGATACGGTGGTGCGCACGCTGAACGACACCCTGCGTTATAACCTGATGCCCGATTCGGCGACCTCGCAGCAGATCGAGCAGAGGCTGGGCCAGATCCAGGAAGGACTGTCTTTTTATCCGAAACCGGTTGCCGAGGCCGCACAGGGATTCATCAATCACGTGCGCGCCATTTTGCGCCAGCGCGCGGTAGAGGCGGCGCTGATGGCGCAACTGGACGAAATTCCGGTGCCGTCGATACTCGACAGCCTGATGACGGCGGTGGAAGAAAACTTTGCCCTCCAGATACAGGAAACCGACCGTTACCGCAATTATCTCGCCATTTATTCGGCCTTCCTGCTCTGTATCGTGCTTTATTTCGCGGTGCGCCTGGTCAACAGCTTCCGCATGATCGCCCGCGCCAACCAGCAGTTGCAGGAAGCCAACGAGTTCCTGGAACAGCGCGTGCAGGAGCGTACCGCCGATCTGCGCCGCACGATGGAAGATCTGAAGGCGTCCGAGGCACAGTTGATCCAGTCGGAAAAAATGGCCTCGCTGGGCCAGATGGTGGCCGGCGTGGCGCACGAAATCAATACGCCGCTCGGTTATGTGCGCAGCAGCATCGAAACCCTGGCCGCGCAACTCGACGGCGAGGTACGCGATTTCTGCCGGGATGCGCAGGCGTTGTTGAACGCCATGTATGCCGAGCGTGTGGACGAAGCCGCGGTCGCCGCGCATTTTTCCGCGGCCCGGCAGTCGGCCAGGGCGCTCGACGCCGGATTTTTCGATGACGTGGCGGCGTTGCTTCAGGATGGGGTGTACGGCATCGACCAGATCCGGGACATGGTGCTCAATCTGAAAAATTTCAGCCGCCTGGACCGCAGCCGGGTGACGCTTTATCGCATCGAGGACGGAATCGAAAGTACGCTGCAACTGGCGAAGCAGCAGATCAAACATCTTGCGATCGTCAAGAATTTCGGTTCCACCGTTGCCGTACGCTGCTCTCCTTCCCAATTGAACCAGGTTTTTCTCAATCTGATCACCAACGCGGCACAGGCCGTATCGCCGGAAAACGGCGTGATTACGATCATTACGCGGATGCAGGACTCGACTCATCTGGCGGTGGAAATCGCCGACAACGGCAAAGGAATCCCCGCCGAGAATCTGACGAAGATTTTCGACCCCTTCTTCACCACCAAGGCGATCGGGCAGGGCACCGGGCTGGGGCTTTCCATCGTCTACAAAATCATCGAACAGCACGGCGGGCAGATCAAAGTGTCTTCCAAGGAGGGGGAAGGCACAGTGTTTACGATCGTTCTGCCGACCGTTCCGCCTGCCGCCATGGCGGAGGAAGGGGCGGCTGCGGGAGCAGCAACGGCAGAGGGCGCGGAAGCAGCAACGGAGGCGGAAAAACTGGCGAAGGAGACGACAGGTTGATAACATGGTTGCGAGATACCTGCCGGCGAAACGTCATTCATACAGCGTGTGCCCGCGTATTTCATCGATCGGTGAACCTGCCACACAAAGCAATTTCCGTGGTGCGGGAGTGATATCTCAAAGGAAAGTCAGATGACACAAATTCAATCCTCACAACCCTCCTCCACCGCTTCCATTGCGAGTGCGCTGGAGGCGGTGCGCAACGCTCCTTCCCCTGCCGGGACGACCGAGACAAAACCGAGAATTCTGCTGCTTGACGACGAAGAACGCATCCTCAATGCGCTGCGGATCATTTTCCGCTCCCAGTATGAGATTTTCACCGCCACCGAAGGGTCGCAGGCGTTGGATATCCTGCGCGCGCAACGCATTCACGTCGTCATCAGCGACCAGCGCATGCCGACGATGACCGGGGTCGAATTCTTGCGTCAGGCACGCGAGGTTTCACCGAATACGGTGCGTATCCTGTTGACCGGTTTTTCCGACCTTTCGGCAATCGTCGATTCGGTCAACGAAGGCGAGGTTTTCCGCTTCCTGAACAAACCCTGGGGCAACCGCGAACTGCTGTCGGTCGTCGGAGAGGCCGTGAATGTCGCGCTGGCGCTTGAACTTGGGGTGACGACGGAGGGGGCGCAGGCAAAAACGGCCGCCGCATCGGCCAGAACCGCGTCCGGGGGATTGCGCACCGTCCTGGTCAGAACCTCTTCCCCGGCGTTGTTTCAGCAGATCAAGGCGGCGCTGCCCGCTTCGATTCATCTTCTGCATGCCGTGGATATCGATTCCACATTGAACGCGCTTGCCTCCGAGCGGGTTGCCGTTCTCGTCGCCCATTGGGACGAAAGCTGCATCGGCAATCCGGAAGAGATGCTGCTGTTCAAGCTGCTGAAACGCGAGCAGCCGGCGCTGCTCAGTATCCTGCTGATGGAAAGCGCCGACTCCGAGGAAGTGATCGATCTCATCAACCGGGCGCGGATTTACCGTTATCTCCCGTTGCCGAGCAAACCGGCGCGGATCGCCTTTTTCATCGAATCGGCCCTGTCGCAGCACAAACGTCAGGCGGAGCATCCCGAACTGCTGGCGCAGCAGAAGGCGGAGATTTCGTCGAAGGATGAAACGTTGCCCGAGGGACTGCTGGAGAAGGTGCGTTCCATCGGCAGATTGTGGCAAGAGTAAATTGCCCGGAAAATTCCAGAATCAAAATAATTTCCGGCGATTACCCGCTACAGGCGGGGAAGTTTGTTTTTTCTAATTTAGAGCGTTCTGGCCTGTTCCGGCATTTTCCTCGGGAATGCCGGCGCTGCGTTGCAGCATGAACGAACCGGTGGCGTAACGCCGCGCGAAAGGCGCGGACGATTCGATGTTTTCGCTGTAATCGAGAATGCGGTAGCCCACCGCTCCCTGTTCGAGTTGCAGTTGCTGCGCCCGGCGCTTGAGAATCGCCATCGGCTCGCCATCGCCCCCGCGGCGCAGATGCTTTGCCTTGATCGTGAGGCGGTAGACGTCGTTCGGCAGCGACGCTTCTGCGATTTCCCAGTTCGGTGCCAGCGGATCGATGACGAAACTCAGGTTGTCCCATTGCGGATTCGCGCAGGAGACGAGCAGCAACGCGCCCGCCACCATGCCCGCCCATGCGTTTTTTCGCGCGTTTTTCCGCACGTATCCGGCGAGCAGCCCGCGCGCGCCGCGCCGAAATTTCATCAAATGACCTTGAACAGGCTGAGGCTGGAGATGATCGAGAACGAACGCTGGGCAGCTTCGAGCTGGGTGTTCTGGCGCATCAGGTCGGAAATCGCCTTCTGGTAATCGATGTCGAGCAGGCCGGAGATGGTCGACTGGTATTGAATGTCGTTGTCTTGTCCCAGGCTGTTCAGCGCATCGATTTCCTGCAGGTTCGCACCGACCGAAGTACGCACGCGCTCGACGTTTTCCATGTGCTGATCGATGTTGGTCAGTTCCGCCGAAATCCGGTTGTAATACTCGGTGGGCGAATACGTGCCCGTGCCCGACGGCGTGCGCAGCGTCGTGATGATGTTCTGCAGGGTGTCGAACATGTTGGTCTTGGTGCTCGGCGCCATGTTCAAGCTGTCGCCGTCGTCCGGCTGCCCGTCGACGAGCACGGTGGCGCCGAAATCGACCGGCGGCGGCGTGGTTTTTTCGAGCTTGATCGACTGCCCCGGCGTATAGGGCTGCGGGCCGGCCGACAGTGACACGGGGCTTCCCGGCGTCGACATGTCGAAAATTTCGTAGGTCGTCGTCGTCGTTCCGCCGGTGGTGGTGACGTTGAAACGGATCGAAAGATTGCCTGCGTTGTTGGGGTCGGACCAGATCGTGGGATCGTTGACCGCCGCCCGCCATTTTCCGGGATCGACCACCGATCCCTTGTCGATGGTGGCCTGGCCGGTATTGTTGCCCAGCGATATCGTGTTGCCGCCGGCCGAGGTGACGAAGGTGCCGTTGCCGGAACGGGCGGACAGGAAGAGGTCGGAGCCGGAAACGTTGGTCGCCATCTGGCGCGACGCATCCACCTGCAGCAGACGCCTGCCGTCGTCGCCGTTGTATACGACGCTGCCCGAGGCATCCATCGCGAACGGACGCACGCCGCCCTGGTAACCGGAGAAGAGGTAATCGCCCACGTCGTTCTGGCTGTTGGCGATGCCCAGTAGCTGGTTCAGGCGGGCTTCGACTTCATCGGCGATGGCGGAACGGTCCTTGTCGGTCAGCGCGCCAATGTTTCCGGCCTGAACCAGGCTCGTCCGCACGTTGTGCAGGGCATCCGTCATCGACGACATGTATCCTTCGGCCGCCGAGAGCTGTTCCTTGGCGTAATTCTGGTTCTGCATGTACTGCTGGTTGACGCTGCGGGACTGGTCGACGACCAGCGCCCGCGCCGAGGCGACGGGATCGTCCGCCGGTGTCAGCACCTTGCGCCCGGTGGCGAGCTGATTCATTGTCTTGTAGAGCGCGCTCTGGTTGGTTTGCATGCCGCGCACGCCGCCGTCGAAAATTTGTGCTGTGCTGATTCTCATGATCGAACTCCTTTATTGACCCGCCGTTCTCTTCACCCGTGTCAGGTTCCCAGCGAGAGCAGGGTGTCAAAAACCTTCATTCCCGTTTCGATGATCCGTGCCGAAGCCTGGTACGCGGTTTGATAGCGGAGCAGGTTGGCCGCTTCTTCATCCAGGTTGACACCGGAAAGCGACTCCATGTTCGCTTGCGCCTGGCTCAGCATCGCTTCCTGCGCGTCGAGACCGATATTGATTTCCCGGGTCTTGTTGCCGACGTCGCCGACCAGATTGGCATAGTCGTCCTGGAACGAATATTGAGCGCCGACCATGGTTTTCGCGGTTTGCAGGCCGGCCAGGAGGAGCGCGTTGCGGTTGTCGGTCGTGCCGCTGGTGTTGCGGGCGATGGTGAACGTGTCGCCGTTGGCCGGAGTGCCGCTGATCGCGAAATCCATGCCGTCGAAGGCGATTTTGGCACCCGAGGTGTAGGGAACCGGATCGGTCGGGCTGGTGATCGTGTAGGAAGTCGTCGTACCGTTGACCGTTACGTCCACCGTCGTGCCGGCGGGGAATCCGCTCAGATTGCCGTTATCGTAGGTCAGCGTGGTCGGCAGCGACGCGACGCTATAGCCGGTGCTCACTTTTCCGGGGGCGATGACCGCGTCGCCGGCGTTGGTGGTTGCCGCATTGGTGCGGAAGGGCGATGCGGCGGCGATCAGGCTCGGGTTGGCGGCGATCGTCGGGTTTACCTGCATGCTGTCGGCGACCGCGCGCGTCGGCTGGATCGTGTAGCTCGTTCCCGCGAGCAGCGGCCCGGTCGAGGCGAGGGTGAAGCCCTGCGATTCGCTTGCCAGCATCGTGTTGATGTCGTTGACGTTGTTGCCCGGCACCGTCCAGGCTTTGTTGTCCGAAATCCGGGTCAGCGTCGTGTTGGTGCCGTCGTAGGAAAGGCGGTAGTCGCTGTTGGTGATGTCGGTATAGAAGTTGTTGCCGTTGTTGGGCGGCGGCGTGATGAAGCTGGCTGAAACCGTCGGGCTGGTGGAGGGGTTCTTGGCGTTGCCGATCACCCTGGGGCCGGTGATATTGAAGAAATTGCCGGTGAAGTCCGGGTCGCCGGCGATATTGCCGAGCAGATCCTGGCCCAGCGCGTGCTGGGCATTGAACGTCAGCGCGATGGAAGCGGCGATCTGGCCGATCTGGTTCGCGGTGCGGTCGAGCGTGGTCGTGCGGAAGTCGAGCAGGCCGCCGAGCGAGCCGCCGACGATCAGTTTTTCCGGGAGTTCCTGCGGGCCGCCGGGAGTCATCAGGCCGACGGTGGTCCGCGAGGGGTCGGCGGAAGAAGGCATCGCGACCATTTCGACGGCGTAGGTGCCCGTCACCAGTTGTTGCCCGGTTCCGATGGCGATGTTGTAGGCGCCGTTCTTTTCCTGCGTGACCGATACTTTGACCAGCTTGTTCAGCTCGGCGACCATGTTGTCGCGCTTGTCGAGCAGGTCGTTGGGCGGCTGCTGCGCGCTCGCCTGGGCGACTGCGATCTGCTGGTTCAGGTTGGCGATTTCCTTGGCGTAAACGTTGATCGAGCCGACGGTGCCCGAGATCTGATCGTTGACTCCGCTATAGAGTTCGTCCAGGCGCGAGTTGAGCGTCTGGAAGCGCGCCGTCAGCGTCTGGGCGGAAGAAATCATCGATTGCCGCGAAGAGGCGAGCGCGGGATTGGATGCAACGTCGTTAACACCGTTGAAGAACTGTTGCAGCGCCGGTGAAAGGCCGGAAAGCGGGTCGGCCAGCATGTTGTCGATCTGGCTGATCTGGGATTGATAGGCGGTCAGTTCGCTGACGCGCGTCTGCGCGTTGTTGACCTGCGCGGCGAGGATGCTGCTGTACAGGCGCTCGACGGTAGCGACGTGGGTTCCCTGGCCGATGAAGCCGGAACCGGTCGAAAACGGAATGTTGGTTGCCTGTATCGAACGCTGGCGGGAGAACCCGGGGGTCGAGGCGTTGGTGATGTTGTGCCCCGTCGTCGCCAGACCGATCTGGGCGGCGCTCATTCCCGAGACGCCAATACCGAAAAGTGAAGTACCCATGATGTTTTTGCTCCAGTCGTCCTAGTGTTTACGGCGCGGGGTTGTGAAACTTGAGTCTTTTCGGCCGCGTATCCAGTCGCACAGCCGGCCGCTCGACTCGTTCAGCCTACCAACGCCTGCCGTAATGTGGTGCCGGAGATGATGCGGGAAAGTTTGTCGGCGTACATCGGGTCGGTGGCGTAGCCCGCTTGTTGCAATGAACGAGCAAAATTCGTGCCGTTTGTTTGACCCAATACGTCCGAGAAGCGCGGGTTGCTGCGCAATAGACTGGCGTAATCGCGGAAGGCTTCCCCATAGGAGCCGTAAGCGCGGAAAGAATCGCGCACCGACTGGGCCTGTCCGTCGATATATTCGGTGGTCGGCACCTCGGTGGTGGCGCCCTGCCAGCTTTTACTCGCCTTGATGCCGAAAATGTTATAGCTGGAAGTGCCGTCGGTGCGGGAAATTTCCCGTTTTCCCCAACCGCTTTCCAGGGCCGCGTGCGCGATCAGGAAATGGGCTGGAATGCCGGTATCCTGGCTGGCCTCGACGGCGTGGGGCCAGATGCGGTTGACGAATTCACGCCGGGCGGAAGCATCGGCGCCGGCAACGCTGCCGGTTCCTCCGACGCCGCTGCTGCCATTCGTGGTATTCGTGGCATTTGCAGCACTCGCGGCGGCAATTCTTTCCGCCCCGATCAGGGGATTGAGCGGCATCGTGGTGTGGCGCCAGGCGACGCGCTGCGCCGCCAGGGCAACGGCACCATCCGCTTCCGCATCCGAATTGGTTTTCGCCGAGGCATCCGCCGTTTGCTGCGCCGACGGCGGCAAAAAGCGCTGCATCTGTTCCTCGATCATCCGCGCCATGCCCAGGCCGCCCTGTTTGCTCAATTGCTGCGCGATCTGCTGGTCGTAGAGTTGCGTGTAAAAACGCGTCGCATCGCTGTCGAACGGGCCATCCTGGGAAAGACTCGAGCGCATGCTCTTCAGCATCATCGCCAGCAGCATCGCCTCGAATTCCTGCGCGGCGGCTTTTACGCCGGCCTGCGGGTCCTGCTTCATTTTCAGCCGCAGATCGCCCACCGCCTGCATGTCGTAGGCGAAACGCTGCTGCATCAGGGCGTCGTCGGTCTGCATGGCGGCCATTATAAGAGATTATGCAAAAACTCTATAGCCGCTAGATGATTTCAAGCTCGGCGTGCAGGGCGCCCGCGGCTTTCATCGCCTGCAGGATCGCCAGCAGGTCCTGCGGATTGGCGCCCATCGCGTTCAGCGCCTTGACGATGTCGGCGAGGTTGGCGCTGCTCTTCATATTGACGAGCGCGCTGCCTTCCTGCTTGATCTGGATGTCGGCTTGATTGGTCACCGTCGTCTGGCCGCCGGAAAATGGCGCCGGCTGGCTGACCTGGGGCGTGGTGCCGATGGTGACCGAGAGGCTGCCGTGCGCGACCGCGCAGTTTTCGATCGTTACGTTCTGGTTCATGACCACGGAACCGGTGCGCGGGTTGACGACAACCTTGGCGGCGCTTTGCACGGACTGGATTTCCAGGTTTTCGACCCGTCCGAGCAGGCGCACGCGGCCGTCGGGATCTTCCGGCGCGCGCACGCGGATCTGGCGGCCGTCGAGCGCCTCGGCGGTGCCGGGGCCGAGGGTGCGGTTGATCGTTTCGACGATGCGCTGGGCGGTGCCGAAGTCGGTCCGGTTCGTTTCGTAGTACACGTAGGAGCCGTGGCCGAGCGGCGCCGGAACGGCGCGTTCGACCGTGGCGCCGTCGGCGATGCGTCCGGCGGAAAGGTGGCCGATCTGCGCCTTGTTGCCGCCGGAGGAAGCGCCGATGCCGGCGATCAGGATGTTGCCCTGCGCCATCGCGTAGATCTCGCCGTCGGCGCCTTTCAGCGGCGTCATCAGCAGGGTGCCGCCGCGCAGACTCTTGGCGTTGCCGATCGAGGAGACGGTGACGTCGATCGTCTGCCCCTGGCGCGCATACGGCGGCAGCGTGGCGGTGACCATCACCGCGGCGACGTTTTTCAGTTGCAGGTTGCGCGCCTGTTCGATCGGAAGGTTGGTGCCGAGGTTGGAGAGCATGTTGATGATGCTCTGCGTGGTAAACGGCGTTTGCGTCGTCTGGTCGCCGCTGTTGTCGAGCCCGGCGACGAGGCCGTAGCCGCTCAGCTGGTTGGTGCGCACGCCCTGCACGGAGGCCAGGTCCTTGACCCGGTCGGCGAAGGCGGGCGGGGCGAAGGCGGCGAGCAGGCAGCCGATGCCGACGCCGGCGGCAAGGATTGCCGCCCTGAGATTATTTCCAGGGTTCCTCGCGTTGCTTCCAGGGGTACCGCGGGTTTTTCCGATGGTTTCCGCACACATGCCGGGCCTCAAACATAAAAGAGTTCAGAACGGCATAACGGTAAGAAAGAATCGTGCCAACCAGCCCATGACCTGGGCTTCGCTGATGTAGCCGCTTTCCTTGTATTCGATGCGCGCGTCGGCGACTTTCGACGACGGCACGGTGTTGGCGGCGTCGATGAAGCTCGGGCTGACGATGCCGGAGAGCCGGATGTATTCGGTTCCGACGCCGATGGCGACCTGTTTTTCACCCGAAACCAGCAGGTTGCCGTTGGGCAGAACTTCGATCACGGTGACGGTGATGTTGCCGGTGAACACGTTGTTCGCCGAGGTTGCGCCCTTGCCTTCGAAGGTATTCGAGCTCTTGGCCTGTACGTTCATGCCCTGAAAGCTTTTGCCCGGCACGCCGACGATCGGGCCGGCGGTGATGTCGACCGCGCCGGTGCGGCTGGCGCTGCTGTCCGAGGCGGAATTCGCCGACGTATTTTCGGTGATCGAAATGGTCAGGATGTCGCCCACGTAGCGCGCGCGCCGGTCCTCGAACAGCGGGCGGCTGGTGGTCGGCTGGTAGATCGCGCCGTTGCCGTAGCCGATGCTGGTGCGTTCCGGCGGTCGCATCGTCATCGGCTGGTGCACGTTGGTCGGCGGCACGGAAGTACAGGCCGAAAGGACGGCGCCGAGCAGGATCGCGCCTGTCGCGAGGCGCGGGGATCGCGGGGATGAGAGACGAAGGATGTTCATGATGATGGTTCCTGATGAGTCCAGTCGGTCCGGTCCGAATCGGTTCAAAGCAAAAATTAGAGCTGTGTTAGAGCTGTGTCAGGCGCCCGAGCATCTGGTCGGAGGTGGAAACGACCTTCGTGTTCAGTTCATAGGCGCGCTGCGTCTGGATCATCGTCACCATTTCTTCGGCGACGTTGACGTTGGACGCTTCGACGTAATACTGGTTGAGCACCCCGGCGCCGTTGTTGCCGGGCACGTTCGGCGTCGGCGTGCCGCTGGCGGCGGTTTCCAGGAAGAGGTTCTCGCCGACGCTCAGCAGGCCGCCGTTGTTGACGAAGGTGACGACCTGGATGTTGCCGATATTGGCCGGCGCGGCGGTGTTTCCGGCCAGCGTCACCGAGACGGTGCCGTCGTTGCCGATGCTGATCGAGGTGGCGTTGTCCGGGATGACGATGTTCGGTTGCAGCGGATAACCGCTGGTGTTGACGATCTGTCCCTGGTTGTCCTTCTGGAACGAGCCGTCGCGCGTGTAGGCAATGGTGCCGTCGGGGAGCAGGATCTGGAAGAAACCCGGTCCGTCGATGGCGATGTCGAGCGGGTTTTCAGTGTGCTGCAAGGCGCCCTGGTTGAAAATCCGCGCCGTCGAGATCGGGCGCACGCCGACGCCCAGTTGCAGGCCGGTCGGCACCTGCGTCTGCTGCGAGGTCTGCGAGCCGGGCTGGCGCAGCGTCTGGTAAAGCAGATCCTCGAAGATGGCGCGGCCGCGCTTGAAACCGTTGGTGGAAACGTTGGCCAGGTTGTTGGCGATCACGTCCAGTTGTGTCTGCTGGGCATCGAGCCCGGTGCGCGCGATCCATAGCGAGCGGATCATGACAGTCCTTCCTTTTATCCAGAATTCTAATTCAAATAATTAATTTTAAACAAAAACTCGCTACAACCAAGAAATAATATTTAAATATATTTAGAAAATAAAGATGAAAAAATTTATCCCTGGCTCATCGTCAGAATCTGCGACGCGGCGCGCGCATTGGTATCCGCGTTTTGCAGCATGCGAATCTGCATCTCGAACTGGCGCGACAGATTGATCAGGTTGACCATCACATCGGTGACATTGACGTTGCTGCCCTCGAGAACGCCGGAAGCGACGCGCACATTGGGATCGACGTCCGCCGGCTGCCCGTCGGAAACGCGGAAAAAGCCGTCGTCGCCGCGCACGAGCTGATCTTCCGGTGGATTGACGAGCTTGATCCGGCCCACGTCGTTGGTCGTGTTCGGCGTGCCGTACAAGGGCACCACCGATATGGTGCCGTCGGGGCCGATCTCGACGCGGTTGTCCGGCGGGATGTTGATCGGGCCGGCGTCGGAAAGCACGTTGTGCCCGTCCGCCGTCTGCAGCATGCCGTCGACGTTGACGTGCAGGTTCCCGGCGCGCGTATAGGCCTCGCTGCCGTCGGGCATTTCCACCGCGATCCAGCCCGATCCCTGTACGGCGATGTCGAGCGGGCGCCCGGTCGACAGGAGCGGCCCCTGGTCGAAGATATTTTTTACCGATGCGTCGGCAACGAAAGCGCGGGTTGGCATTCCTTCTCCCTGTATCTGGACGGCACGGAACTTGTGTTCCAGCGCCCGGTAGCCGGTGGTTGCCGCGTTGGCAAGGTTGTGCGCGACGCCCGCCTGCTGCACGAACACCTGCTTGGCGCCGGTCATTGCCGTGTAGATCAAGCGATCCATCTGTTACTTGCCTCCCATGCGGACGTCCCGCCCGAAGTGTGGAAAGGGCGGGACGTTTGCGTTTACATTGATTACCGGATATTGACGATCGTCTGCATGATCTGGTCCTGCGTCTTGATCGTCTGCGCGTTGGCCTGATAGCTGCGCTGCTGGATGATCATCTTCACCAGTTCATCGGTCAGGTCGACGTTGGAATCTTCCACCCGTTCCGATTGCAGCACGCCCAGACGCCCGCTTCCCGGCGTGTCGACCGTCGGCTGGCCAGAGGCGTAGGTTTCGATCCACTGGTTATTGCCGATGTTGGTCAGCCCGTTCGGGTTTTCGAAGTTGGCGAGCACTATCTGCGCCAGGTTGCGCGTCTGCCCGTTGGTGTAGCGGCCCTGGACGACACCGGTTTCGCTGACGCCGAGGCCGGTCAGGTCGCCGGAGCTATAGCCGTCCTGCAGCATACGGTTGGTGGCGAAGGATGAGCCGTACTGGGTTGTTCCCGACATGTCGATGTTGAACGTGAGCGGTGTCGTCGCGCCCCAGTCCGGGCGGCCCAGATTTGTGGCAACCTGCGTGAGGTCGACCGATACTGGAATTTCCGGCTTGACCCCCGGCGTTACCGCCGTGCCGTCGATACTCGCCAGTTGCCCTTTGTCGTCGAATACCAGCTTGATTGGCGTCGTCAGGTTCGGTGAGTCGCCGGCGCCGTCCATCAGCGTGCCGTCAACGTTGCCGTACATATCCCATTCACCGGTATTGGCCGTCTTTACAAAGTAGAAATTCATGACATGAGGGTTGCCGAGAGAATCGTAGATCGTCACGCCTGTCGTCCAGCTGTAATCGTTTGGGCTGATCGCCGGCGTTGCGCCGGTTGGTGTTACCCAGGTGGCTTCGGGCATGCGCGAATCGAGGTTGACGCCCATCTGCACCCCGGCGTAGTCGCTGCCGGTGCTGGCGCCCGTGGCGACTGGTGCCAGTTTCAGTTGCTCGGTGGTCAGGCTCAATTCCGTCGGCGTCTGCCGGTTGATGATCCCGGCGGAATTGGCCAGGTAACCGGTCAGATGCAATCCCTGGTCATTGACGATGCTGCCATTCTTGTCGAGATGGAACTGGCCGTTGCGCGTGTAGGAAATCGCGCCGTTGTTGCTGAGGCGGAAAAATCCGCCGCCGTTGATCGCGACGTCAAGCGGGTTGCTGGTGATCGAAATATTGCCCTGCGTGAAACGCTGCGCCACGTTCGAGAGGCTAACACCGATACCAACCTGGCCCGCGCCGCCGCCGTTCAGCGCCGCCGCATAGACATCGCCGAAATGCGCGTCGGAACCCTTGAAGCCGACGGTATTGCTGTTGGCGATGTTGTTACCGATCACATCGAGCGCTCTTGCCGAAGTGTTCAGCCCGCTGAGTCCTTGTTGAAAAGCCATTTTTAACTCCTGATACTAAAAAACCAAATTTCCAAACCGGATGCGCGGCTGTTCAGAGAATCTGCTGCACATCGGAGAAAGAGATCTTGCCGAGCAAGCCCAGATCGAGCGAAAAGCCCGTCTTCTCTCTAACCACAGCATTAACTATGCCAGCCTGCATCGCGGTGGCGGTGACGTCCGTATCTCCCTGCTTGGCGGTGACTTTTAGTGTGTATGTGCCGTTCGGCGCCTTCTCGCCGTTGGTGGTCGTGCCATCCCAGACGAAGGCGAACGATCCTGCTTCCGAGTGCGGGCCCAGATCGGCGGAATAGACGGTGGCGCCGCTTTCGTCGACGACACTGACCATTATCTGGTCGGCGGCTCCGTCGATCTTGATTCCGCCCAGCGCGCCGTTGTCGGTGAGCTGCATCTTGTCGCCGGCAGTCAGTACCGTGCGGCCGATCATGTTTGCCGCCTGCATCGCCTGCGATTCGCCGTAGCCGTTCAGCAGCGTCGCCAGCGTCGCATTCAGTTTTTCGATGCCGGTAACGGTGTTGATCTGCGCCAGCTGCGAAGTCACCTGCGCGTTGTCGAGCGGATTGAGCGGATCCTGGTTCTGCAACTGCGTCACCAGCATCGTCAGGAAGCGGTCCGCTCCTTCCTGCATTGACGAGGCCGCGGTTTTGTCCTTCTGCCCGTAGTTGGAGAACAAGTCGTTTATTATGTTATTGGTATTGGTGGAGTTGACGTTTGCCATGATGATTACCTCGCAAAAATTATCGGTTCGAAAAATTACGGTGATTCAAAACCCTTGGAATCCCCACCGACACCTCACTGGCCGAGCGTGAGCGTGCGCAGCAGCAACTGCTTGGCCGTATTCATTACATCGACGTTGGTCTGATACGAACGGGAGGCGGAAATCATGTTGGTCATTTCTTCCACCACATCGACGTTCGGCATCGACACATAGCCGTCTTCGTTCGCCGCCGGGTTGCGCGGGTCGTAGACCATGCGCGGCGGCGCAGCGCTCTCGACCACTTCCCGCACTCGCACGCCGATGGCCGTCTTGCTGTCCATGCCCGTCTCGCTGCCGCTGCCGACGTCTTTCATCGGCGCCGCCTCGAATACCACCTGTTTGGCGCGGTACGGGCGGCCGTCGGCGGTGGTGATGCTTTCGGCGTTGGCCATGTTGCTCGCTGTCGTGTTGAGCCGCATCGACTGCGCCGTCAGCGCGCTGCCGGCGATGTTGAAAACATTGAAGACGCTCATGATCGTTTCCCGTCAATCGAAAAACCGTTATGCATCAGGGCGCCAGCGCCGCCTGCAGAATGCGCAGATGGTGCGTGATGAAGGTCACTCCCGACTGGTACTGCACCGCGTTTTCGGAAAATGCCGCGCGTTCCACATCCATATCCACCGTATTACCGTCGACCGAAGGCTGCACCGGCTGGCGGTAGGCGAGCGGCGCGATGCCCGTGGTGAGCGAACCCGGCAGATGTCCTTCCGACGTCCGCGCCAGGTCGAGTCCCGAACCGGCGCCCACGCCCGCGCCCGCACTCACTCCTTCTCCGCGGCCGGTGACCGCCTGCTTCAGGGCGGCGGCGAAATCGAAGTCGCGCGCCTTGTAATTGGGCGTGTCATTGTTGGCGATGTTCGAGGCCAGAACTTCCTGCCGGTAGGCGCGCAGGTTCAATGCCTGCTGCTGGAAGAAAAAGGCGCTGTCGAGTTTGTTCATGACGGTGCTTTGCGGTTGCGCTAAAGAAATGGCGACGACTGTTGTAAAAGCATAAACCGTGCCATGTGTGGTGAAAACCCGCGGCAGCGCGCCCGGCAAGGCTGGAAAAAAGGCGGCATCCATGGAGAAGGAAGAAGCCGGCAAAGCGGCAATGACTGCGGCGGCAACATTTTCCGCCCGGTGATATAGTCCGCTGTCGGTGCCTCCATCAGGTGGAGGCACCGGCGTTTTTCATTTCCCGATCAGCTAATCAATACCGATGGAGGTTTACATGTCGCAACGCAATCCCTATGCGGCGCCGCAAGCCAGAGTCGAGGATAGGGAGGCTTCCGGTCCCGGGCTCGAAAAACTCATTTCCGGACAGAAGTTGATGATTTACGCTATTTTGATAAACCTATTTGCCATCGGTTTGAGTGTGGCGCTGGAGAGGCCTGCTGACACACAAAACTGGGAGGCGATACAAATATTGTTTGGCATTGCCAGCACTCTTCTGGCCGTCGTCGGCATCCTCCGCCTCGCCGGCGGTTTTGGCTGGGGCATCGTCGGCAGGATACTGTTGGTGATCCTGATGCTGCTGCCGCTCGTTAACCTCATCACGATGCTCGTTCTCAATGGCCGGGCGACGAAAGCCTTGCGCAAGTCGGGATTCAAAGTTGGATTCCTCGGGGTATCGCGCTGAATTCCTTATTGAAATATTTCTATTTTTCTAAATTAATTTCTTGTTGAAACTATCTACAGTAAACAAATATAAATTCACTATTAATTGGAATTTTTGTTTTTGCCGATGAGCAATACTTCCCTCGACGTTTCCGTTCCTGCCGCCGTTCCCGTTTTTCTGGGCACTGCCGCCCTTCCGAAAAAACACGATCCCGAATTCAAGATCCTGGGCGCTATCAGCATTGCGCATCTGGCCAACGACATGATGCAGTCGCTGATCCTGGCCGTGTATCCGCTTCTGAAGCACAACCTGAATCTGAACTTCACGCAGATCGGACTGATCACCCTCACGTACCAGATCACCGCCTCGATGCTGCAACCGGTCGTCGGCGCCACTACCGACCGCGCGCCGAAGCCGTATTCGCTGGCCGCGGGCATGGGCTTCACGCTGGTCGGGCTGCTGCTGCTCTCGGTGGCGCACACCTTCGCGCTGGTGCTGCTGGCGGCGGCGACGGTCGGCATCGGCTCCTCGATCTTTCATCCCGAATCCTCGCGCGTGGCGCGCCTGGCTTCCGGCGGGCGGTATGGGATGGCGCAATCGCTGTTCCAGGTCGGCGGCAATGCCGGCAGCGCCTGCGGCCCCCTGCTGGCGGCGCTGATCGTGGCGCCGTTCGGACAGGGCGCCATTGCCGGGTTCTCGCTCGTCGCGCTGGGAGGAATCGCCGTTCTTACCTGGGTCGGGCACTGGTACCGGGAGCACCTGCAAGGGCGGCGCGGCGCGAACCTGCACGGCGGCAGTGTGTTGCCGCGCCTGTCGCGGCGGCATGTCGGCATCGTGCTCGCCATGCTGTTCCTGCTGGTTTTCTCCAAGGCCTTTTACCTGGCGAGCCTGCAAAGCTATTTCACCTTTTATCTGATCCACAAGTTTCATATTTCGGTACAGAGCGCGCAGCTTTATCTGTTCGCTTTCCTGTTTGCCGTCGCTGCGGGGACGCTGGCCGGCGGTCCGATCGGCGACCGTTTCGGGCGCAAATACGTGATCTGCTTTTCCATCCTCGGCGTGGCGCCGTTTACGCTTCTCATGCCCCATGCCAACCTGCTGTGGACCGGCATCCTGAGCGTCGTCATCGGTTTGATCCTGGCTTCGGCGTTTTCCGCGATCCTCGTCTATGCGCAGGAATTGATGCCGGGCAAGGTGGGAACGATCGCCGGCCTGTTTTTCGGTCTTTCCTTCGGTCTGGGCGGAATCGGCGCGGCGGTGCTGGGGACGCTGTCGGACCGGATGGGAATCGAATTCGTGTATCGGCTGTGCGCGTTTCTGCCGCTGCTGGGAATCGTTGCCGTGTTTTTGCCGGACCGGGACAGGCTCCGGAATCCGGCGCCGTGAAGAAGCGGGGGATATGGACAAAATGCAGGCAAAATACGGACAAAAGCGGGTGCCGCCGGTCCGGGCGCGCATTACACGTTACGCGTTACAATGGATGCCAAGTCCAATAGGCGACAGACAGGCAACGAATAGACGCCAAACAGGCGTGTGAATGTGTGAATCCGCGTATCGATATGCGTTTTTCCCCGACTCTCTTATCCCGATCCTTTTTCCGCCTTTGCCGGAATTTTCTGCCGCACCGCCTCGGTGCACTTTTTGCCGTTTTCGCCGCGTTCCTCATTTTCCCGGCCTTGCTGGCATTGCCGGCAAACGCGGATGAACGGATCGAAGCGGTGGTAACGCAATATCTGAAAGCCCAGACCCAGGGTTTTCCCGGCGAAGCCAGTTTTGCGCTGGGCAAGATCGAAGGCGCCTCGCGCATCGGGCCGTGCGATGCGATGGAACCGTTCCTGCCCAAGGGCGCGCGTCTTTGGGGCAAGGCGACGGTCGGCGTGCGCTGTCTGAGCCCGTCGAACTGGACCGTCTATGTTCCGGCACGGATTACCGTCCGGGGGCGCTATATTGTTGCCGCCCGTCCGCTGTCGGCGGGCCGCGCGCTCGAATCCGGCGATTTCCTCGAACGCGAGGGCAACCTCACCGCGCTGCCGCGGAACGTGCTGACCGACGCTTCCCAGGCCATCGGCAAAAGCCTGAAAAACGCGGTGGCGGAAGGCCAGCCATTGCGTGTCGACCTTTTGACGACGCCTCACGTGGTGCGGCAGGGCCATAAAGTCCGGCTGGTGGCGAAGGGGGATGGATTTTCCATCAGAAGCGAGGGCCGCGCCCTGAACAATGCCGGAGAAGGCGAACTGGTACGGGTTCAGGCGGCCAATGGGCAGATCGTCAGCGGCCGCGCCCTGGCCGACGGCATGGTCGAGATCAATTACTAGCAGTCTCGGTGCTGTGTTTCTTCATCTGTCGTTCCGGACGGGGTGTTTCGGTTTTTTTATTGACACCGCCTGCAATTTTTCTCAGTATTCCGCAGTCTGAAGGTTAACCGAGTCAGTACAGCGTCAATGTGGCATCAATCTGCGGCATTCATCGAACCAGGAAATCTCGAATGCAGGAAACCGCTAAAGTCTGACCATTTGTAACCGTTAATGGAGAAGAGATTAGGAATTTCGGGAGACATTGGCCATGAAGATCGACCCAACCATCAACCCCGTCTCCGGAGTGAACGGCGCCGGAAGCGCTGCCGAGACGCGTTCCCGCACTGCGGGGAAAAATGGCGCCGATGTCGCATCGGGTGCCGCCGCCGTGCATCTGAGCGAATCGGCGCAGCAAATCCAGTTGAACGCCGGCGCCGGGCCGGCCACCGATCCGGGGCGGATTGCCGAGATCCGGCAGGCGATTGCCGACGGCAGCTTCAGCATCGATTCGAATGCGATTGCCGACCGTATCATCATGACCGCGCGGGCGTTGATCGCTCCCCGCTGATTTTGTCCCGCTACCGTTTGTTTGCCGTTATTCGTGCCTATGCCTGCCTCCAGTGCTGTTAACGAACTCGTCTCCGTGATCTCCGCAGAAGTGGCGGAGACCACGGTCTTCATCTCTTTGCTGCAGGAAGAGCAGGAGGCGCTGCAATCCGGAAAAATCGACAGCCTGGAGGTGGTTGCCGAGAAAAAAACGGAATCGTTGACCCGGCTGGCGCCGTACTCGATGCACCGCAACCGGATTCTTACCGACGCCGGCTACGCGAGTGATCGCATCGGCATCGATGCCTGGCTGGAGGCGCGTCCCGGCGACGAAGCCGTCCGTACCGTCTGGCGGCAACTGCAGGACCACGCGCAGCAGGCGCGCGAACTCAACCGCATCAACGGCGAATTGATCCAGATGCGGGTTCAGCAAAACAACCAGATTCTCGATGTGCTGCTTTCCGCCTCACAACCGCGCGGCAGCCTTTATGGACCGGACGGCCAGCCGGCGCAGTTTTCCGGCACCCGGATCATCGATTCGGCCTGAGATGGGGTTTTGATCGGGTTCTGAGTTCCGGGCTGCGGTGTGATTTCCAACGCAGCCTCTTTCTTTGTTATCCCTGTCGCCTGTTTTTCTGGCCTCTTACGGTCTTGTGTGGTCTTTTGCGGCCGTTTCCCGCCGGGCCGCCGTGCGGAGGCGAATCGCTTTACAATAGCGCCTTTGGCACCGTTTCCAGTTCCGGGTCATTCATTCTTCTTAACTATCCGCGCCCCGTCCGGGGCGTCATCGTCTGGAGAAACGCATGAGCAACGCTTCCGTCTCCCTGCCTGAAGGGCAGCCCGCTTTACGCGTGGTGCCCCGCCCTGCCGACGTCAATTACAACGGAGATATTTTCGGCGGCTGGATCATGTCGCAGGTCGACGTGGCCGGCTCGATTCCGGCGATGCGCCGCGCCCGCGGCCGGGTGGTGACGGTCGCGGTCAATGCCATCGTTTTCAAGGAACCGGTGTCGGTGGGAGACACGCTCAGTTTTTTCGCGGAGGTCGAGCGTGTCGGACGCACGTCGCTCACCGTCAAGGTCGAGGTCTATGCCGAGAGGAATCCCTACGACCCGATCGTGGTCAAGGTCACCGAGGCGGTGTTGACCTATGTTGCAATCGACCAACAAAGGAAGAAAAGAGAGCTGCCGCCTGCCGAATGATAAAAGATGCAGTCGTGTTTTTGCCGTATATTCAGGGACATAAATTGATAATCTCAGAAAATACGGCATGAAGCAGCCCAATTTCAGCGAATGCCGTAGAGGAAAAGTGAACAGCATGAACGGAAAAAAACTCGACAGGTCTCGTACCTCCCCTCGCGTCCCCGGCGTTTTCGGGGTGCGTGGTCTCCTGAAGCCTTCATCCATGGCGGTTTTCACCGCACTGGCAATTTTTTCCGGTACCGCGGCCGCTGCGGGGATCCAGTTGCTCGAACAGAACGCGAGCGGATTGGGCAATGCCTATGCCGGTTCGGCAGCCAATGCCGAAAACGCGAGCGTCCTTTTCTACAACCCGGCGGCGATGACCCAGTTGCAGGCGCGGGAAGTTTCGGTCGGTGTCGCGGCGTTGCGCCCCAGTTACAAGTTTCACGACGGAGCTTCGCAGAGCGGTACTTTTGCCGGGACGGGCAGCGGCGGTGACGGCGGCAACTGGCTCTATGCGCCCAATGCCTATTTCTCGCTCGCGCTTGCCAAGGACTGGTACGTCGGCCTCGGCGTCAGCCGCCCGTTCGGCGTCGATACCGACTATTCCGATCCCTGGCTCGGCGCGGCGCAGGGCACCAAGCTCGAATTGAGAACGATCAACATCAATCCCTCGCTCGCCTGGCGCGTCAGCGACAAGGTATCGCTCGGCATCGGCGCGAACTACCAGCGGCTCGACGCCGAATACCGGCGCCGTGCCTCGTCGGTCGCCGGCGCCGGCGCCGCGACCGCGCTGCGCCTGGAGGCCGACGATTCGGCCTGGGGGTGGAACGTCGGCGCGCTGTTCACGCTTTCTCCGTCTACCCGTGTCGGGCTTTCCTATCGTTCGCAGATCAAATACACACTGGAAGGCGACCTGACGGCAAGCGGTGTGGGGGGCGATATCGGTGGCGCCACGCGCACCGATCTGAAACTGCCCGACACTTTCACCTTGAGCGTGGCGCAGACGCTGAGCGACCGTTGGGAAATGCTCGGCGATATCTCCTGGACCGGCTGGAGCAGTCTATCGCAGGTCAATATCGTGCGCACTTCCGGCTCGACGGTACAGTCTACGGATACCGACCTGCACGATTCCTGGCGTATTGCGCTGGGCGGTACCTATAAGATCAACGACGCTTGGAAAACCAAATTCGGTGTTGCCTACGATCGTTCTCCGGTACGCAACCGGCACTACCGTTCGGTGCTCGCGCCCGATTCCGATCGCTGGTGGTTCTCGCTCGGCGGACAGTGGAAACCGAGCAAGGAAACCGCGCTCGATTTCGGCGCCGCGTATGTCTACGTGCGTAATTCCGAGATCCAGAACGATCATTCCACCTCCGGCGGCGGCATCGTCGACGGCCGTTTCGAAGACGGCTACGGCGTCGTTCTCGGCGCGCAATTCTCGGCGGCGTTTTGAACGTTTTGAGCGGCGGACTTCAAGAATAAATTACCGGTTCCGTAGATACGAACCTCGTTGAAATATCTCCGGGTTCTCCGCGCAGGCGGGAACCCGGAGAATTTTTTGTGCGGCTGTCTTTTATAGAAGCGCATGGAGAGAGGTCAGCGCCTCGAAAATTTCGGAATACCGCCATACCGCCGTCGTTCCGGGGCAAGCGGGTCATGGGGCGGGAGGCGCTCCATCCGGCAGATATTTGCGCCGCTTGTGTTTATGCTTGCAGCGTTCCAGTATGGCGCACTGCGGGCACCAGGCCTGCCCGCTCACGATGCAGGTGGGCGTGGTCATCCACCGATGGCCCAATCGGCACTCCCATTCCAGTTTGGTGTTCGAGTTGATGTATTCCGTGGACACGCAGCGTCCGCCACGTTCGTGCGCCAATGCCTGCATGCGCTCGATGGTTCCTCTCTTCCGGTCGAAAGAGCAGGTGGGGCACCAGCCGCCCAACTGGATTTTGTTGGCGGTGGTTTCCCAGACATGCCCTTTTTCGCATTGCCAGCGCATTCTGGTCTGGGAGTTGATGTATTCGGTCGACAGGCATTTTCCGCCCTTGCGCGCCGCCGCCGCCTGGATTTCCTCGAGCGTCAGCTTCAATCCCTCGTTGTGGCAGCGCGAACACCAGCATCCGACCCGTCCGACCGTATCCGGAGTCGCCTGCCAGACGTGACCTTTGGCGCAGCGCCAGCCGGCCTTGCTGGCATTGTTGCGGCATTCGGTGGCGAGGCATTCGCCGCCGCGGGATTTCGCCACGGCCTGCATCCATTCCAGGCGTTCCCGCTGCTCTTTCTCGATCCGGCATTGCGGACACCAATGGCCTGTACTGCGAAGGTAATTGTATTGAGCTTTCCAGGTATGGCCCTCTTTGCATTGCCAGGTCAGATTTTCCGCGCAATTGACGTAGGTCTTCGATATGCACCGCCCTCCGTGCCGGCGTGCCAGCCGTTGCATGTCGGCCATCGTCAGCCGGCGTTTGTTTATCGCGCAGACCGGACACCATTCGCCCTGGTTGATTGCCGTGGGGACGGCGTCCCACTCATGGCCTTCCTTGCATTGCCAGCGCAATTTGTGGCTGATGTTGACGTAAACGTCGGACAGGCACCGTCCTCCGCGTTCCCGCGCGACCGCGTGCATTGCCTCGATGCCCAGCCTGCGTCTTTCGTAAAAGCACGTCGAACACCATGAACCTTGTTTGATCTGCGCCGGGCGCGCTTTCCAGATGTGGCCCTCGGCACATTGCCAGGTCAACGCGTCCTGGTTGCTGACGTAAACGTCGGATAGACATTTGCCGTTGCGTCTCCGCGCCAGCGCATGCATTTCTTCGATGTTTCCTCTTTTGCCCCGATGTGGGCCACGAAGCAGGCTCTCGCCCACATCTTCGGCAGGAACAGAAACATCACGAAGGCTCAAGGATTCTTGATTGCCGTGCTCCATGGGATACCGGTCTCCGTCGGTTGAAAACGCGTCTTTATCCATTGATTCGGGTTATACCCCTGTTTTATTTTTTCTGTCATTTTATCATGCTGGAATCGAAATTGGGATAATCTGTTTCCGAATGGCATCGGCAACGACGGCAATTTCCGGGGAGGCTTTCCGTTGTATACGGCGTTCAGCACTCGTATTCAGGAACGTTTTTCTGCCGGACTGATTGTGGATATATTCCAACAAATAATAATTACTGGGTTATTCTGCCTAGTGCCTGTTCACAGTATCGAATATGTGTTCGTATTCTGAATTTTGGGAGTGTGGTGATGAACAGACGCATGCTGCGGAACGATCAATGGGAACGAATTGCTGATCTACTGCCTGGCAACCCAACGGATAAAGGTGGTC
>JAVBTC010000126.1:0-21458 GCA_031556405.1 Rhodocyclaceae bacterium
GATAACTGCGCTACCTCTTTTGTAACGCATGCGCTGCCCTGCCCCCCCGTACACGCCCCCCCCCCCGGTTCCAGTCAGCAACTTCTGCACTGCATCAGCTTTCTGATAATTCAACTGAAAACTCTCCGTACGCAACGGCTCCAGATCACCAATTTGCTGCAATGCCTCAAGTTGAAGCTTCTCCTGAGCAATCAATTCATCGCGCGGAGCAACGGAAATTACATTCCCGTTCTTGCGCATATCAAGCCCCTTTTGTTTAAGAATGATATCGAGAGCCTGATCCCAGGGTACGTCCTTCAGAATAAGTGTAATAGAGCCCGAAACCGAATCGCTGACCACGATGTTCATGTTCGTGAATTCGCCAATAACCTGCAACAGACGACGAACATCCACATTCTGGAAATTAAGCGATAGTTTTTCACCCTGATAGGTACCACGAGTTCCTTGTACCAGTTTGTTTGGATCCTCAATAATTTTCTTGATTTCGACAACGAACTGGTTATCCGACTGATAGGCCGTGTGCTCCCATAATCCTTTCGGCGTAATCGTCAGACGGACATTCTGCCCTTGTTGCATGGCTGCATAATTGGTTACCGGAGTGGCAAAATCATCAACCTCAACACGCTGTTTCAAATTGTCGGGCAACGAAGTCTTGAGAAAATCGACGACTAGTGCTTTTCCGCGTTGCTGGATATCGATTCCCGTATTGGCATCGCCCAAATCAACAATGATCTTGCCTTCTCCATCCTGACCACGGCGGAAGCTGATGTCCCGGATACTGTGAGTGCCTGCTCCCGTCGGCTGTGGCGCAAAATGCGTCACTTCACCCGTCGTGCCCGCTGCTGCAACCGGCGTGACTGTGACGTAAAGGTCATTACCTTCAATCTGCGTTTGAAACGTCGCGGCACGGTCCAGATTGAGCACTACACGCAAACGCTCTCCAGCATTGATCAAGTTTACGCTACGAAGTGTCCCCTCATTTAAAACCACGCTATTTTTTCCCAATCCATTTTCAACACCGGGAAAATCCAGCGCTATCCGGTCCGGATTGGTAACACTAAAACCAGCAGGAATCTGCGTTAAAGGTAAACGCATATTCATGCGTAGTGTAACTATCCCACCCTTCTGTGCAGCATTAATCAATTGGATCGTGTTTTCCGGAATGGAAGCCGCCCCTCCCGCAGCCTGCGTCTGAGCCCATGCCGTCATAATGGAAAAAAGCGTTAATAACAGGAACCATACAAAGATATTCAAGCCCTGCAGCAGATTCAGCGAGCAGCATTGGCGCATCGATCTATTCATTTTCAAACCTCCCTCAATTCTTGTCCTGAAGATGGAGCGAAACTACCCGATTGGTCCATGCTCCTTCTGCGTCCTCGACCAATTCGCGAAGAGTAATCTCTTTCTCAGTGATATCAGTAATTTCACCATAATCCTGCCCCATAAAATTACCTTTAACCACCTGATGTAGTGTCTCACCTGACTGGACGATAGCAACGGGCGCCCCACCCTTCTTCATAAATCCTATATATTTCAGCGATTCCAAGGGGAAAGCTTCCAATGGCTGCGGGGTACGGCCCTCAGGAGGCCCTCCCACACCACTAGTTTCTGGCTTGATTTTGATCGACTGGAAAGGATCGATAGTATCGAAAACTGAATACACCACCGGGTTATAAGGCTTGATCTCCGGCAATGGATCAATCTTCCCTTTTATATTTTTTGTACTTTCTTCCATCCACTGCATCAAGTCTTCATACCCCGAATTGGAACATCCGATGAGTGGCAAGGAGAAAAGAAAAATATAGAAAAAATTCTTTTTCATTTTTACTTACCTTTTTTAGCCTTACCTTGAACGGCAATCTCGTCTTCCTTCAGATAACGGAACGTCTTGGCTACCGTATACATGATCAGACCGCCCTCCTTGCCCGGATTCATTTTGATGTTGATATCATTCAGAGTGACAATCCGCGACAGCGCTGCAATATCCGCCGCGAATGCTCCGAAATCATGATATTGACCCGTTACCTGAATCGAAATCGGCAATTCAGCATAAAACTCTTTTGGAACTTCCGGTCCTGGCCTAAACAACAAAATATTCAGGCCATGCCCAATGCCCGCTTGCGGAATTGCCACCAGCAGCGAAGGTACCTCAGTCTCGCTAGGAAGCTGTTTGAGCAACACAGTCAACAATCGGTCTGATTCTTCCAGTTGCGCTGTGTAAAGATCGAGATTGACCGCCTGCTTTTTCTTGTCCAGATACTCAGCCTTTAATGTATTGGTTTCGTTTTCTTTCGTTTCCAACTCGCTTTGCGAATCCGACCAGAAAAAATAGTATCCGAGCAAAAGTACGCCGATGAACGCGGCGATAAAAGCCAAGATACGTGGCAGCAACGGCCATGTTCCAACATCTTTCCCAAGGTTTTGCAGATCTGAAGTCTTGATATTGATTTGTGGCGCCGAGATTTTCATGCTCCCTCCCCTTCTGCCGGTTTTTTCTCTACCGGTCCTTTGCCTTCCGCACCTTCTTCTTTTGCAGCGGGACGCTCCATGGTGAAATGCATGCTGAATTCCAACAAATTCTTCCGGTTTAAAGTCACTACTTTGGTTTCAATCAATACCGGCGCCATTCCCGCGAACGGTTTCAGATTTTCCATTAATACCGAAACCCGCGGGTTGGATTGCGCGTAACCGAACAGGTGCACAACTCGTCCAACCTGCCTTATTTCTTTGAGATAAACCCCGTCCGGCACCTGTTTCACCAGCTCGCTGAGAAGCTGGACCGATTCCACCCGGTCTTTCTGCAAAGACTCGATAATTTTGGCTCGCTCCGTCAAAGCGCGAACTTGTTCTTTCAGGTTTTTGATCTGCTCGATATCCTTGTCGAGCTTAGTGATTTCTGCCTTCAGGAAGGAGTTTTGTCCGTCCTGATAATCGATCAATTGATTGAGAATCATGGAACCGACAAAAACAATGAGGGCCGCGACGGCCACGACCATTCCCATGATCACATAAAACTGCACGCGCCTTACTCTGCGTTTTTCCTCGCGGTGCGGCAGCAGATTGATTCCTATGCGCGTCATTCGTCGAACCTCCGCAGTGCCAGCCCACACGCCACGAGCAGCGAAGGCGCATCGGCCAGAAGCTGCTGGGCGCGAACCCGATCCGAAAGAAGCATGTCGGCGAACGGATTGGCGATGATCGTATCTACCTGGGTACGCGCGGCAACGACTTCATCCGTTTCGGGAATTTGCGCGCAACCGCCGGAAAGCACGATCTGGTGGACTTCGTTGAATTGAGTCGACGTGAAGAAAAACTGCAAGGCTCGCGCGACTTCAAGCGCCATGCTTTCGATGAAGGGATGCAGAAGCTCCGCTTCGTATGTTTCCGGAAGATTATTGGCGCGCTTGGCAGTTTCCGCTTCGGCAAAATTCATTCCATAGTGCCGCGCGATATCCTGGGTAAGCTGGTTGCCGCCGAATGCCTGCTCCCGCGCGTAGATCTGCTGGCCGTCCTTGAAGATGGTGACATTGATCGCATGTCCGCCGACATCGACCAGCGCGATGATTTTTCCTTTGCCGCCGCCGGGCAGTTGCCCCTGGATGAACTGGAACGCGGAAAGTGCCGCGAACGATTCGACATCCATTACCGAAACTTTCAGGCCCGCCGTCTCCGCCACCGCGATCCGGTCTTCCACTTTTTCCTTGCGCGATGCCGCGATGAGAACTTCGATCTCATCCGGCACGGAAGGAGCGGGACCGAGCACCTGGAAGTCGAGGTTGACTTCCTCCAGCGGGAACGGGATGTACTGGCTGGCTTCCGCTTCGACCAGCGCTTCCAGTTCGTCTTCGCGCTGCCCTTCCGGCACGATGATTTTCTTTGTGATTACGGCCGATGCCGGCAATGCCATCGCGACATTGCGCGTCGATGTCCCCAAGCGTTTCCACGCCCGTTTGACGACTTCGGCAACAGCCTCCAGATTGACGATGTTCCCCTCGGAAACGGCATCCTGGGGCAACACGTCGATTATGTAGCGCTCGACACGGTAGCCGTCTTTGCCATTGGTCGATAGTTCAACCATTTTCACCGAGGACGAACTGATGTCCAACCCCAGCAACGGCGGCATCCTTGAGCTAAAAAGCGAAAGGTCGAACAAAACGAATACTCCCCACTAAAAAATCTTTTCTATTACCAGTAGTTAGCTTTACTACAGGACAATTCACGTTAAATCCTAACAACAACCATACGACATGTAAACTAATTTATCCACACTCAACACCCCCGGCTTATAATTCGTAACATTTTCATCATCGCCAGGTAATTCGCTTTGCCCCTTTCGATCCCCCCCGCGCTGCGCTGGGTTTTATACCCGATTTTAGTCATCGTCGGTTTCGCGGTCATTGGCCTGTCGCTTGCCATCATCGCCATCACTTCGGCGTATCCCAACCTTCCCTCGCTGGATGCCGTCACCGATTATCGCCCCAAAATTCCATTGCGTGTTTACACCGCCGATGGGCACCTGATCGGGGAATTCGGTGAAGAACGGCGTGCAGTGGTACGCATCAACGACGTTCCGGAAGTGCTGAAGCATGCGATCCTCGCCGCGGAAGACGACCGTTTTTATCAGCATGGCGGCGTCGACACGGTTGGCGTGTTGCGCGCCGCTTATAACAATCTGGTCAGCGGCGGCCGGCGCCAGGGAGCATCGACGATCACGATGCAGGTCGCCCGCAACTTTTTCCTCTCGCGCGACAAAAAATATTCGCGGAAATTCTACGAAGCGCTGCTTTCCTTCGAGATCGAGCGCACGTTGTCCAAGGACCAGATTCTCGAGCTTTACATCAATCAGATATTCCTCGGGCAACGCGCTTACGGTTTCGCCGCCGCGGCGCAGATTTATTTCGGCAAATCGCTGAAAGAACTCACGCCGGCGGAAGCCGCGATGCTTGCCGGATTGCCCCAGTCGCCCTCGACAAAGAACCCGATCGTCAATCCCAAAGGGGCGAAGAAGCGGCAGCAGTATGTATTGCAGCGCATGAACCTTTTCGGGTGGCTGACCAACGAGCAATATCAGGCGGCGCTGCAGGAGCCGATCATTATCAAACGCGACGCCAGCGGCATGGCACCGCACGCGGAGTATGTCGCCGAAATGGCGCGCCAGATCGCGGTGGAACGTTTTTCCGACAGTGCATACACGCGCGGCCTGCGCGTTTATACGACGATCACGCAGGCCGAACAGGAAGCAGCCTATCAGAGCATGCGGCGCAACATGTTCAATTACGATCAGCGCCATGGCTACCGCGGTGCCGAGGCATACGTCAGTTTGCAGGGGGTGGATACGACCCAGGAAGAAGCGCTGGATGAACTGTTGCAAAATTTCAACGCCAGCGACGATCTTTATCCGGCCATCGTGCTTTCCGCCGCGCCGGGCGAAGTCCGCGCCTATAAACGCGGCGAATTCCTGACCATCACCGGCGACGGGCTGAAATTTGCCGCAAAAATGCTTGACGCAAAATCCCCTTCGGATAAACGCTTGCGTCCCGGCGCGATTATCCGGATACAGAAAGATACGGCAAAAAACACAAAAGGCGTGGAAACGAGCTTCTGGAAAATTTCGCAGATGCCGACGGCGGAATCGGCGTTTGTCGCGGTCGATCCTTATAGCGGCGCGGTACGCGCGCTCGTCGGCGGTTTCGATTTCGACCGCAACAAATTCAATCACGTCACTCAAGCCTGGCGGCAGCCGGGATCGAGCTTCAAGCCGTTCATTTACTCCGCTTCGCTGGAAAAAGGCTTTACTCCGGCCTCGATCATCGAAGACGAGCCTATTGTCATTTCATCAGCGGTCACCGGAAGCCAGGCCTGGCAGCCGAAAAATTACGACGGCAAATACGACGGCCCGATGCGCATGCGCACGGCGCTGGCGCGCTCGAAAAACATGGTGTCGATACGCATCCTGCAGGCGATCGGCACACGCTACGCCCAGGATTACGTTACCCGTTTCGGGTTCGACGCCGACAAACACCCTGCCTACCTGACCATGGCGCTGGGCGCCGGCTCGGTGACGCCGTGGCAGATGGCCAGTGCCTACGCTGTTTTCGCCAATGGCGGTTACCGTATCCAGCCGTACATCGTGCAGGAAATCCAGGACAACCAGAAAAACGTGCTGGCGCGCGCGCAGCCGACGCCGCCGGGAAATGAGGAACTGCGTGCGATCGACCCGCGCAATGCGTTCCTGATGGACAGCATGCTGCGCGACGTGACTATCTACGGCACTGCCGGCCGCGCTTCCGCGACATTGAAACGGCGCGATCTGGCGGGCAAGACAGGCACCACCAACGAGCACGTCGATGCCTGGTTCTGCGGTTATCAGCAGACCCAGGTCGGTTGCGCCTGGATCGGTTTCGACCAGCCGCACAATCTCGGCCGCGGCGAAACCGGCGGCACGGCAGCATTGCCGATCTGGATCAGCTATATGACCACCGCACTCAAGGATGTGCCGCAAACCTTCCAGAAGCAGCCGGAAGGACTGGTCGCCGTCGATGCCTATGGCGATCACGGCAAGGGGCCGCAGCGCGAACTGTTCTATAAGGAAAATATACCGGCGACCCTGCCGCCGGACCCGCACGACCCACTGCAGGATGACGAAGATCCGGAAACGGATGCGGGACCGGGAGTGGGAGCAGGAACAGGCGCAAGGACAACGAATACGAATGCGGAACGCGAGGCGCAGCAGGAAGCGCTACGGCTCATGCAACTACGGTAAAAATACAGCGGCGGACTTTATTTTCCAGAATCAATGGAATTTACCTCCGCGTACGCAGCCAACTCGCGCAGTGAATTAAATATTAAATGTAGAACATCCCATTCTTTCGGAAACGGAAGAATGGGATATATAACGGTTCCTCAAAATACTCGGACGCGAAACGAGCCGCAGACAGTACAAATAGTGCGGCAAGGTGGAATCGACAAAGCATGAGGATTTTCGGCGGCCGCTATAACTCTCCCGCAATCAGCGGCAAGGCCGTGAAAAAAGCCGGCGGCTATTCCAGCACGATTTCCGTACCACAATACGCACTCAGTAAATGGGCGAGTTTTTCCAGCAATTCCTCGCCATCGCGCGTATCGCGCCAAACAACCCCGTCATGGCGAAAATGGAATCCGCCCGCGGGCGCGGCAACCCAGATTTCCCGCACCGCGTCGTTGCGATTGAGCACGACCATGATGTCGTCACCATCACCATTGGCAATTTCGATTTCCAGCACGCTGGAAGCGGTCCAGTCGAAATCCAGATAGACGGTATAACGCTCCAGTGCCGACTCGATCCCGGCCAGCGTGGCCTCTGCCATTACATTGAATTCCCGTTCATTCATCCTGTGCTAACCTAACGCTCTTGCCGTCCGGGAGTGTTCCTGGACTTTGTTCGTCTGAATCCGGCCGTCGGGCCGTGCAGTCTCCGCGTTACAACCGTGTACGTCGGCGGTTCGTCCGATTTTCGCCAGACTTCCGGCCGATTTTTATATTTGCGGTTCGTTTCCGGATTTCCTCGATTCATCAATTTGCCATTCCAGCCATTCCAGCCACTCCAACCGATGCGCCGCGCTCCGCTTATCCTGTCGTTCACGTTCATGCTCGCCGCCTGCGGCGTAAAAGGCCCGCTCAAACTGCCGCCTCCGCAAGCCGGAACCACGAGTGCTCCGACATCTCCCACATTCCCCTCCCCGGCCACTGCTCCATCTCCTTTTCCATTTCCGCCGCCTGCGGCAAAAACCGCGCCTGAGGAAACCGAGCCAGCCGACCGCCACACTCAATAAGGGCGGCGATGCCAAAGAAGCCGTCGATCTTAGCACGCCCGTTATCGATTCCCCCGACCTCCGCGACGACCAGTGAACCCGTGTCATGACATCTACCGCCACGCTCCCGTTTTTCCCCTACCGTAACCACCAACTGCACGCGGAAGAAATCCCGCTCGCGGAAATCGCGGCGCGCTTCGGCACGCCGTGCTATGTCTATTCGAAAGCCGCGCTCTCCGCCGCATTCGACGAATTCCGGCAGGCGCTCGCCGGCCTCGGTTCCGATATCGATACACTCGTCTGCTACGCGGTCAAGGCCAATTCCAACCTTGCCATCCTCAATCTTTTCGCGCGGCTGGGCGCGGGCTTCGATATCGTCTCCGGCGGCGAACTGGCCCGGGTGCTGGCCGCCCGCGCCGATCCGCGCAAAATCGTCTTTTCCGGCGTCGGCAAAAGCACCGCCGAAATGGAAGCGGCGCTGGAAGCCGGCATTCTCTGCTTCAACGTCGAATCGGCCGAGGAACTGGAACGGCTCAATGCCGTCGCGCTGCGCCTGGGCAAGAAAGCGCCGGTAAGCCTGCGCGTCAATCCCGATGTCGACGCCGGCACGCATCCTTACATTTCGACCGGGCTGAAGGAAAACAAGTTCGGCATTCCGGTGGAAGAAGCCGATGCGCTATACCGCCACGCCGCGACGCTGCCGGGAATCTCCATCAAGGGCATCGACTGCCATATCGGCTCGCAGATCACCGACCCTTCGCCGTTCTTCGCGGCGCTGGACAAGGTGCTGCTGCTCGTCGACCGGCTTGCCGCCGACGGCATCGCGCTTTCCCATATCGATCTCGGCGGCGGCTTGGGTATCCGTTACCGCGAAGACGAACCCGCGCCCACGGTGGTCGATTATCTGCGGCCGATTCTCGAACGCCTGCGCGGACGGGGACAGAGACTGATTCTCGAACCGGGCCGGCGACTGGTCGGAAACGCCGGTCTGCTGCTGACGAAAATCGAATATCTGAAGCCCGGCGAATACAAGAACTTCGCCGTCGTCGACGCGGCGATGAACGATCTCGCCCGTCCCGCCCTGTACGATGCCTGGCACGACATCGTTCCCGTTTCACTTCCCGCTTCACTTCCCATTTCGCTGCACCAGGAACAGGGGCAGGAACGAGAACAAGGCCGGGAAAATTCCGCAACGCGAACCTGGGAAATCGTCGGTCCCATCTGTGAAACCGGCGATTTTCTCGGCCACGGACGACCGCTCGCGCTGCAAACCGGCGACCTGCTCGCGATTCATTCCGCCGGCGCCTACGGCATGGCGATGAGCTCGAATTACAACACCCGCCCGCGCGCGGCCGAAGTGATGGTCGACGGCGCCAACGCGCATCTCATTCGCCGGCGCGAGGAAATCGCCGAACTGTACGCACTGGAGCAGACATTGCCGTGATCGTGACCACGACGACCGTCAGGGGGGCATCCATTTCGAGTTCCGCCCGGTCCATGGGTCTGTGCCGTCTTTTTTTCCGCTTTTTTTGTCGTTTTTTCTGTCGCTTTCTTTATTTATCGCTGCTTTGCCTTCTCGCTTCCGCCTGCGCCAAGAAGGAGGAAAAAAAGAATGCCGGGCCGCCGCCGGTGCTGGTAACCACCGTCGCGGCCAAAATGCAGCCGCTGGAAATCGTCGAACGCACGCTGGGCACGCTCGAAGCGGTCAACGAACCGCTGATCGCCGCCGAAGTCGCCGGACGGATCACCGAAGTGCCGGTGCGCAGCGGCCAGCCGGTCGCAAAAGGCGATCCGCTGGCCCGCATCGATCCTATCGACGTCAGCGCCCAGCACCGCGCCAACGAAGCCGAAATCGCCCGTTTACAAGCGCTCCTGGCGCAACAGGAACGCCTCGTGCAGCGCCAGGACGAACTCATGGCACGCAATTTCATTTCGCGCAATGCCGGCGACGAGACCCGCGCCCAGCGCGACGCGCTGAAAAGCCAGCTCGACGCCGCCCGCGCCCAGGCCGCGCTGTCGGCCAGCAGCCTGAACAAGACCAGGATCGTCGCGCCTTTTTCCGGCGTGCTGGAAGAAAAAATGGTGTCGCCGGGCAACTACGTCAAGGTCGGCGACCCGCTCTTCAAGCTCGTTTCCAATACCCACCTGCGCGCGCACCTGCCCTTCCCGGAAGCGCTTTCCGAAAAAATCAGGATCGGACAGACGGCGCGTTTCTCCAGCCCGCTGCTGCCGGGAAAAACCGTCGCGGGAAAGGTCGCCGACATTCGCCCGACGATCGTTGCCGGCAGCCGCGCCCTTGATGTCATCGTCGATTTCGACAACCCGGACGGGCATCTGAAAAGCGGCGGTTCGATCGACGCGCTGGTCGTCGTCGGCGCCCGCGAACGCGCGGTCATGGTGCCGGAACAGGCGGTCGTGCTGCGACCCGCCGGAGAGGTCGTCTACACCATCGCCGACGGCCGCGCGCGGCAACGGGTCGTCACCACCGGAAACAAGGCAAACGGCCAGGTGGAGATCGTCGGCGGATTGCACGGGGATGAAACCGTGATCCATGACGGCGCCGCTTTTCTCACCGACGGCGCCGCCGTGACGGTGAAACAGGAAGCGCAGAAGCCGCCGGCACAACAGAAAGAAACGCAAAAAGAAACGCAAAAAGAAGCGCAAAAAGAAACACAAAAAAACACGCCGCCAAAATCTCCGGGGCCTCCGGGAGCCTGAAAATGATGCCGTTCGCGCATCGCACCCGCAGCTTTTCCTGCCCGCCTGCGGGAAAAAAGGGAAAGCGGGGATGAAGGGGAAACGCATTCCATGACGCTGCCCGAACTCTCGATCAAGCGCCACGTGCTCGCATGGATGCTCAACCTCGTGCTGGTGCTGTTCGGCCTCATCGGCTACCAGCGGATCGGCATGGATCTGTATCCGTACATCGAGTTTCCGGTGATTTCGATCACCACCACGCTCCAGGGCGCGAACCCGGACATCGTCGACGCCTCGATCACCAACGTCATCGAAAGCTCGGTCAATTCGACGCCGGGGATCGAACACATCCAGTCCACCTCGTCGCCCGGCGTCTCGGTGATCAACATCACCTTCAACCTGGAAAAGAACGTCGACGTCGCCTTCAACGAAGTGCAGGCCAAGGTGAACCAGGTATTGCGGCGGCTGCCGGATGAAATCGATCCGCCGGTCATCGCCAAAGTGGAAACCAACGCGCAGCCGGTGCTGTGGTTCTCGCTGCAGGGCGACCGCACGCAGCAGCAGTTGAACCAGTACGCGACCAACGTACTGAAGAAAAAATTCGAAACCATCGACGGCATCGGCGAAGTGCGCCTGGGCGGCCGGCGCGACCGCACCATCCGCGTCAATCTGATCCCCGAACGCATGGTCGCGCACAGCATCACGGCGCAGGACATCAACAGCACCTTCGCGCGCGAGCACGTGCAGCTTGCCGGCGGCTATGTCGTCGCCAGGTCGACCGAGCGGCTGGTCAAGCTCGATCTCGAATTCCACAAGGTGGACGATCTGAAGCAGATGATCGTCGTCTGGCGCGACGGTGCCCCCGTGCGCCTGTCCGACATCTCCGAAGTCGAGGACGGACTCACCGACAACCGGGAACTGGCGCGCTTCAACAACGCGCTTTCGGTCGGCATGGGAATCGTCAAGATCGCCAACAGCAACACCGTCGCCATCACCGAAAAAGTGATGCAGAAGGTCAACGAGGAAATCATTCCCCAACTGCCGCCGGGAATGGAACTGCATGTCGTCTCGAACGACTCGATCTTCATCCTCGAAGTCGTCGACTCGCTGAAGGAACACCTGATCGAAGGCACGCTGCTCGCCGCGCTCGTCGTCTGGATTTTCCTGCGCTCGGTGCGCTCGACGCTGATCATCTCGCTGGCGATTCCCGTCTCGCTGATGGGCGCGATCGCGGTCATCTATTTCTTCGACTTCACGCTGAACTCGCTCACACTGCTGGCGCTGCTGCTCTTGATCGGCGTCGTCGTCGACGATGCCATCGTCGGTCTGGAAAATATTTTCCGCCACCGCGAGGAAATCGATCCCAACCCCGTCTCCGCCGCCATCAATGGTTCCGCCGAGGTCGTCTTCGCCGTGCTCGCGGCGACGCTGGCGCTGGTCTCGATCTTCGCGCCGGTGATCTTCATGGAAGGCATCATCGGCCGCTTTTTCCGTTCCTTTGCCGTCGTCGTCACCTTCGGTGTCGTCGTGTCGCTGTTCGTCTCGTTGACGCTGACGCCGATGCTGTGTGCGCGCTATCTGCGCGTCGCGGAAAAGGGCAAGGTACACGGCCGCGTGTACCGCGCGATCGAAACGTTCTTCGTCCGCATGGATACTTCCTACCGTGCCGCGCTGGCCTGGTCGCTGCGCCACCGCTGGCTGGTCGTCGCGTGCACCTTCGCCGCCGTCGCCTCCAGCGCCTTCTTCTTCTCGCAGATCGGCAAAACCTTCACGCCGGAACAGGACGAAGGGCGTTTCATCGTCAACCTGCGCACTCCGCTCGGTTCCTCGATCGAATACACCGATTCACGCCTGCGCCTGGTCGAGGAAATCCTCTCGCGCTACCCGGAAATCGACAGCCAGTTCACCCGCATCGGCCTGGGCACCGCCGGCCAGGTGAACCAGGGGCGCGTCACCGTGCGCATGGTGCCGCGCGAGCAGCGGCCGCAGATGTCGCAACAGAAACTATTGCGCGAACTGCGCCCGCAACTGGCGCAAATTCCCGGCGCGCGCGTGTTCGCCTCGCCGTTCTCGCTGGTGCGCGGGCAGCGCGGAGAACCGCTGCAATTCGTTCTCGCCGGCCAGCAGCTACAGGACATCGAACGCCTGGCGAATGAACTGCAGGAACGTTTCGCCGCCGAACCCGGCATCACTGGTGCCAGCGGACGCGTCGACACCGATTTGCAGCTCGACCTGCCGCAACTGATCTTCGTTCCCGACCGCGCGCGCATCGCCGCCGCCGGCCTGTCCACGATGGACGTCGCGCTGGCGATCAACATGCTCACCGGCGGCGTCGACATCGCCAAATTCAACGACGACCCCGGCGACGGCCAGCGTTACGACATCCGCGTCAAGGCCCGCGAAGGCGAATTCACGCAAACCTCCGACCTCTCCAAGATCTACCTGCGCGCCGCCGACGGCCACCTCGTGCGCCTCGATTCGGTCGCCAGCTTCCAGGAAAAACTGGGGCCGGCCGTCATCGGACGCTTCGACCTGCAATACGCCGTCACCTTCTACGCCACGCCGGAAATTCCCCTCGGCGATGCCGTCGAACGGGTCCGGCAGATCGCCGGCGAAACGCTGCCCGCCGGTTTCCAGATCAAATTCGTCGGCGAAGCCGAAGAAATGGGCAAAACGGCGAACTACATGCTGTTCGCCTTCACGCTGGCACTGGTGCTGCTCTACATGGTGCTCGCCAGCCAGTTCAACTCCCTCGTCCAGCCCCTGGTCATCATGATCGCGCAGCCGCTGGCGATCATCGGCGGCGTCGCGGCGCTGTGGCTCTTCAACCAGACACTGAACATCTTCTCGATGATCGGCCTCGTGCTCCTGATCGGCCTGGTGGCGAAAAACTCCATTCTACTGATCGACCTCACCAACCAGCGCCGCACCCAGGGAATGGGAATCGACGAAGCGCTTGCCAATGCCTGCCCGACCAGAATGCGCCCGGTGCTGATGACCTCGGCCACGCTCATCCTCGCGCTGCTGCCCGCCGCCTTCGGTTTCGGCGCCGGCGCCGAAACCAACCAGCCGCTGGCGGTTGCCGTCATCGGCGGCATGGTTTCCTCGACGCTGTTGACGCTGGTCGTCGTTCCCGCCGTCTATTCGCTGGTCGAACAGGCGCGGAAGAAAAAATGAATTCCGCACCCGGAAAACGATCACTTAAATAATTATCCATTGAGTAAAGCTACAGTATTTAACATTCAATTAACCATTGAATAGAAATCAAAATATCCGCCACTGTTCCTCGCCGTTCCTTCATTTCCATGCCGCACGCCCTGCCCGTTCTGCTCTCCCGCCTGATCGTCCTGCGCCGCGTCGAGCTTCTGACCCAAGGCACGGTGCTGCTGCTCGCGCTCGGCTGGCTGCGCATTCCGCTCAACCTGACGCCGCTCCTGGCGGCGATGGTCCTGCTCGCGCTCGGCAACCTGGCGACCCGCTGGCGCAGCACGCGGCAATGGCCGGTGACGGACGGAGAAATCCTCGCCCACCTCATTTTCGACAGCCTCGTGCTGATCGTGCTGCTCTATCACAGCGGCGGTTCCGCCAATCCCTTCGTATCGCTGCTGCTGATCCCGCTCACCTTCGCCGCCGCGACGCTGCCGGCGCGTTACGCCTGGACGCTCGCGGCTTTCTGCGCCGGAGCGTATACGCTGTTGCTCTTCTGGAACCTGCCCCTGCCGCCGCCGCAGGTCAACATGGCGCGTCTCGACGAACTGCTCGCCCGCGCCTCCGGCATCGCCTCCGAACACAGCGGGCATAGTGGACACCGCGACGGCTTCGCCTTGCACATCCTCGGCATGTGGCTCAACTTCATCTGCAGCGCCGCGCTGATCGTCGCCTTCCTCACCCGCATGGCCGCCGTCCTGCGCAACCGCGAACGCGAACTCGCCGCCGCGCGCGAGGCCACGCTGCGCAACGAACAAATCCTCGCCCTCGGCACCCTCGCCGCCGGCGCCGCGCACAAACTGGGAACGCCGCTCTCCACCCTTGCGGTCGCATTGCGCGAACTGGAAATCGAACACGCGGACGACCCCGGACTGCGCGAGGAACTGACCCTGATGCAGGCGCAGGTCGCCGCCTGCAAGGAAATTCTCTCCACCACCCTCGCCGCGGCGGGCAGTGCGCATGCCCGCGACACGCGCACGCTGCCGCTCGATGCCTACCTCGAACAACTGCTCGAAGACTGGCGGCTGATCCGCCCCGGCGTCGCCATCCATACCCGTTTCGATACCGCGCCGGGCGTGACGATGCCGTCGGTCGCGCCCGACCGCACGCTCGGCCAGGCATTGCTCAACCTGCTGGACAATGCCGCCAACGCTACCGATGCCATCAATGCCGGCCTCGCCAAAACCGGCGAAGGAGGACTCGACCGTAAGCCCGGCGGCGAACTCGAACTCCACGTTCATTGCGACGCCGTCCGGGTCGTCATCGACATTCTCGATCATGGTCCCGGCATCGACCCCGACACCGCCGCCAAGCTCGGGCATACCCCGATCGACCATGGCGAGCGGACGAAGGCAACGGAAAAAACCGCCGGAGCAGGACTCGAATCGGGGCTTGAATCAGGACTCGAATCGAGGCTTGGATTGGGCATTGGATTCTTCCTGACCAACGCCACGATCGAACATCTGGGCGGAAAGGTCGAAATCTTCAACCGCGCCGCCGATACACCCGGAACCGGACATGGCACCCGCACCCGCGTAACGCTGCCGCTGGCGCGTTTGCGGGAAGCAACGGAGAAAAACGATGGAATGCGCTGAACACTCTGGAAATGCACCGGAACGCGAGGAACGAAACGAAAAGAACGACACTCCGGGTATGCCGGAGACTACCAATCCGCGCCCACTGCTGCTGCTCGCCGACGACGACGAAACGTTCCGCCGCATCCTCGCGCGGGCGCTGGAGCGGCGCGGCTACCGCGTCATCGCCGCCGCCGACGAAAGCTCCGCGCTCGAACATGCCCGCGCCGAATCGCCGCAATACGCCGTGATCGACCTGAAACTCGGCGATACCTCCGGCCTCGCGCTGATCGAAGCCCTGCATGCGCTCGACGCCGGAATCCACATCGTCATGCTCACCGGCTACGCCAGCATCGCCACCGCGGTCGAAGCGATCAAACTCGGCGCCGCGAACTACCTTGCCAAGCCGTGCGATGCCGACGCCGTCGTCGCGGCGCTCGCCAAAACCGGCGGCGATGCCGCGTTGCCCCTGCCCGAAACGCCGCTGCCGGTCGAGCGCCTGGAATGGGAACACATCCAGCGCGTCCTCGCCGCCCACGAGGGCAACATTTCCGCCACCGCGCGCGCGCTGAAAATGCACCGCCGCACGCTGCAACGCAAACTCGGGAAAAAACCGGTGCGGGAATAATCTTCCCTCGCATCAGGCAGGATTCCGCCGGCCGGCACCACCTCCTTGCTGTCGTCACAGCGGCTCCCCAATCGGCCCGCCCACCCGATACCGAAACGCACCAAACGCGGCCTGCGCCTCTTTCCGCCGGACAAACCGCATGTCTGGGATGTCGGCACCCGGCTCGGCGCCGCGCTGCGCCGCGGCTACCGGGAAAACGCCTCCGCCGGCGGCACGCATTCCGGCCCGCGCCCCTACATCCGCCGTGCCCATTGGCATGGCTTCCGCCTCGGCCCCATGAAGCGCGCCGACAGCAGTGAAATTCCCACCGCCGAGCGGGCCTTCGAACTGCGCTGGCTGCCCCCGATTCCCGTCAAACTGGAAACGCCCGAACAATTGCCCGCTACCGTCCATCCGGTAAAAGCGCCGGCGACATCAAAATAACGGATTTTCACGCCGCCATCGTAATCTCGGCGGGATAAGGATTCTCGTCAAGCATGGCCTCTTGACTTTCAATCAGAATATCACCTATCCTTCTAGATTAATTTCTTTATCATGAATTGAAGAACATCGAACAAACTAGGGGAAGCTGGGGAGCTTCCGCGCAGTACGGTGAGGGCGCGTGAGCACCGCAAGAAAAGCGGCATGGAAATGGGCATTCATATGGGCCTTGTTGCACAAATAATTGATGACCCGTTGATTTATACGCATTCGATCAAATTTCGATCAAAAAATTTGTCCTGGAAAATCAATCGCTTATTGAATTGTGCATCAAACTCCCTCCGGGGTCGAAGCCTTCAGGGAAGGAAGTGTGCTCCTATCCTTCGGAGGAATGTATATGCTCAAAAAATTAATTGTTTTTTTCTTTATTTCGAGGGGGTTCTTTTTGGATTTTTATTGCTCCTACCAATAAATCGTATTATTCCGAATGACGGAATTATACTAAGGATATTTATTATTGTTTTTATTTTATGCGCTTCTGTTTTTGTTGTTGTTAGATTTGTAAAGTCAATTGTCACTCATGTTTTTATATGGATCTTCTGTGTTTTCATTCTTTACATCATTCCAACTTTAATACCTTCCATGGCCAGACACGACGTTATAAAGCACAGAGACTATAAACCTGCATTGATTATAGGGCCGGATTCTGCAAAGAATCGCTGATTCAATCAAGAAGGCGGAGTCGAGTTGTAAATGCAACACTTCGATAGAGCATGCCGATCATGAATATCGCTACGATTGAGGCGCTGCACTTGATTCTTGAGACCGCCCATCTCAATGCCAGTCCATTATTGGCAGTGGATGGTATCGTCGTGAAAGGAATATATAGATGAGCAGTGTCAAAGAGCAATTTCATTCTCAAAAGGCACGTGTATCTGCACTCAGTTATATTTCACCGGATGCTCAACCTTATGTTGATATTTTACGTTTAAAATCCCCCACTGCGCGCATGATTCTTTCGGCAATGGAATCGGATTCAAGTGGAAATAAATATAGGATCATATTCAGGCGTCTGCCGGAATCCTTTGGTTGCGGTTCAGCAGGAATTCAGGAAAGGGCCAGAAAAACAGGAATAATTACGTGGCCTTGGAGTAAACAGGAACGAGAGCGTGGTGTTGACGTTCACATAGAAGTTGATCCAAATTGTAATGTTCAGTTTGTCGATATTCAAGGAAAACCATTTGTGCCATCGATAGAAAGGATACTGGCGCACGAATTGGGCCATGGATATGCCTATATAGGGGTTGAAATAAAAGAAGAAAAATACCCACATGCCGCGGTTGACTACGAAAACGCTATTGCCAAAGAGCTGGACCCTGCGGCTCCGATACGCTCCAAGTCCGACCATAGCGGTGGAAGAGACATGTTTCGGAAATTCTAAAAAATGATGAAAGAAAAGGGATACGACTGGATAAATAACCCGTTGCTATGGGCATTCTCTTTTATTTTGATTGATTGGTTTTTTATCTTTGGAATATTACGTAATGAGTGGCTCGGTGATTACCTTCGCACTACTTCCGGAACCTTTCCATTTCCGAGTGTTTTCGAAAAAAGTGCGTGGGGGTTATGGATAAAAATTCATGCCCCTGCGATATCGGTTTTTAATCCAATCTATATAAATTTACAAAACCCTTATCTTCATTACCCATCTGAATTTGGCTATTCCGTTTTTCTTTTATTATGCAGCACCCAATCATTAGTCATCGGGTATGTGTCTGGCCGTATCGTCAGGTTAATTTCGGTATGTCGAGAGCGCCGGAACTTGAGTACAGATCGAAAAATCGATTGGAAATGGGTAAGCGGAAGAGTATTGAAGGGCACGTGGCATATATTACTAGCTTATTTTGCGTTGGGCATAATCGATCTGGCTGTCAGAGAATGGATCAATACAGAGTCCTGGACCATGAAACAAAGAATGGTCATTTTTTTGCAAACGGATTTAGTTCCGGCGCGAGATGCTGCACAAGCCTGTTGGAAAAAACACCGCCGTATTGTCATCGGTTGCGAGGGAATGAAATCTTTTTCTGGTTCATCAAGCAAATATTCAACTCGTTTTGTTTCTGAGCATGGAGATTTGGTAAATATCGACTACGCGACACAAGTAACTGTGGTTCTTTCACCCCGAATTGAGAACGACGAACTGGTTTGGGACTGTAAAACAAATGTTACCGAGTTACATCCGAGTGCTCAATGCGCTCCGCTCAATGAAATTCAATAAATTAAAATATTTTCGTATCATTTTTATTTTTAATTGGTTTTGCTGATTAAGGGAGCATGTTATGCCACATACCGTAAGCGTCAAGTGTGCCGCTATGCCCAGCCCATCACTGGAATTTGTCAATATATTCGGTGAGGAAACACTTTCAAAGCTTTATCCATACGAGATTACCTTAAGAACCCCGGGTGACCCGAGTATCCCACGCCAGGTTGCAGCTAATGCCGACTATAAGCAGATGATCGGGAAAGAATTCACTGTCGAAATCGAATTGGGTGACCTGAGTAAACGTGAAATTTCCGGGCTGGTGACCAGTGCACGAATCGTTCAAAGTGGTCGCCAACAAAGTGATTACACGATTACTATTGAACCATGGTTAATTTTAGCCACGCGGACCAGTGACTATAAAAGGTTCCAGGATAAAACAGTTGTCCAGATTCTGGACGAGGTTTTGGCTGATTATCCATTTCCTGTCGAAAAACGTTTGATTGGAAAATATCCGATACTCGAATACCAAGTGCAGTATGGAGAAACTGATTTCCATTTCATCCAGCGCTTGATGCAAGAGTGGGGAATTTACTGGTTCTTCGAGCATTCCGGTGGTAAACACCGGTTGATTCTGATAGACAATATGGGAGCGCATAAGCCACCGCCGAGTGCGAATTACCATACGCTTGTTTACGATACCGATGGTGGTGTCGGCAAGGAGCATCTCAGCAGCCTCTATGCCGAACAGAATCATCAGCCTGGGCAGTGGATCACCGACGATTTTGATTTCAAAAAACCGAAAAAGAAACTGCAGGTGACCGATGTGAAGCCGCGCCAAACGGCTTTTCCAAATCAGGAGCTTTATCTCTGGCCGGGTGACTACATGGAGCGCGACATCGGCCAATACCTGGCGGAAGTGCGCATGCAGGCGGCAGGTGTACCCGGAAGCCTGGCTAGCGCCAAGGGTAATTTTCCTGGCGTTCCTTGTGGCTGTACTTATATCGTTGCAGATTATCCAGCGGATAAAGCCAATCAGGAATATCTGGCGGTTGCTTCGATGCTCAATCTGATCGACATTGGCAAGACCAGCGGCCAAAGTGAGTACCATTGCCATTCAGAATTTCAGCTTCTACCTACCAAAACCGTCTACCGCCCCGAGCGGACCATCGACAAACCCCGCACCACCGGCCCGCAGACCGCCATCGTCGTCGGCCCGCCGGGGGAAGAGATCTACACCAACGAATACGGGCAGGTCAAAGTCCAGTTCCACTGGGACCGCTACGGCAAAAACGACCAGGACAGCTCCTGCTGGATCCGCGTCTCCTACCCGTGGGCGGGAACGAATTTCGGCGGGATACAAATCCCGCGCATTGGGCAGGAGGTCATCGTCGATTTTGAGAACGGCGATCCCGACCGGCCGATCATCACCGGGCGGGTGTACAACGGCCTCAACATGCCGCCGTGGGGCCTGCCGGACAATGCCACGCAAAGCGGACTGCTCTCGCGCAGCAGCAAGGGCGCCGGACCGGCCAACGCCAACGCGCTACGCTTCGAAGACAAAAAGGGCGAGGAAGAAGTCTGGTTCCATGCCGAAAAGAACCTGCGTACCGAAGTCGAGAACGATGAATCGCATACCGTGGGGCATGACCGCACCAAGACCATCGTCAATAACGAAACCGGCACCATCGGGGCGGTACGCAAATTCTCGGTCAAGGAAAAAGACCTTTTGCTGGTGGGCGACAGTCGGCAGGTACGGGTTGTCAAGATCATGGAAACCCAGGCGGGTGAAAAAATCGTGTTTTCGTGCGGAAAGAGCATCCTTGAATTGAACTTCGACGGAAGCGTCAACCTGACCTGCGAGAAGTTCAATTTCACCGCGCGGGAAACTGGAAAAATCCACACTCAGACCGAAGGCAATCTTCTGGCGTTGAACACCCACCCCAGAGATCCGGGAGTGAAAACGAGACCGGACGAGAAAGTGAACGAGCTAAAAACCATGCAAGACGACATCAAGGCCACCTTCCCCGAAAACACCGAAAATCCGGCCAAATGACCGGCAGCCGAAAGGATCGAACCATGCAATATTTCACCAACGAAGTGGCGCTCGATCTGCCGGAAGGCGGGATCGGGGACGGCACCATAAACGTCATCCAACTTGTGCGGCAAAAAGCCTCTCTCGCGATCAGCCGCGGCCAGCTCGAAAAAGGAGAAGACCTGAAAGCGAGCCTCGAACGGCAATTGCAGAAAGTAAGAGAACAGCTCAAGGGGCTGGAATCCCAGCCGGCGCGAGAGACGAAAGTCGGCGTGGACGGAGACATTCCCGCCCTGGAAACGCAAAACCGGCTTGTGCTCGGCGACGAACAGATTCACCAGTATCAGGTGGCATTTCTGCTCCCCGGCACCCGGATGATGATGTCGATGACCTATGGTCGCAACACGCCTTTGACGAAAGAAGACGCGGAACATTGGGCATCGGTCAAATCCGGAATCCGGTTGCGCGCCAAGTGAACAGCACCCGGTTTTGCATGGAATAGATTCCATATCAAGTTAAATCGAAATCCGTTACTGTAGCGGGATTCTGTCTAAAATTGTTTTGACATTAGAAACGAAATCGAGGGAGAGCAAGCGATGACAGCGGAACAAGCGGCAGCGGAGAACGCCCTAAAGCTCGTAGAGGACCCGCACTGGGGCTGGGCGGCGCGAGAAGACGACGCGCTCATCCACACCACGCGGTGGGCCGATTTCGTGAGCGGGATAGCGGAACTTGGCGCGTATGTCCTGATTGGCGCGGCGGCATGCGCGGTGGTCGCGGGCGCGATTGCGGCGGGCCCGGCGCTGCTGGCCGGGGGGGTAGCGGCGGCGGGCGCGGCGGCGGCCTC
>JAVBTC010000097.1:0-21705 GCA_031556405.1 Rhodocyclaceae bacterium
ATCCTGGCGCCGCCACTACAATGCGGTACGGCCGCATTCGAGTCTGAACTATTTGACGCCTGATGCCTTCAGGCATACTTGCGGGACACCCGCCAACAACGAGGTCGCATTCCAGGAATTAATGGTCTGAAAAAATCAGACGGGTCAGTCTCCCAACACAGAGCCAGCGACTTTGAGTGGTACGAATATACCATTTGATTTTTTATATCCGCTGGGCGTGTAACATCATCAGAATTTCCGTCTTTGATGTGCTGTTCGATCTGCCGCGCAGGAACGTGGGCAGGAAGGATATCCCCGAGTTGGTTTCTTCTTCGGCGGTTTTCATCCTGTCCGCCAAGGATAATCATTCGTTCTTTTTCACCATGGCATCGGTTTGCAGTTCGCGCTTCAACAGTCTCGGACTGTTGTTTGCTCCGCTTGCTGTCTTGGCAACGAACTTGTGCCAACTTGTTTTGGAGATGGAAATTTGTCCTGTCGTTTCTTGGTCTTTGTCGTATTACTGAAAGATAATCGCTCCATTTTTCGCACACATGCCGAATGCATTTTTCCATTTTGCATAAAATTCCCGGAAGTATTCGTCAGGGTGTTTGGAGGCCACTACCTGATATGCGAGAAAGTCCTTATAGACTCTCTTGCACACTTCTGGCCCGATGACGCCTTCTGCATCGGAGAAGCTAATCAATTCCCAGAACGGTCCCTTTGCACCACTCCACACTGTTACATCGTATCGAAGCACAGTCTTGCCGTCGAACGTGTAAGGGCTTGGTGTATAACCGGCAAGTTTCGCCAGTTCATTTCGCCAACGGTTATATCCAGAATATGAACCAGCCCTAAACTCAAAGGATGCCTTGTATCGGTAAACGGCACCTGCTTTCAGACCGGCGAATCGTTCCGCGAAGTGTGTAGGCGACAATATGATTTCATTTAGTGCTTTCGGCATGCCGTCTCTGTCTAGTTGTGGAGATGGCACGATGGCCAGCCCTTCATAGGCAGCAACATCGAGTCCCGCGTGGGCTGCCAATGGCCATGCCAGAATGAGCATCAGAAGAAATATAGTGCGCATGTTGTGCTCCCTTTGAACATTTTCCATCGTCTACCTGTTGCAATGTTATCCGCCTACAGTGCAGCACCAATTATCTCCTGATTGGCATTTGTTTCCTTAGAGCTAGTTCACGATCTTTCAGATAACGTGGAGTAAAAATATGCGTAAGATCTACCCGGGTGGTATCAGTCGAGTCGTTTGAACAGATCAAACCGCTGCTGGAGAGTGTTCGCAAGCGGACCAAGCCGCCGAAGATAGATCTGTATGAAGTGTCTGTGGCGCGCGCTACCTGCTCAAAAGCGGTTGCCAATGGCACACGGTGTATTCACACTTTGCCAAATGGAGCGAGCTGGACGATAGGGGGAAAAGCGTGCTGAAGTACGCATTAAAAAAATCAGGTTGGCGCAGCCCGTACCCGAAGCGAGGCACTACTGCCAGTGATCGCCCGGGAAATCGTACCGGACAGCGTTGTCTATACCGGCTGCTACCGTAGTTACATATTCTGAATGTCGGTACCTTTCGCCATGAACGAATCAATCACTCCTAGGACTTTGCCCGGGGAAAGAATCACATCAAAGGCATCGAGAATTCCTGGAACCAGGCAAAACGGGTCTTGCGTAAATATAACGGAATCGACAGAAAGTCTTTCCTCTTGTTCTTGAAAGAGCGCGAGTTTCGCTTCAACCACGGAATACCGCGGCAGCAGATGAAAACTTTTCGCCGGTGGTGTGGAATTTAACTCTTATTACTTCAGCCCCATATATTTCTTTAGGTTTTCCCGTGTTTGAAAGCGGACCCCGAATGGGCAAATCTTGATGACGTATCAGTGTTTGGGGTGCGGAAAACTGGGTATATGAGCCGAGAACAAACCGGGCGATGGAATGCCCATACTGATCTGATCCGACACTGCGCCGCACCAGGGAGTTATTCCAGTCGATACAAATACAACGACACCGACAATTGTGCGCCGAGCCAGCCGAGCATGGCGCCGATCAGTGCCAGCGCGCCGATTTCGATTCCGGAAGGCGGGATCAGGGAGAAGTTGCCGCCGTAGAGGGCGGCCAACTCGTCGACCGGTTGCGCGAGCAGGTGAATCGCGGTGAGCACGAGCAGGGCGGCGATACCGCCGCCGAGCAGCCCTTCGAGGGCGCCGAAATAGTAGAACGGGCGCCGCACCCAGGCATTGGTGGCGCCAATCAGGCGCGCGACTTCGATTTCCGCACCCTGGGCAAGAATTTGCAGGCGGATGGTGTTGAAGGTGACGGCCACCAGCGCCGCGGCGAAGATTCCCGCGAGCAGGAAGACGACGCGCTTGCCGATCCGCGTCAGGGCGTCGAGCCGCTGGATCCATGCCGAATCGAGCTGCACGTGCGCGACCGCCGGCCATTGCCGGAATTCCGCGGCCAGGGCTTCGAGCGCGGCGGGCGAGGCGTCGGCCGGCTCGACGATGAAGGCGTCAGGCAGCGGATTGCCGGGCAGGCTGTCGAGCAGCGCTTTCATTTCGGTATCGCTTTCGAGACGGTGCAGCGCGTCTTCCTTGGCGATGAAATGCCAGGCGCCCGGCGTGCGGGCGGCCAGGCGCCGTCCGATTTCGTCGGCTTGCGCCTTGTCGGCGCCGGTGTCGAGAAACAGGCTGATCTGTTGGGCGCTGGCGTCGTGCGAAAGCGCGCGCAGGTTTTCCAGCAGGACCCAGCCGCCCGCCGGCAGGGTCAGGGCAATGCCGATGACGAGCAGGGAAAGCAGTGAATTGAGCGGCGCGGCGCAGAGGCGGCGAACGGCGCCGGAGAATGCCGCGAAATGCTGAAGACACCAGGCTTTCATGATTTTACCGGGGATGAGTTATTTGTTCTAAATATAAGTGAAATTTAATTTGGTATATGTAGAGTGTTTTATGCAAAAATTAAATTTGATAAATTGGAATGAAATATCCGTTCTTTCATGACGACGTGCCATGTTCGAGCCGGATCGTGCGCGGCCCGAAGCGGGCGGCCCATTCCGGGTCGTGCGTGGCGACGATGACGGTGACGCCGACCTTGTGGAACGCCGCGAAGATTTCCAGGATGTCGTTGGCCGAGGCGCTGTCGAGGTTGGCGGTGGGTTCGTCGGCGAGCAGGATCGAGGGGCGGTTGACGACGGCGCGGGCGATGGCCAGCCGCTGTTGTTCGCCGCCGGAGCGGGCGTGGGGGTCGGCTTTCTCGCGCGCGCGCCGCCCCACTTTGTCGTGCGCCGCGCGCGCGCGGCGCAGCGCTTCCTTGCGCGGGGTGCCGATGATGGCGAGCGGCAGGAGGACGTTGTGCAGCGCGTCGCGGTCGAACAGCAGTTTCTGGTCCTGGAAGACGAGGCCGAAGTTGCGCCGCAGGTAGGGAATCGCGCTTTTACGCAGGGCCGCGATGTTCTGCCCGTTGACGACGATGCTGCCGGAAGTCGGCAGTTCGAGCGCCGCCAGGAGTTTGACCAGCGTTGTTTTTCCGGCGCCGGAGCGGCCGGTGATGAAGACCATTTCACCGGCACCGATGGCGCAGTCGACCTGGCACAGGGCTTCGATTCCCCCGGGATAGCGCTTGGTGACGGCGGAACAGACGATCATTGCCGGAGTGATTGCCGGAGCGTGGTCATTCGAACATCGCGTCGACGAAATCGCGGGCGACGAAGGGGCGCAGGTCGTCGATGCCTTCGCCGATGCCGATGAAGCGCACCGGCTTCGGGCACTGCCGCGCGATGGCCGCCAGTACGCCGCCCTTGGCGGTGCCGTCGAGCTTGGTGACGATGAGTCCGCTGACCTTGATCGCCTGGTCGAACAGCTTGACCTGCGTGAGCGCGTTCTGGCCGATGTTGGCATCGAGCACGAGCAGGGTTTCATGCGGGCCGGAGGGTTCGGCTTTCTGGATCACGCGGCGCACCTTGGCGATTTCTTCCATCAGGTGCAGTTGCGTCGGCAGGCGTCCGGCAGTGTCGGCGAGCACGATGTCGATGCCGCGCGCCTTGGCGGCGGAGATGGCGTCGAAGATCACCGCCGCCGGGTCGCCGCTTTCCTGCGCGATGACGGTGACGTTGTTGCGCTCGCCCCAGGCGAGCAGTTGTTCGCGCGCGGCGGCGCGGAAGGTATCGCCCGCCGCGAGCAGTACGGAAAGCCCCTGGGACTGGAAGTATTTGGCGAGTTTGCCGATCGAGGTGGTTTTGCCGGCGCCGTTGACGCCGGCGATCATGATGATGAACGGGCGGTGCTCGCTGCATTCGAGCGGCGCTTCGAGCGGTTGCAGAAGTTCGTTGAGCGCTCCGGCCAGCGCGGCTTCGATGGCTTCCGGGGTTTCCAGCTTGTCGCGCTTGGCGCGGGCCTTGAGCTCGGCGAGCAGATGCCCGGTTGCTTCGATGCCGACGTCGCTGGTGAGCAGGAGGGTTTCCAGTTCTTCGAGCAGTTCATCGTCGACCTTGCCGCGCTTGAACAGCGCTTTCATGCGGCCGCCGAACTGGGCGCGCGTGCGCGCCAGACCGGCTTTCAGCCGTTCGCGCCATGAAGGCGGGGGTGTTTGTTCCGTTACGGCTTCCGGTATCACAGCCGGTATCGCCGGGGGGGGCGTTGCCGGGGGCATTTCCGGCGTCGTCGGGGCAGGGGCTTTTTTCTTTAAGAAACTAAACATAGGAACTCATGTTCAAAAATCGGCAACGCGGGACTTCACATTGTCGCCACGAGAGAGATATCAAGATTTCGGGAGGTATGGGAGAATTGCCGCGTTTGTGCTAAAAAACACCGTTAGCCGGGTTCATGATGCTGATTTTAAAACCGTTTTTAAAACCGCTTTTAAAACCGTTTCCGAAAACCGTCATGGGCACTTCGCGGCTTGTTTCCGCTCCTCCCTTTCCTGCATTTCCACTCCCGGTTTTCCGCGTTGAATGACCCGCCAATCTTAACAGAATCCGTAATATTCCCTGGAATGCCATGCGAACATCGATGAATTCACGCCACGATCCGTTTTTCTATCCGAAGGGCCTGCGCCGCGCCTGGGCGGCGGCAGTGCTGTCCGCGCTGTGTGTTTTTCCCGTCGCGGCGGGTGCCAATCCTTATGAGCATACGCTGGAGAACGGCCTCAAGGTGATCGTCAAGGAAGACCACCGCGCGCCGACGGCGGTGCATATGGTCTGGTATCGCGTCGGCAGCGTCGACGAGGTCAACGGCACCACCGGTGTCGCGCACGCGCTCGAGCACATGATGTTCAAGGGCACGCCGAGCGTCGGACCGGGCGAGTTCAACCGTCTCGTGGCCGCTGCCGGCGGGCGCGACAACGCGTTTACTTCGCGCGACTACACGGCTTATTTTCAGCAGATTCCGAAGGAAGTGCTGCCCGAGATGATGCGGCTGGAAGCCGACCGGATGCGCCATCTCACGCTCGCCGCCGGAGACTTCGCGCCGGAGATCAAGGTGATCATGGAAGAGCGCCGCATGCGCACCGACGATCAGCCTGCGGCGCTGCTCTACGAACAGATGAATGCCGTCGCATTCCAGGCGCACCCCTATCGCCGTCCGATCATCGGCTGGATGAACGATCTCGAAAACATGAGCGCGGCCGATCTCCGGACGTGGTACGACCGCTGGTATGAGCCGAACAATGCCTATGTGGTGGTGGTCGGCGACGTCGATCACGAGGAGGTGTTTCGTCTCGCCGAACAGTATTACGGAACGCTTCCGGCGCGTGCGCTGCCGGAGCGGAAGCCGCAGGACGAGCCGGAGCAGCGCGGCGTCCGCCGCGTGACGGTCAAGGCGCCGGCGGACCTGCCGATGTTGTTCATGGCCTATAAGGCGCCGGTGCTGCGCGATGTCGAAAAGGACGTCACTCCTTATGCGCTGGAAATGCTTTCCGCAATCCTCGATGGGCACGATGCGGCGCGGTTTCCGAAACGCCTGGTGAAGGAACAGCGCGTTGCCGTCAGCGCCGGTTCCGGTTATTCGTCGGCGTCCCGCGGGCCGGGGCTGTTCGTTCTGCAGGCGGCGCCCAGCGAGGGACGTACCGTGACGGAACTGGAGACGGCGCTGCGGGCCGAAATCACGCGCATCCAGAAAGAAGGGGTGGAAGCCGGCGAGCTGGCGCGTGCCCGGGCGCAACTGGTCGCCAGCGAAACCTACAAGCTCGATTCGATGTTCGCGCAGGCGATGGAAATCGGCCAGCTTGAGGCCGTCGGCCTTCCCTACACGCAACAGCGGCGGATCATCGAGAAGCTGGAAGCGGTGACCGCCGAGCAGGTACGCGCCGCCGCGCAGCTGTTGCAAGACGATGTTCTGACGGTTGCCGTGCTCGATCCGCAGCCGCTGCCGAAAACGGAATCCGGATCGAAATCGATGCCGGCGTCGCCGTCCGGTCTGAATGGAGTGCTCCACTGATGATGAAAACAAATTTGCAATCCACGCTGGAAGAATTTCCGGAGCCGCAAGCCTCGCCAAGTCTTCCGCTGCGGGTTTCGTCACGGATATTGCCGGTAACGCCGCCGTCGGTACTGCCCATTTCGCGCGTTACGAATCCCGCGGTGATCGGGTCGGCGTTCTCTTTTGCGGTGTGCCTGGCATTGGCGCTGGTACTGTTTTTTGCGTTCGAAAAGCCCGCCGTTGCCGGCCCGAAGATCAAGCACTGGCGCAGTGCGAACGGCGCCAACGTGTATTTCGTCGCCACCGACGCATTGCCGATCGTCGATGTGCAGGTCGATTTCAAGGCCGGCTCCGCTTACGATCCGGCCGGCAAGGAAGGAGTGGCGCAACTGACGGCCGGCATGCTCGATCTCGGCGCCGGGGCGATGAGCGAAGATGAAATCGCTTCGCGCCTGGCCGATATCGGCGCGAATCTGGGCGGCGGTGCCGGACTGGACCGCGCGAGCGTGACGCTACGCACGCTGGCGGCGAAAGAACAGCGTGAAGCGGCGGTGGAGATTCTGGCGACGGTGCTCGCGCAGCCGCGTTTTCCGCAGCCGGTATTCGAACGGGAAAAGGCGCGCACGCTCGCAATGCTGAAGGAATCGCTGACGCATCCCGACACGATTGCCGAGCGGGCGTTCTGGAGCGGCATGTACGGCACGCATCCCTACGGACGGCAGATGGAGCCGGAAAGTCTGGCGCGCATCGCGCATGCCGATATCGGGACCTTTTACCGCACTCATTATCGGGCGGCGGACGCCAGCGTGACCATCGTCGGAGCACTGTCGAAGCAGGAGGCGGAAGATCTGGCGCAGAAAATTACCGCCCGGTTGCCGCAAGGCGGAGAGGTTGCGCCGCTGCCGCCGGTGACTCTGCCCGCGCAGGCCGAAAAGCGTATCGCGCATCCGGCGGCGCAGTCGCATATCTTGATCGGCTTGCCGGCGATCAAGCGCGGCGATCCCGACTTCTTCCCGTTGCTGGTCGGCAATTACACATTGGGCGGCGGCGGCTTCGTTTCGCGCCTGATGAACGAAGTGCGCGAGAAGCGCGGCTATGCCTACAGCGTCTATAGTTATTTCATGCCGGCGAAAGAGCTCGGCCCGTTCCAGATCGGCCTGCAGACCAAGCGCCAGCAGGCGGGCGACGCGTTGCGCGTGGCGCGCGAAGTGCTGGATAAGTTCATGGCCGAAGGGCCGAGCGAGGAAGAATTGCGCGCCGCGAAGCAGAACCTTGTCGGGAGTTTCCCGCTGCGCCTGGACAGTAACCGAAAAATTCTGGAAAACGTGGCAAATATCGCTTTCTACGGTCTGCCGCTTGATTACCTCGAGCGTTATCGGGAGAGCGTGGAAAAAGTCACCGCCGCCGATGTGCGCGCGGCGTTTGCACGGCATGTGCCTTTGCAAAACATCGTGACGGTGATGGTTGCCGCGGATTGATCGGGTACGGAATATTTCAGGTTGAATCTTATTTCGTTCGACCAGCAAGTCATATTATGTTCAATGGGTGTGATGTCATTGCCATAGGAGCAAGAACATGTTGAAGAACCTTCGTTTAGGAACGCGGTTGGGAGTGGGGTTCGGCTGCGTCATTTTGATTTTCATCGTTATTTCCATTGTCGTTTTTTCGCTTTTGAGCCAGGTCCGCGAGCAGGCTACTTTCATTCGCGACGTTAATATTCCGAAGACAAAATACGCATCCCAGATGATGGACAGCATGTACCAGATGCGTCTCTCCATGCGGGATGTGGTGTTTCATCATGGCGATCGCGCCGTCAAGGACGGTGAGTTGATCGTGAAACACCGGTCTGAATTGATTGCCCACATGGATGAGTTCGACAGGCTTCTCAAGATTCGCTCGCAGGACAAAGAAGTCCAGATAATGAATTCGATGCGCGAAGGTATTGCCGCCTCGGTGCCGTTGCAGGATCAATTGACCAAATACGGCATCGCGGACAACGACGCGGAAGCCACCGTGATTTTGGATAAGATTGCCGAGATTCTGGGGCCTGCGATTACCCATCTCGAGAATTTGATCGAATTTGAAAACGAACTTAATGCACATCGTGCCGAAGAAATTGCAACGGAATCAAGCCAGGCCATCATGTCCATCGTCATTTCCACGGCCATTGCGGTAGTGCTGGCAATGTTTGCGGCATTTCTGGTGACGCGCTCGATTACGCAGCCGATCAGGCGCATGATCGAAACGGTCGAGGCAATGGCCGGCGGCGATCTTTCGCGCACCATCGTTGCCGAGTCGCGCGACGAAATCGGCACTTTGCAATCGGCGCTCGGACGTATGAGCGACAACCTTGCCCGGATGATCGGCGAAGTCCGCACCGGCGCCAAACAGCTCGTTTCCTCGGCTACCGAGCTTTCCGGCGCGGCGACGGATGTGCGCAAGGGATCCGAACTGCAGTCCGAAGCGGCCTCGGCGATGGCCGCGGCGCTCGAAGAAATGTCGACCAGTATCAACCACGTTTCCTCGCTCAGCGAAGATGCGCGGCAGACTTCCGTCGAGGCGGGGCATACGGCACATTCCGGTTCCGATACGATCCATTCGATGGTCGGCGAGATCCGCCAGGTGGCCGAAGCCATCGGTGAGGGGGCCGTCAAGGCGCAGCAACTGGGCCAGGAATCCGAGCGGATTTCGGCCATCGTTCATGTCATCCGTGATGTCGCCGACCAGACCAATCTCCTGGCGCTGAATGCCGCGATCGAAGCGGCGCGCGCCGGGGAACAGGGGCGCGGCTTTGCCGTCGTCGCCGACGAGGTGCGTAAACTGGCCGAGAAGACAACTTCTTCGGCGCAGGAAATCACCGAGATGGTCGGCTCCATCCAGGCCGGCGCCACCGCGATGTCGACGCAAATGGAAACGACCGCCAAGCGGATGCAGGAAGGCATGGAACTGGCGCAGAAAGCGGGCGGCGCCATCGGCGAAATCGATACCGGCGCGCAAAATGTCGTACATATGATCGACGACGTTTCCAGCGCGCTCAAGGAGCAGGCGACGGCCAGCCACGATATCGCCGGCCGGGTCGAACAGATCGTGCAAATGGTGGAGGAGAATTCCAGCGCCATTGGTTCGGTCGCCAATTCCGCCGAACAGTTGAACGCGCTGGCGACGACTCTGCGCAGCGGCGTCGAGCGTTTCCGCGTGGCCGGCTGATCTGATTGGCTTTCGTTCGCGACGGATTTTTTCCCGGGGCTTCGCTCACCAGTTGCGGGCGAAGCCCCGGAAACATTTTTCTCACTGCTTCCCCGATGTCGAGTCCCCGGAGATTCTTCTCTATCTCTATGCGCTTGTTTCCGGGGATCGTGGCATTTTCGGTATCCGGAAAACCGGTATCATCGCTTTCGATCGCTCCGAACCGACACCTTCGATCCCGCGCGTGAATTCAGTCCGTATTATCGGTGGCCAATGGCGCCGCCGCCAGCTTTCCTTTCCCCGGCAGGTGGGGGCAAAACCCGGATTTCGTCCCACGCCCGACCGGGTGCGCGAAACACTGTTCAACTGGCTCGGCCAGGATCTGAGCGGCTATGCTTGTCTCGATCTTTTTGCCGGTAGCGGCGCGCTCGGCTTCGAGGCGGCTTCACGCGGCGCGGCGCGCACCGTCCTGGTGGAAAGCGACCCCTCTGCCATTGCCTCGCTTCATGCCAACCGGGAATTGCTTGGCGCGACGGCGGAGGTGGAGATTGTGCGCCAGGATGCGCTAGAATTTCTCCGTTCTTTAGCACCGCCTGTCAGTGAAAACAATCGCGCACGCCATGCTTCTCCCGCGTCTTCCGGTTTCGACCTCGTCTTCCTCGACCCGCCCTATCATCGCGGCTGGATCGCTCGCCTGGAACCGCTTTTCTCCCGCCTGTTCGATTCGGACACGCTTCTTTATGTCGAAACCGAGGCTGCCATAACCGGATTCGGCCCCTGGCGCGTCGTGCGTCACGGCCAGGCCGGTCAGGCGCATTTCCATCTGCTGCGACAGGAACTTTCCGACGATTCCCGCCATGCTCAATAACCACGTTGCCATTTATCCCGGAACATTCGATCCCCTCACCCGTGGGCACGAAGACCTCGTGCGCCGGGCATCGCACCTGTTTCAACAGGTCATCGTCGGCGTGGCGCAAAGCAATGCGAAAAATCCCTTCTTTTCCCTCGAGGAGCGTTTGGAAATAGCTGCCGAGGTGCTGGCCGAGTATCCGAACGTCCGTGTCGTCGGGTTTTCCTGTCTCTTGATGGATTTTTTGCACCAGCAGGGTGCCAAGGTCATACTGCGGGGCCTGCGCGCCGTCTCCGATTTCGAGTACGAGTTTCAGATGGCGGGAATGAACCGCAATCTGTACCCCGAAGTGGAAACCGTTTTTCTGACGCCGGGTGAGCAATATATGTTCATTTCGGCGACAATGGTGCGTGAAATCGCCACTTTCGGCGGCGATGTCAGTAAATTTGTCCGGCCTTCCATCGCACGACGGATGGTCGAAAAAATTGCACAACGATCTTCATCATAGGAGCAAACCATATGGCCCTTATCATCACCGACGAATGTATCAATTGCGATGTGTGCGAACCGGAGTGCCCGAACGAAGCCATTTCGCAGGGTCCTGAAATTTACGTGATCGACCCGGTGAAGTGCACCGAATGCGTCGGGCATTACGAGACGCCGCAGTGCGTCGAAGTCTGTCCGGTGGACTGTATCCCGAAAGACCCGGACAACGCCGAGACCGACGATCAGCTCTGGGCAAAATACGAAAAACTGACCGGCAACAAGCGTCCCTGAGCACTCGCCCCGGAGTCGTTCCGGGGCGGACGAATTCCCTTTTTTCTTCCTTTCGGTCATGAGGCCGAGCCGGAGTGCGCACGTCGGATTTCACGGCGGTGCGCGATTTTTTGCGTGGTTGAATTCTAAATACTGGTGAAATTTGTGTTGCAGTGGGTAGGAACAAGTATCGTGTAATTATTTTTAATAATTGGAAATTCTGTCTTGGGTTTCAGTGGTTCGGATTGAAGACGGTTTTCGTGAACAGATAGGCACAAAACTCCAATTCGCTCTGTGATCCGCGAGAAAGCTTCAGTGCTGCAACAGTGCGTTGATTTGCCGGACATCGTCCTCATCCAGCGTGCCGACGGCGAATTTCAGTTGCAGTTGTGCCAGGAGCGTGTCGTACCAGGCGCGGGCAAGGTCGCGCCGGGCCAGATAAAGTTGTTGTTCGGCGTTCAGGACGTCGATATTGATCCGCACGCCGACGTCGTAGCCGAGCTTGTTCGATTCGTATGAACTGCGGCTGGAAATGACGGCGGCGCGGTAGGCGGCGATCTGCGCGATGCCGCTGGTGACGTTGAGATAGGACTGACGCGCCGACTGCGCCGCGTCGCGTCGCGCGCCTTCGAGCATCTGTTCCGCGGCACGGGTATTCGCGGCGGCTTCGCGCGTTTTCGACGAAACATAGCCACCCTGGAAAAGCGGAACATTGAGTTGCAGGCCGATGGTGCCCGTGGTGTTGTCGTAGCCGGGAACGACACCGCCGCCGGAACTGGGCAGCGCCAGGCTCTGCGCGCTTTTGCCGTAGCTGGCGACGGCATCCAGCGTCGGATAGTGTCCGGCGCGGTTTTTTTCGACTTCCTGCGTAGCGATTTCGACATCGAGGTGGCGAATCTGTACCGCCGTATTGTCGCGTTGTGCGGCTTCCACCCAGGGATTCATGATATTCGGCTGCGGTGGCGCCAGTTCCGCTTTTTCGCGTAATGTCGCGAGCGTCCCGGGGTCGCGGCCGACGATGACTTCCAGTGCCCGTTTTTTGATCTCGAACTCGCTTTGTGCGGCGAGTTCCTGTGCCGTGGCGAGGTCGTAACGCGATTGCGCCTCGTAGGTGTCGACGATGGTGCTGGTCCCGACCTCGAAATTTTTCTTCGCTTGCTCCAGTTGCTCCGCGATCGCCGTTTTCTGCGCCTGCAGCGCGCGCAGATTTTCTTCCGCGTAAAGCACGTCGAAATAAGCCTGCGCCGCGCGCAGGATGGTGCTTTGTTGGGCCTGCACGAATTGCGCTTCCGCCTGTGCCGTCTGGAATTTTCCCTGACGGTAGGCGGCGATGTTCTGCCAGCGGAATACCGGTTGCGAAAGATTCACCGCGTAGGCGTTGCTGTTGTACCGCGCCCGTGCCGATCCGGCGCCGCTGCGCAGGTCGTTTTCGACGTCGTTCCACTGCGTGTTCCCCGTGGCGCCGATCACCGGCAGCAATCCTGCCAGCCCCTGGTTTTCTTTTTCCCGTCCGGCATCGAGCTGATGCCGTGCCGCGAGATATTGCGGATCGTTTTCGAGCGCGAGGCGATAGATTTCCAGAAAATCAGCGGCCGTCGTTGTCGCGCTGAAGGCCATCGACATCAGCAGGAAAATGACAGCGACAGCCGTGGTTTTTTTCATACGGGAAACAACGAGCCGGGAAAGGAAACGGCAGTTCGGCCATCGCCTCGCGGGGAGGCGGAAAGACGAATCAACTTCTTTAAAAAGCGAAGGATTCCCGTCGCGCGGCGTTTTTCAGTGTCGGCGCCAGCGTTTCGAACAGGCCGATGACGTTACAGCGGCCCTCGCCGGCATGGGTCAGCAATTGCGCGGTCATCACCGGCTCCTCGCCGACGATGGCGACGAGGCGTCCTTCCGGCGCCAACTGCTGCAACAGGGAATCCGGCAGATACGGCAGCGCGCCGGACACGACGATTGCGTTGTACGGCGCATGTGCCGCCCAGCCGCGGGCAGCGTCGCCGGTTTCGAGCTTGACGTTCGCGATCTCCGCGCGTTCGAGATTCGCGCGCGCCATTTCCGTCATTGCCGGGTCGATGTCGACGCTGTAAACCTGTCCCGCGCGCTTGGCCAGGAGCGCCGCCATATAGCCGCTGCCGGTGCCGATTTCGAGCACTTTATCGCTCTTTTTCAACGCCAGTTCCTGCAAAAAGCGCGCTTCGATCTTGGGCGCCAGCATGATCTGCCCCGGCCCGCCAATCGGGATTTCCAGGTCGGCCAGCGCCAGCGCGGCATATGCGGGAGGGACGAAAAGCTCGCGCTTGACCAGCGCCAGAGTATCGAGAACTTCCGAATCCAGGACTTCCCAGGGCCGGATCTGCTGCTCGATCATGTTGAAGCGTGCCTGCTCGAAATCCATGCTCATTTGCCTTCTCCGTCTGAATCTTTATGCCCCCGGTGCGCGGTATTTTTCCGATCGCCGCGACTTCACAGGGGTAAGTACATATGGGTATGCTGCGCCGAGAATGCGATTATACCCGAGCGCCGCCACGGCGGAGCGCGGAAAGATCGAGCGGAGGGAATATGGAGGATACGGGGGGATATGGCGGGATAAAGCATTCGCCGCCCGGAGAACCCGGCGGGGACAGAAGGAGAATTTCGCGTGGGATTCTCTGTATCAAAGAATGGAGCCGATGGAATCAATGGCGCGCCCGAGACGATTCGAACGTCCGACCCCTGCCTTCGGAGTGTCAAGGATATCAATCCTTGAGCTTGGCAAACAGATTCTCGATGATGTGTCTCTTCTTATAGAGTTCTTTGTCGTAGCTATGCTGTATCTTCCGATTTCGTTTCGGTGGAATGCATGGAGTAATGCCTTTTTGATATTCAACCAGGAGAAGTTGATATGCTGATTATGGATATGTCTGACGTGCCTTCGCAGCAGTTGGTTCAGGTTGCGGAAGTGCGTGTGAGCCAATCGAAGCAGGAGAAACTGTTCGGTACCGTTGGCGTCTGCGTTCCCGTACCGAACGCCGACCATCAAGGAAGAGAAGGAACAATGCACTCATTACACCCACAAGAGGGCGCTGGAAGCATTTTCAAACTAAAAATGCCTCCTGCTATCGATCCAGTTGATTTGTCCGCCGATATTGAGGCGGCCTCGGTCAAGCTATTGAAGCTGCCTGAACACGGAGTCTTGGAAATTGAGGGCGGCTGGAATTTTAAGTACAAACCCAATCAAGGATTCTTTGGTAACGACAAAATTACATTTTTGGTCGACATTGGCGGTCACAGCAAAATTAAGGCCGTTTACTTTATCAAGGTGGTTAATGAGGAAAACAACGACAATGTCAAAAAGTTCGAAGAGAGATACAGAAAATATTGCTCCCCTGATTTTTGGCTAATTTCTTCGGCTACCGTGCGAGCAATGCTCGCCAATTCGGGGGAATCGCTTTATGTGGTCAAAGAGCTTTTGCGTCATTCCAGCATAACCGTGACGGAAGAATACGCTCACCTTGCACCGAGCCAAACAGCCGCCGCAGTGCAGCGATTACTTTTCTAATGAAATGGCGCGCCCGAGACGATTCGAACGTCCGACCCCTGCCTTCGGAGGGCAGTACTCTATCCAACTGAGCTACGGGCGCGAAGGTTGAGCAGGATAACGCTTTTCGAAGGCGGCGTCCATGGCGCGGTTTTTTTTGGCGGTATAATCGAAAATTCCAGGAGGTTCCGGTTTTGGAGAGTTCTTTTTTCTTTTCCATTATTTTCACAGAAATAAAACATTCAAGGATTGCTCGCTATGGCTGACAACAAGAATTTCTCGCGTATGACCCTGTTTGCCGCGATTGGCGTTGCCATCGTATTGATGGTGGTGGCCGTGCCGTTCTCGATGACCGGAAAAGAAGGTGTGCCGATGGAAGAGGAATCAGGGTTCGCGGTCGCGGCCAGAATCAGCCCGGTTGCCCATTTCCAGATGCCCGCGGCGCCGGCGGCAGGGATGGAGGGAGCGGAAGGAATGGCTGCGGAAGGCGCCGGTGCCGCGCCGCGCGACGGTGCCACGCTTTATAAGACCGTCTGCATTGCGTGTCATGCTGCCGGTGTTGCCGGTGCGCCGAAGGTCGGCGACAAGGCAGCCTGGGCGCCGCGGATCGCACAGGGCATTCCGGCCCTGATCCATAGCGTTACCGTGGGTAAAAACGCGATGCCGCCGCGTGCCGGAAACAGCAGTCTGACGGACGAGGAAATCAAGCTGGCGGTTGAATATATCGTCGCCCAGGAACAATAAGAAAAAAATCGTCAGCCGTTTGGAAACCGTCGGAGCGGCCGGGAAGGAGACCTGGGCCGCTCCGGGTCCGATAACGCGGGGCGTCGCTGCACATGCGGGATCTTTCCGAATACATCGAGCGTGCGCTGCGTAAGGAACACCATAACGTTTTGTCGTTTCGCGAAGCCGTTCCCTGTGCGGAGACGGCCATTCACATCGCGCTGGCAGTCTGGCTGCCTGTTTACGGGGGCAGACGGCTTGCCGGACAGGAGCCTTTCGAGGCGATCCGGCATGGCGAATTCTGGTTCGTTTGCGGCACTCTTCCGCCCCGATGGCTTGGCGGCGTTGCCGAAGCATTGATTCGTGCCAGTAATGGGGAAGTGCTGAATGTTTCTCATGGCAGATGATCGGGGCGTCTGCCGGGGATGCGATGTCCTTTGATTGACCGATATTTTCTAAATTTAATAAAATTAATGTTGTTTTGTGTAGCTTTATATGTACCAATATTAAATTATTAAATTGGAATTTTCCCGAAAGCAATAGTCTTCACCGTAGCATTTCCTTCGCAAATCATTGCGTACTCTCTGGTTTTTCGTGAAACAGGGGACGTTCCAATGCTTCCGTTTCTCCCCCGCTGGTTCCGGAATCCTGTACGGGCACGGCATGGCCGCGCAGCCATTCCAGGCGGCGGCGGATTTTTTCCCGCCAGCCGGCGGTGAGTCCGGGAGCGCGCAGCGCATCCTCCAGCGCCGCAAGCGGCGGACGGTGCTCGCGCCAGAGCCAGGCCAGCGCGGCAAGCGACAGCGAGTGCGGCAATCGTTCCTGCAGTGTGAGCGTGTCGTCCGGCATGACGCTGCCTGGTTTCAGTACGCGGTAATACCAGCCGGCGCAGCCGTGCAGGCCGATATGCCGGGCAATGTTGCCGTCGGCGCCGTTTTCATTCGCATGCCTGTTTTCGGGATCGAAACGGGCATTGATTTTCCAGCAGGGTGTACGCGGCTGGCTGACCTGGAGACGAGCACCGCCGAGGACGAAAATGTCGCCGAGATGGACATTGCTTTCGTCCCTGCCGAGCGTGGAAATGTTTTCGCCCAGCGCGCCGGGACGGAGCGCATCGGCGGCAAAAGGAAAAAGCGCGGCAAGGTGCGCGTAATGTTCGGCGGGGTAGTGATGAACGGCTTTTTCCGGGCCGCCGTGCACACGCCGGTCTGCCTGCACATCGCCGACAAAGCCTTCCATATCGAGCATGAGGGGACCGGTTGCGGGCTTTTTGTAAATACCGCTGGGCTCGCCGCAGGGCAGGGGCGTGATCCCGCCGACGAAAAGTGCGATGGGTGTGGCGGTGGCCGGGGAAGAAATGAGGGAGGGGTTCATTGCGTTATCCATTCTTTTCGTTTTCCGGCGACCACAGCCAAGCCGCACCGCGTACACCGGAAGCGGCGCCGTGCCTGGGAGGCATGAGGCGGGTAACGATCCGGTCCGAAAAAATATGTTGCTGCCACAAGTGCGGCACGTTTTCATAGAGGCGGGCGATTCCGGAGAGTCCGCCGCCGAGAACGATGACCTCCGGATCGAGAATGTTGATGACCTGCGCCAGTGCTTGTGCCAATCGCGCTTCATAGCGTTCGAGGCTGGCGATGGCGGCGGTTTCCCCTGTCCCGGCGCGGGCGACGATCGTTTCGACGTTCGGCGTCGGCTGCGAATGTAGATTGTTGTCCGGATCGCTGCCCGGATCATTTCCCGGCTTACTGCCTGCGGTCAGCGCGTAGTCGCGACACAGGGCGGGGCCGGAGAGCCAGGCCTCGATGCACCCTTTGCGGCCGCAATAGCAATCGGGAATGTTGTCCGGGGTTGCGGACAAATCGGTTCCCCTCGAGGCCGATATCGTCGGGGGCAGCGGATTGTGTCCCCATTCTCCGGCGATGGCGTTGGCGCCGGTCAGCACTCGGCCGTCGATGACGATGCCGCCGCCTACTCCCGTGCCGAGAATGACGCCGAAGACGATACCGGCGCCTTCCCCCGCGCCGTCGCGCGCTTCCGAAAGCGCGAAGCAGTTGGCGTCGTTGGCGAGGCGGATTTCACGGTCGAGCAGGGCTTCCAGGTCTTCGCGCAACGGTTGCCCGTTGAGGCAGGTGGAATTGGCATTCTTGATCGTGCCGGTGGCGGCGGAGATCGCTCCCGGCGTGCCGATGCCGACACTGCCGCGGCGCCCCAGTTCGTTTTCTATTTCTTTGACCAGTTTCGCAATGGCGGCGACGGTTCCGCGGTAGTCGCCCTGCGGTGTCGCCACGCGGCGCTGCAATAAGGGTCGTCCCGCCGTGCCGAAGGCGGCGATTTCGATTTTCGTGCCGCCGAGATCGACTCCTATTCGCAGCATGCGACGTGGCTGTGGCCGGCCGGCAGCGTCTGCGCCAGATCGGACAGCGCCCGTTCGTAAACGCCCTGGGCCTCGGCGTTGTTCCTGATCGAAACGTTGAGATTGTGCATCAGGCCGTTGTCGAGACCGTAGACCCAGCCATGTACCGTCAACGACTGACCGCGCAGCCAGGCTTCGGTCAGAATCGTCGTATTGGCGACGTTGAATACCTGCTCGATCACGTTCAATTCGCACAAACGATCGATTCCCGATGGTGCGTCGGGCATGGCGCATACGAGCGGCCAATGTTTCTGTTTCAGATCCTGAATATGGCGCAGCCAGTTGTCGACCAGACCCAGGCGCAGGTTGTCGTAGGCGGCGCGCACGCCTCCGCAGCCGTAATGCCCGACGACCAGAATGTGCTTCACTCGCAGCGCGTCGACTGCGTATTGCAGTACTGAAAGGCAATTGAGATCGCTATGGACGACCAGATTGGCGACATTGCGATGCACGAAGACTTCGCCCGGCAGCAGGCCGGTGATCTGGTTGGCGGGTACGCGCGAGTCGGAACAGCCGATCCACAAGTATTCCGGGCTTTGCAGCAGCGAAAGTTTCTGGAAAAACTCCGGATCTTCGGCGCGAATTTGCTCCGACCATTCCCGGTTGCGTTCGAAAAGATGTTCAAGCGACATGGCGAATGTGTCCAGCGAGGAAAATGGAAGAGGCCCATTGTAGATATATTTCCGGGCTGTCGACATTTTATTGTGCCGGCCTTGAATGTCGGTCCAATGCAGGGTCTGGTGCGATGGGTACGATTCCTGCCTCGTTGTGCGATAGCCGAAATAGATAAACGGAGCTGCTGGACGGCTCAGTGACGAGGTGGCTGTCGCCATCTGCTGCAAACAGGGGAAAAATCGGTGCAATATTGCAACATGAGTGTTGTTGTCATGCTACACTCGTGCACTTCCGTATTGGATTTATCCAGGCATTTTCATTGGTATGGCATCCATTCGCCGCCTTCAGAAAACCTCTGCGCGGAGCTCGCCTCAAAAAGAGCTTGTCGAAGCTCCCATCAAAGCTTCTCTTCCGCGTCGGGCTGCATTGCCCGAACCGCCTCCCGATTCACTGGCCCATGCTTTTCTGTCTGCCGCCCGTGTGTTGGTGCAGGTATTTGACGGGCACAGCCTGAGTGCAACCCTTGCCGCGGACCGGAACAAAACGCCGGCAGTACAGGATTTGGTATATGGCGCCCTGCGCCGCTACGGCTGGGGCGATTTCGTACTGCGACAATTATTGGAGCGGCCGCTTGCCTTCACCGAAGCACCGTTCGTGCGCGGCCTGTTGCTGGCAGCGCTGTATCGTCTGGAAACGCGCCTGGAGGCGGGAGAGGGGGCGCACACCGTCGTCGACCAGGCGGTTGCCGCCGCTGCCACGGTTTCCCGTGGAGCTTACAAGGGATTGGTCAACGCATTGCTGCGCGCTTATTTGCGGCAACGCGAAGCCATCTCGGCCGCCGCCGCCCAGGAAGACGAAGCGACTTGTTGGCATCCGGACTGGTGGTTGCGGCGTTTGCGCCAAGCCTACCCGGAAACCTGGCCGGCGCTGGTTGCCGCCGGCAACCGGATGCCGCCATTCTCTTTACGCGTCAACCGGCGCCGGACCAGTGGTGCCGTGTATCTGGAACGGCTTGCCGAGGCGGGAATCGATGCCCGCGCGGCGGGCGAAAGCGGGGTGATGTTGACGCGGCCCTGCCCGGTCGAGCGTCTGCCCGGGTTTACCGAGGGCGAGGTTTCCGTGCAGGATCTCGGTGCGCAACGCGCTGCGGTTCTGCTCGATGTCCAGGAGTCGAGCCGGGAGGTGCCTCTGCGCGTGCTTGACGCCTGCGCCGCTCCGGGCGGCAAAGCGGCCCATTTGCTGGAAATCGCCGAGGTCGATCTGCTGGCGCTGGAACTCCAGCCGCAGCGCATCCGATCGATCGAGGAAAATTTTGCCCGGCTGAAGCTTGCGGCGGCGATCAAGGCTGCCGATTGCCGGGCGGTCGGGCAATGGTGGGATGGTGTGCCCTTCACGCGGATCCTGGCCGATGTTCCCTGCTCGGCTTCCGGGGTGGTACGCCGCCATCCCGACAGCAAATGGCTGCGCCGCGACAGCGATATTGCGCAGTATGCGCATACCCAGGCGGAAATTCTCGATGCCTTGTGGCCGGTACTGGCTCGGGGCGGTAAACTGCTTTATGCCACTTGCTCGGTTTTCCCGGAAGAAAACCAGCTTCAGGTGGCGGATTTTCTCGCGCGCCACCCGGATGCCTGCGTGTGTCATGAGGAACAATTGCTGCCGGGGCAAGAGCACGACGGTTTTTTTTATGCGCTGTTACAAAAAAATCTTTGAGCGTCTGCTTACTTCGGCGATAGCGCTTCTGTTTTGCTTTTGCATGACCTGGAGCGTGTCCGCCGGAGCGGCCGAGATCGAGATCAAAAACACGCAGCTCAGTCTCGGCGATGAAGGATATAGCCTTACCGCCGATTTCAACATCAGCTTCAATCAACGCCTGGAAGAAGCCGTCGCGCGCGGCGTCGTGCTCTATTTCGTCGCCGATTTCGAGCTGACCCGCGAACGCTGGTACTGGTTCGACGAGAAAATCGCCAAGACCAGCCAGACCTGGCGCCTTTCCTACCATGCCTTGACCCGGCAGTACCGGCTCTACAGCGGTTCCAGCGGAACGTTGCACCAGAGCTTCGAAACGTTGACGGAGGCACTGCGCGTACTCTCGCGCATTCGTTCCTGGCAGGTCGCCGGGAAGGAGCGGCTGCAACCGGGGGGCAGCTACGAAGCCGCATTGCGTTTGTATCTGGACTTGTCGCAATTGCCGAAACCTTTCCAGATCGAAGCGGTGGCGGGCAGGGACTGGAATCTTTCGTCGGACTGGAAGCGCTGGGTATTTACGCCGCAGACGCCGGCGGCATCCACCGGGCCGCCGTCCACTCCTTCCGCGCCGCCTTCTTCTTCCACCCCGCCCGATGGCGGCGCCGAGCCCAAATGAGAATCCTGCTCATTGTCGTCGCGCTTCTGGCGGCCGTCCTGCTTTTTCTGCTGGCCACTGCCAGCGCCAACACTTCTTTGTTCGCGCATCATTACCCGCTGATCGTCGGACTCAATATCGCGGCGGCGCTGGCATTGTTTTCACTGGTGCTGTGGCAATTGTGGCGGTTGTGGCGCGAGTACCGGCAGAAAATATTCGGTTCGCGGCTGAAACTGCGGCTGATGGCGATGTTCGGAATGATCGCGGTGCTGCCGGGAGTGCTTGTTTATGCTGTTTCAGTACAATTTCTCACGCGCAGCATCGAAAGCTGGTTCAACGTGCGCGTGGAAATGGCGCTCGAATCAGGCGTCAATCTTGGGCGCAGCGTGCTTGAAACACAGCTTCAGGAACTGACGGCCAAGGCGCACCTGCTGGCACAGGAACTCAGCATTTATCCCGATGCGCAGCGGCGTCTGCAGCTCAACCGGCTGCGCGAACAGATGGTGATCAATTCCGCCGCGCTTTTTTCCCACTCCGGCCAGTTGCTGATGAGTTCCAGCGCCGATCTGAGCTCGCTGCCCAGCCAGCCTTCCGTCACTCAACTGCAACAGGCGCGGATTCGTCAGCAGGGCGTGGGGACCGTCGAAGGAGAGGGGGCGCATTTGCAGTTGCGTGTGTTGGTACCTGTTTCGTCCTATACGCTGGGCGGCGATACCCGTGTTTTGCAACTGACTCAGCCGGTGCCGGAAATTCTGGCGCAGAATGCCGAAAGCGTGCAGGAAGTGTTTCGTGAATATCAGGCGCTTTCCCTGGCGCGCGGGGGGTTGACCTCGATTTACGCGCTGGCTTTGACGTTAACGGTGTTGCTCGCGCTCTTCGCCTCTTTCGCGTTGGCTT
>JAVBTC010000175.1:0-18469 GCA_031556405.1 Rhodocyclaceae bacterium
GCTCCGGCGCTGTTCGCCAAACAATTTGGCAGTACCGCAAAACCGTCGGTTTCTCTGGATTGAACCTGTCCAGCTCACGGGAAGAGGTCAGAAGCGGCCAACCTGGAATTCTGAACTGTCCCGCTTTCTGGGGAAACGTCAGGACGGTTCGAAAATCAAACCGATAACCGTCCACAAAACCGGGGCAACCCCAGCCCAGGTATGCCGGGCTTCGGGGCAACATCTTTTGGTTCAGGAGGCTCTCGCCCAAACAACCTACTTGCGGCTCTCCGTCTCTGCTGGACGAAAATCGAACGTCACCTCGCGAATGGTATTTAGCGGCGTGCGTTCATCGAGAACCAGGGTTTCGTAACGGCCATCGTCGGCCTTGATTTCCAGTTCCGTGCGGATTCTTGCCGTCTCGCGCTTGCCCGAATCGTAGGCAACCATCGAAAGAGTGCCGGCTGCATCGCGCGTGGCCACGACATACACGCTGATTCCATTTCCCTTGCCATCCGTGGTCGGTTTTCTACCGACTCGCGATACCGTCAGACCGGCCTGTTCCATACCCGGGGCATTGGTAAGTTTCCACTCAAAGGCCTTGCCGAAACCTTCCCCGACACCCTGCAGCACCCCGCCTGTCCCATGAGCGACCGATTCGGCCGCCTGGCTGCCTTTCTCCTTTAGCGCCTCGCCGACACCCTTGACCAAGTCAATCTTCTCTGTCGCCATTTCCTTGCCCTTTTCTTCGGCGGTTTGGCGAGAGCAGGCGGGTAGAACGAAAGCGACGAGGCAGGCGAGCAAAAGATAAAGAATGCGACGATGCATGAGTTGTTCTCCGAGAGCGAGAGTGAATCATTTCCGAAATTGCCAGGCAGCACTACTGCTTTGTAGCGGCGTGCCGAAATATTTTTCAAGCATAACACAGGATTGGCTTGAACTGAATTGCCCAGGGTTCCGCGAAGGCGGTTTGGGTTGGGTCAGGCGCTGGTCGCCTGCAGGCTCTTATGGCGGGAGAAGATCCGGTGCGGGTGACCTCGCAGATGGAGCACTCGGGGGGTACTCGGACGTAAGGATTATTTTTCTGGTTTATGGCAGACGGATTCCCGAGGCAACCCCGGACGCCGGGAATGAAGCCGTTATGCCTTTCGATTTAGAACGGCGCAATGCTGCCGAAAAGCTGCCGAAAGTAGGCTGGTCAGTGCCAGTTTTACGGCAGTATCGAAAATTATTTTCCTTTAAAAACAACAAATTAATGGTGGAGGCGGCGGGAATTGAACCCGCGTCCGTGAATCCTCTACAGGCAGTTCTACATACTTAGCCCGGTCGTTTGGGTTTTAGCCTAGACACGCCGGCCGGGCAGGCTTGCGGTTGGCGAGTCGCCTTGAGTTTAGCCGACGCCAAAGCGACCCTGGCGGAAGCGAGTTCCTGTAAATGACGCTACCGCGGGTTGCCCCGCCTGACCCAGGAACCAGTCAGTGTAGCGGTCCAGCAGCCGTTAGGCCGCTAGAGCGAAACGCTCGTCGTTGGCGTTTATAGATTTCCAGCGGATTTACGAGGTGGCTGGTCCTCGGTATGCACTGCTCTGCTTTGCAACCCACGTCGAAGCCAAGTCGCCCCCGGTGATCGGTGCACTAACCGGCGATGATGAAACGGCGGTAACGCGTAAACCAAACATTCTATCATCCGGCGCTCAAAAGGTCCGCGAAAGGTCCACGAAAAGGTCCGCGATTTCCGCTGCTTCGTCGACGATGAAGTCGGCGCCCCAGTGTTCGATCGGAAGATCTTCGCCGAGATAGCCCCAGCGCGCGGCGATGGTCGTCATCGCGGCGGCGCGTCCCGCTTCGATGTCGCGCAGGTCGTCGCCGATGTAGACGCATTCTCCGGGCGGAATTCCGGTCCATTCGGAAGCCAGCAGCAGGGGGTCCGGCGCCGGTTTGGGACGTGGGGCGGTATCGCCGCTGACGATGCACGCCGCGCGCCGGTGGTAGCCCATTTTTTCCAGCAGCGGCAGCGTGAATTTTTCCACTTTGTTGGTGACGATTCCCCAACGGATGCCGTTCGCTTCGAAACGCGCCAGCAGGGCGTCGATGCCGGGAAAAAGTACGGTTTTTTCGCACACGATTTCGCCGTAGAGGGTGAGAAAGCGCGCGTGTGCTTCAGGGTAGCCGGAATCGTCGGGCATCAGGCCGAAGCCGGTACGCAGCAGGCCCCGAGCGCCCTGGGATACGCAGGGGCGCAGCGATGGCAACGGCAGCGGTTCCATGCCGTGTTCTTCGCGCAGGCGGTTGAGCGCGGCGGCGAGGTCGGGTGCCGTGTCGGCAAAGGTGCCGTCGAGGTCGAAAAATACCGCGCGGACTTCGTGTTCGATCCGGCGTTCGGGAGGCTGTTTCGGGGAGAGTGCACGTTGTTTCATGCGCCGCTCAATTCGGGATGTGTTTGACGGCGTGCATCAGGTAGTTGACGCTGGTGTCTTCGCCGAGACGGTAGGTTCGCGCGATCGGGTTGTAGCTCATGCCGGTGATCGCCGCGACTTCGAGTCCGGCGCCCTTGACCCAGCGTGCCAGTTCGGAGGGTTTGACGAATTTCGAGTAGTCGTGCATCCCCTTGGGCAGTAGGCGCAGCACGTATTCGGCGCCGATGATGGCGAACAGGTAGGATTTGGGATTGCGGTTCAGCGTGGAGAGGAAGAGGTGCCCTCCCGGGTGCAGGAGCGCGGCGCAGGCGGCAATGGTCGTCGCCGGGTCGGGAACGTGTTCGAGGAGTTCCATGCAGGTGACGATGTCGTACGTTCCCGCCTCGCTGTGTGCCAGGGTTTCCGCCGAGATTTCCCGGTAGTCGACCTTGCGGCCGCTTTCCAGAAGGTGCAGGCGGGCGACGCCCAGCGCTTTTTCGGAGAGGTCGATGCCGGTGACGGTAGCGCCGGCCGCTTCCATGCTTTCCGAAAGGATGCCGCCGCCGCAGCCGACGTCGAGCACTTTTTTGCCTTGCAGTCCTGCGCGCTGTTCGACCCAGTCCAGGCGCAGCGGGTTGATGTCGTGCAGCGGCTTGAATTCGCTTTGCGGGTCCCACCAGCGGTGCGCCAGCGCGCTGAATTTATCGAGTTCCGACGAATCGGCGTTTGTCATTGTTGGCCTTTTTTCAAAATCGACTGAAAATAATGGATCGCCATGGAAAAGGCGTTCGCTTGCATACGGTTGTTCCGGGAATGAGAGCGCCGGGTGAAGACAGTAACGACGGTAACAAAACGGTACAGTTTTCGAACTTCCGCGAACCCCCGTTTCCGACCATGTATTTTACAGTTCCAAGGCGATTCCCAAATGGCGCCATAATCCTTGAGCGTCCTTATACCGTTTTATATTCCCTTCCGGAGAATTCCATGCTGATCGAACGCGAGCGTTCCCAACTGTTCATCGTCGATATTCAGGAGCGTCTGGCGCCGGCCATCGACAACGCCGAGCGCGCGGTGGCGAATAATGTCCGCCTGCTCACCGCGGCGCGGGCGCTTGCTGTGCCGGTATTCGTTTCCGAGCAGTATGTGAAGGGCCTGGGGCCGACAGTGAGTGCTTTGCAGCCTTACCTCGCCGACGCTACCGTGTTCGAGAAGGTTCATTTTTCCGCCGTGCGCGAGCCGGGTGTTCTGGCGCAGTTGGGCGCCGAGCGGCCGCAGATTATTCTGACTGGCATGGAGACGCATGTCTGCGTGTTGCAGACCACATTGTCGCTCCTGGCCGATGGGTTCGCCGTCTTCGTCGTTGCCGATGCGGCATCGTCGCGCTCGCCGGAAGACCGTGCCGTTGCTTTTACCCGGATGCGCGATTCCGGCGCGCGGATCGTAACTACTGAAATGGTGTTGTTCGAGTGGCTGCAGCGTGCCGCCACCGATGAGTTCCGCGCGTTGCTGCCGCTGATTCGCTGATTACTAGTCTACGGTCACGGGTAGCGGATCATGCGCGGTATCGGCTGCCGGGCAATATGAAAAAATGCTATGCTGAAATCTTAACGTCCGATCCGTTTTCCTCGTCCGACGTTCATTCCCGTCGTTCATCTGCATTTCGTATTTTTCCATGGAAAAGGAGGAGCTTATGTCGCAAGTCACGCTTGGCGGTCAACCCATTCCGATCAACGGTACTTTTCCCGCAGCTGGAAGCGGGGTGCCGCCGTTTACGCTGGTCGGCGCCGATCTGGCCGATGTGGCGCTGGCAAAATTCGCCGGGAAGAAAAAGGTTCTGAATATTTTTCCCAGTGTCGATACTCCGGTCTGTGCCGCGTCGGTACGGCGTTTCAATGAGGCGGCGGGTGCGTTGAAGGATACGGTGGTGTTGTGTATTTCTGCCGATCTGCCGTTCGCGCAAAGCCGTTTCTGCGGCGCGGAAGGATTGCAGAACGTGGTGATGCTTTCGCTCATGCGCGGGCGCCGCTTTCTTTCCGATTACGGGGTCGAGATCGCCGCCGGTCCGATGGCCGGACTTGCCGCGCGCGCGGTGATCGTGCTCGATGCCGATGATCGGGTGCTTCATGCCGAGCGCGTCGCGGAGATCAAGAACGAACCCGATTACGAGGCCGCGCTGCGCGTTTTGCGCTGACCGCGGCGCGGGGAACGCGCAGCGGCCGGAATTGGAATTGACTGGTATCAGCCGGATAGTGGCCGGGGCATGCGCGTTTCCCGCTTGGTTATAATCTCTGTTTTCCACACCGCACCATTCGCAGAAAGAAACAGAACATGGCCCTTTCCGATATCCCCGCCGGCAGTGCGATTCCGAACGACATCAACGTCATCATCGAGATTTCGATGCACTCCGAGCCGATCAAATACGAGGTGGACAAAGACAGCGGTACGATCTTCGTCGACCGTTTCATGGCTACGTCGATGCACTATCCGTGCAATTACGGTTATATCCCCAACACCATTGCCGACGACGGCGATCCGGTCGATGTGCTGGTGCTGGCACAGTTCGCGCTGCCGCCGGGCGTGGTTGTGCGCTGCCGGCCGATCGGCATGCTGTCGATGGAGGACGAGGCGGGCGGCGATGCGAAGATTCTGGCGGTGCCGGTCGACAAGTTGACGTCGATGTACCGCAATGTCCAGTCGCCGCGCGACCTGCCGCAGATCACCCTGGATCAGATCTCGCATTTCTTTGCCCATTACAAGGATCTGGAACCGGGCAAGTTCGTCAAGATTCAGGGGTGGCGCGATACCGAGGACGCCAAGAAGGAAATCGTCGCCGGCGTCGAGCGGCACAACGCGGAACACAAGTAAGCGAAGGCGTCGGGCCGGAATACCGGCCCGGCCGAGCGATAGCCATAGCGGTTCAGACGACCGGAAAGACGATGAAAATCGCCACGTCCCACAGCGCGTGGGAAACGAGAACCGGCGCGAGGTTTTTTCTCCAGCGGTACAGTGCGCCCCAGAAGAGGCCGCAGATGAAGGCGGCGGCCAGCAGCATGAAATTGAACGCCCACAGATGTACCAGCGCGTAGGCGAGGCTGGCAAGCAGCCAGGCGCAGGTTTCGCCCGTTCGTTTGTCTGTCCGTTTTCTTGTCCATTTGCCGGTTCGCTCTCCGATCCACTCACCGATCCATGTTGCGAGCCTGCGTTGCAGGAAACCGCGCCAGAAGATTTCTTCCGCCGGCCCGATCAGGAACAGCAGCAGGCCGGCGAGCAGCCAAGGATTCTCCGCGCCCTTGATGGAGTAGATCGATCCGACCTGAGGCCGGGCGAAATCGAAAAGCAGCGCGCTGAAAAAATTGCCGCAGTAGAAAATGAACCAGAGCAGGGCGGCGGATGCCACGCCGAGCACGACTTCGCGTACCGAGAAAAGACATTGTCCGCGCCAACCGTCGCCGAGGTTGCCGAGTTTCAGACCGAGTACGGCAAGCAGCAGCGCCGAGCCGCTCATCGTGACCCAGAAATCGATATGCGGCGCGGTCCATGGCGAGAACATCACGCCCCAGAGCGCGGTGGCAAGGAGCAGCGGGACGATCAACGCCCATGGCGGACGGAATGGCGGGGACGAGGAATGCTGCGAGCGGTGTTTTTCGGAAGACATGAAGGGGGAGGCGGCAGGTAGAATGGACGTTTCGGGAACGGTCCGGAACGGAAAACCGTGGGACGGACGAACACACAACGCGGACGGACGTAGTTTAAATTTAAAAGGCGGGTAGACGGGTGAAAGAAGAGACGGAAGAACGGGGGACGAAATGACGAAGGAAGTGACGGGAATGCAGATGGAAGAACCGCCGGAAATGCGGACGAAACTGGCGCTGTGGATCCGTGCATTGCGGCTTTTTTCGCTGCCCGCATCGACAATGCCGATTTTGCTGGCCAGCGCCTACGTTTTTTCGTTGCAGCGGCAGGGGCTCGCCACACCGGAATGGTGGCTGTTGCCGCTGATCGTGGTGGCCGGTGTCAGTTATCACCTCGGCGCGAATCTGATCAGCGATTATTACGACTGGAAAAACGGCGTCGACCGCCCCGATACTTTCGGGTCGAGCCGCGTCCTGGTGAACGGCGAACTGCCGCCGCTCGATTTTCTGCGCGCCGGTTTCGCGCTGATGGGGCTGGGCACGGTACTCGGCTTCGTGATGATTCATTACACCAGCTGGACCTTGCTCTGGTTCGGCCTCGCGGGCTGTCTCGGCGGTATTTTCTATACGCGGTTCAAATACGCCGCGCTCGGCGAGCTGTTGATTTTCACGTTGTTCGGGTTGCTGATGGTTGCCGGCACGGTATTCACGCTCACCGGCGATGTGCCGCGCGATGCCTGGTATCTGGCCTTGCCGCTGGCCTGCCTGACCACCAATATCCTGCTCGCCAACAACACCCGCGATATCAGCCACGACCGCCGCGTGCCGATCAAGACGGTGCCGATTCTGTTCGGCATCCGCACCGCCAAATTCGAATACGCATTTCTGCTCGGTGCGGCGTATCTGGTCGTGGCGCTGATGGTCGGGACGGGCATTCTCGATCCCTGGGCGTTGCTGGTGTTTTTCACCGCGCCCACGGCGTTGCGGAACATTCATTACATCAATCGTGCCGAAGTCGACGAGCCGGTGCGGATCAGGGAAGGCGACGTGATGACGGCGCGACTGCAAATGATGTTTTCGATTGCCCTGATCGGCGGTATCGTCATCGGATCGTTTAGGTTCTAGTTGATTAAATAATTTATTGCTATATATGGCTACAGTAGTCATATATTATTTAACATAAAATTGGAATTATTAAAGTGTCGCAAACCTCCGCCTCTATTTCTTCTGCTGTTTTCGCATCTTCCGCGGATGCTTCCGCCGCCAATCCATTGCTCGATTTTTCGGGGCTGCCGCGTTTCGATCTGATCCGGCCGGAACATGTGCGTCCCGCCGTGACGCGCCTGCTGACTGAAAATCGCGTGCTGGTGGAGCAATTGACCGGCGATGGAGTATCCGCCACCTGGGCCGGCTTCGTCGCGCCGTTCTCCGATGCGATGGAACGTCTTTCCCGTGCCTGGGGTATCGTCGGTCACCTGCATTCGGTCAACGATATTCCCGTCTGGCGCGATGCCTATAACGATCTGCTGCCCGAAGTCACCCGTTTCTACAGTGAAGTCGGCCAGAATCAGGCGCTTTTCGCCAGGTACCGGGTACTGGCGCAGGGTCCGGAATTCGCCCTCCTGACGCCGGCGCAACGACGTGTCGTCGAAAACGAGTTGCGCGATTTCCGTCTTTCCGGGGCCGAACTGCCGGAAGAGCGGAAGCCGCGCTTTCAGGAGATCCAGGAAGAACTCGCGGCGTTGCAGGCGAAATTCGCCGAGAATCTGCTCGATGCCACCAATGCCCATACCGAAACCGTCAGCGATCCGAGCCAGCTTGCCGGGTTGCCGCCGGATATGATCGAGGCGGCGCGGTTGTATGCCGCGAGGGTGGCGGAAAAGGCGGCGGAAAAGACGGTGGAGAAAAACGATCAGGCGGCAAAAACAGCGCCGGATGCGCCGGGAGCATCGGAAGCGGCCCCGCAATGGCGTTTCACTCTCCACGCGCCCTCGTATATCCCGGTGATGCAGCATGCCGAGCACCGGCCGCTGCGCGAGGCGATGTACCGCGCTTACGCGGTGCGCGCTTCCGAATTCGGATCTCCGGATCTCGACAATACGCCGCTGATCCGCCGCCTGCTGCGGCTGCGCACGGAAGCAGCGCGCATGCTGGGGTTCGGCAGTTACGCCGAGGTGTCGCTGGAGCCGAAGATGGCCGAGTCGCCGCGGCAAGTGCTCGAATTCCTGCGCGACCTGGCGTGCCGCGCGCGTCCCTTCGCCGAACGCGATGTCGCCGAACTGCGTGTCTTCGCCCGCGATGAGCTGAAACTCGACCCGCTCGAACCGTGGGACATGGGCTACGCCACGGAAAAACTGCAACAGGCGCGCTACGCCTTTTCCGAACAGGAAGTGCGCCAGTATTTCACCGAGGAAAAAGTGCTCGCCGGGCTTTTCTCCGCCATCGAAACGCTGTTTTCCGTGCGCATCAAACCCGATTCCGCGCCCGCCTGGCATGAGGACGTGCGGTTTTTCCGCATCGAAACGCCCGGCGGCGAACTGGTCGGGCGCTTTTACCTCGATCTTTACGCACGCGAGGAAAAGCGCGGCGGCGCGTGGATGAACGATGCCGTTTCCCGCCGCCTCACCGCCGGCGGCATACAGACGCCGGTGGCCTACCTCAACTGCAATTTCGCGCGCCCGGTCGGCGGGAAACAGGCGACGTTTACTCACGACGAAGTCATCACGCTGTTCCACGAAACCGGGCACGGCCTGCACCATATGCTCACCCGCGTCGACGAACTGGCCGTTTCCGGCATTGCCGGCGTCGAATGGGATGCGGTCGAACTGCCGTCGCAATTCATGGAAAATTTCTGCTGGGAATGGTCAGTCGTCGAAACCATGACCGCGCACGTCGATACCGGCGCGCCGTTGCCGCGCGCGCTTTTCGACAAAATGCTCGCCGCGAAGAATTTCCAGAGCGGCATGCAGATGCTGCGCCAGATCGAATTCGCGCTGTTCGATATGCGCCTGCACTGTGAATTCGATGCCGATGCCGCAGGGGATGCCGAAGACGGCGGGCGTAAAGCGGAAACCGACCCCGTCCTCGCGCTGCTCGACGAAGTGCGGCGCGAAGTCGCGGTGATTTTCCCGCCCGCGTGGCAGCGTTTCCCCAACAGCTTCTCGCACATCTTTGCCGGTGGTTATGCTGCCGGGTATTACAGCTACAAATGGGCCGAGGTGCTTTCCGCCGACTGTTACGCCGCTTTCGAGGAAGCCGGAAATCCGTTCGATCCGGTGACGGGGCGGCGTTTCCATGAAGAAATTCTCGCTGTCGGCGGTACCCGTCCGGCGCTCGCCTCATTTACGGCCTTCCGCGGCCGTGCTCCCGAAGTCGATGCGCTGTTGCGGCACAACGGCATGAACGGGGCGGTCGGCGTGGTATGATTCTCAGGTAAGTCCGTCCGTTCAGGAGCTGTCATGCAACATCGTTTCCCTTGCATTCTTCATTCTTCCGCCGCACGCGGAACACTGACCGCAGTCGCGGCATTCCTCTTCGGCGTTTCCTTCCTTGCCACGGCGCAGGCGCAGACCACTTACCGCTGGGTCGATCCGGCGACGGGACGCACCGTCATTTCCGACATGCCGCCGCCGCCGGCAATCAAAAAAGTCGAGATATCGCGAGGCGGGTATGTGGAACAGGTCGACAAGGCCGCCGCCAGTACGACCAACAACGCGCCGGCGGCTTCCACTTCCTACGCGGTGCGTCAGGTCGCGGCGAAATATCCGGTGACGCTCTATACCTCCGTCAATTGCGGTGCGACGTGCCAGACGGGGCGCGATCTTCTGAATAAACGCGGTATTCCGTTCACGGAAAAGGTGCTGCAGACCACAGAGGAAATCGACGCCTTCAGGAAAGCCACCGGCAGCGATTCTCCGATGTTGCCGACCGTACTTGTCGGCAAGGAGGTCTCGCGCGGCTTCGAGTCGGGTGCCTGGAACAGCCTGCTCGACATGGCGGGATATCCCAAAACCGCGCCGTATGGCAGCAAGCCGGTGCCGATGCCCGTCGTGACGCCGGCGATTCCCGACAAACCCCCGGCTGCTCCCGGAAAGGCAGAATCTGCCGATGCGGCTCCAGCCCCGGCTTCGGATGCGGTTGTGCCAAGATAAGCGCCGTTTTGAAGATCTGATTGATGCCGCCTGCCGCCTGTGTTGTGGGAGCAGCAGGCGGCATTTTGTTTCCGGTGCGTCCTCAAACGGGGCGCCATTTGGGGCGTCATTGGGGTGCCATTGGGGCGCCATTTTTTCCCGCAAGCTTTCATGCGTGATGCCGTCAGTGGCGCTTATCTTCTCCGCCATTTTCTTCCTGCGGCAAATGCCGCGCCACTTTCCAGGCCATGAAAGCAAGCAGCCCGACGATCGCGAGCAGGACGCCCCACAGAATATAACGGCGGGTTTGCTCTTCCAGCGGCAGCGTTTCCGTATCGGATCGGATCACCAGGGCATTTGCCGGTGTCGGCTGCGCCGCGCCGATTTTCGCTGTCGCCAGATACGGCCTGTCCCCGGCCAGCAGGCGCGCGGATGGAATGCTGGCGTCCATGGCTCGGGGATTTCCGACCGCGAGCAGGAATGGCGGCGTGCCGCGGGCGAGAAACGTTACCGTTTCCGGTTGCCAACTGACCGACAGCAGCGGCGTGCCGCCACCGAATTCGAAATTTTCCGTACCGCCGCCGCTTCCGGTGTTGTTCCTGGCATTGCTTCTGGTATTGCTTTGGGCGTTGCTTTCCGTTTCCATTTTCCAGAAGCGGTCGCGATTGGGAGCGATCCCGATTTCCGGGGTTTCCTGTTCGGTGCCGTCGGAACCTTGCAGGCGATATAGCGTTTCCACGCGAACCAGCCGCCAGGGGGCGTTTTCGCCGCTACGGGAATAAAGCCTCACCGGCACCACCGTGTTGAGCCGGGGCAGGCGGAAGCGCAGGCGGTCGACCGGGAAAACGCCGCCGGTGTCGAAAACCACGTTGCCGTCCGGCAGGATCCGGCCGGGCAGATTTTCTTGCCATTGCCGGGATTCGTTCCGTTTTCCGGGTGGGCCTTGCACACTATCGGTGTCGCTGGCGCTATTTCGCGGCGGCAGCAATTCCGCCTCGATGCCCGCGATGACCGGCGGTGCGGCGCGCCAGCGCAGTTGCAGATAACGCGGCGGTTTGGCGAGCAGGGCGCCGTCGAAATCGATACGCTCGCGTTCCAGGCGTTGGCCGCGATGATCGAGCCGCAGCAATTGCGCTGTCGTGACCATGGACCAGTATTGCAGATCGTTGCTCGCGAGAACTTCGACGGTGCCCAGATATTCGCCCGTTCCTCCCGCACCTCCCGTCGCCGCGTCGATGCGGACGAAAAGTGCGTTGAGGCCGGGATTGTTTTTGCCGCCGGCCTTGCCGACGATTCCACTCAAGTCGACGATGTCGCCGCTACGGTGTTCCGCTTCATCCTGCCGCTCGCGGACGCGCAAGGTGCCGTCGGCGGCGATGATGAATCCATCCTGCACGCTCTTTCCGTTTTGCGCATGCGGCAAGGGAAACCACGGCACCGGGCGCAGGAACGGTTTTTCCGGCATTTCCTCCGCCGTTTCGATGGCGCCGCCGAAGGTATAGGGAACGGGATTTCCGGTTGTATCGACAATGCGCAGGTCACGTCCGTCGCGGGTCATGCTCGCCCGGTATGCCTCCGGAGTGAGAGCGAACAGATAGTAGGAGGCATTGCCTTCGAGCTCGAGCGCGAAATAATTGCGAAACCCCGTTTCTACACTTGTTTCGGCGCTTGTTTCCGCCGCACCTTTCGCTACCGCCATCGGCATCTGCATCCACGCGGGAAAAAGGAATACGGAGAAGAGAAGAAAACGGAATCGGTTCATGATGAAGCAGGCTCCTTCTTTTTCGGCGGCAGCGGCGCCAGATAGCCGATCAGCAGGAGCAATATGCCGACACCGATGAACGAGAAGATTCGCGCCGTGCCGCCGATATGGGAAAGTTCGACGAAAAAGAGCTTGCCTACCGTCAGAGCCAGCAGCGTGATGCCGGCGAACCACGGAGCACGCTGTACGCGGCGCACCGCCCAGACCATCAGGACCAGCGCCAGGATGCCCCACAGCAGCGAGAGCGCGGCCTGTACCGTGGTCGAGGCGTAAAGCGCGTCGAAGCGGTACGGGATCTCGAGCCAATGATGCAGTGAGCGCAAGAGCATCGCATTCAGCCAGAGGAAGCCTCCTCCTCCGATAGCGAGGGCGAATGCGGGCAGGTACGGTGCCGGTTCGATGTCCGTTGGCCGCAATCGTGCCAGGACGAAGAAGGAGAGCGCGACGACGCCGGCCTGCGCCAGATCGAACGGATTCAGCAGCGGCCATGCACCCCACTCGCCGCTGGCGGAAGACAGGTTGCTGCGGACGCTCCAGAACCAGAGCAGAATCAGCAGCGGGAAAACGGCGGCAAGGAGGAATGCCCGCTGCCGGGAGATATCCGCGCGACGCAGCAACAGCGTTCCGGCGACGGCAAACACGATCCACAGCGCGACGAAATACAACTGCCCGCCAAGCTCCGCGATGACGGCCCCGATCCGGTAATCGAGCGCCGCGTACTGGTGCAGCGTTCGCAGCAGAGCGGCGTTGAGCAGGAGGAAAAGCAGCACCACGGCGCCGGCCAGCAGCCACTTGGGCAAAATGTTGGCATTGGCGCGCGATTGTGTGTCAAAAGCCGTGCCAAAAGCCGTACCAAAGGCCTCTCTGTTCGCGCGTACCCAGGAGAACAGCGCGGCAAAAACGAGCAGTTGGCATAGCTCGACCGGGTTTACGAGCGGCAGATACGGCAGCGGCTCGGGGTTGCCGTCGCTCGCGAGTCCCAGGAAGGCCCATCCCAATGCCAGCAATGCCACCGGTGCGGCGCCGAGCGTCAGGTAATGCGAACGGAAGCGGGCGACCGGCCAACCGAGGCGCGGGCCGATGTGGATCAGAGCGAGCAGCAGCAAGGCGCCGACGAATGTCCAACTGCTCCATCGCCAGACGCCCTCGGGCACATGTACGGCGACGAATCCATGGAATTCCAGACCGGCGACGAGACACAACGTCCAGAACATCAGTGCATGCAACGGCCCCAGGAGCTCGGCGGGGAACATTTGCCGCGCGGTGGAAGATTCCTGCGTGGCACGGCGTTCCTGCAGGAACAGCAGCGCATACGCCAGAACGATTGCCAGCGGCCAGGAAAATAGTCCGCGGCCGGCGAGCGGCGACAGATTAAAGGAATACGAAAGCAGGGCGGACAGCAGCAGCACCGGGGGCAGTGCCAATGCCATCCATTCCATTTCCGCCCAGTTCAGGCGGCGGCTGGCGCCGTGCGCAAGCCATGCCGTCAACACGGCGAACAGCAGGTAGGCGTAGGAGGCCGTCGCGAACGGTCCGAGATGGCGCAGGATTTCCGTGCCGCCACTGCCGATCCACCAGAGCAGCCCGATGCCTCCGAACAGGAACGACAGGGATTGTCCGAATGCGCCCAGCCACGACTTCGCCGCATCGCTGCGCAGCCGCCAGCCGCAGAAAAGCGCCGATAACGCAAGCATCAGGGCGCCGATATACCAACTGTTGAGCACCATCGGCATTTCGGGGATAAAGCCGCCCGAACGGTCGAGATAAAACGAAACGGCAGCGAAAATCTGCAGGACGAGACCGCCCGTCAGCGCCAGTTGGCGCCGCTGCCGTACGGCGACCCAGCACAGGCCCGCGCCTTCGACTGCCCAGATCGCGCCGGTCAGACGCGTGCCCTCGAAAGCCAGCGGCACCGCGAGCGTGAGGAACAGAACGCCGAGCGCGAGCATTGCTTCGAAGACGAGGCGCAAACGCTCCAGGCGGTAACGCGCCAGCCACGACGCCAGCAATAGATAGAACGCGCCGAGCGCCGCCGCGCTCCAGGCCATGCCGAATTCGATATTGCCGACGAGCTTTGCCTGCAACAGACTGAAAGCGATTGGAACGCCGAACACCAGCGTGCCGTCGACATAGCGCTTCAGCTCCAGTTCGCGCCGTATCGCATACAGAAGCGCGACGGCGACGTAGAAGAGGAAGAACAGGATGAGAAAGCATTCGACGCTCTGCAGATGCGCGGGCGTGTAGTACTTCATGCCCCACACGGAGCCGACGCCGAGCGTGAACACGAATCCCAGCAGATTGAGCGGGCGCCAGGCACGGAACCAGGCGATGCCGAGCACGCTGGCATTGAGCAGCGCGAAATAGCTGAACAGTGCGATGTGGTTGCCGCTGCCGGTGGAAATCAGCACCGGCGCCGCGAAGCCGCCGGTCATTCCCATCACCGCCAGCGCGGAGGCATCCTGCCGTACCGCCAGGAACGCCGACAACGCGGAGACGGCGAACAGCAGGAGAAACGCGAACAGGGCGGATTCTTCCGGAATCAACTTGAAATACGCGAACGTGGCATAGATCACCAGATACAGTATTCCGATGCCGCCGCCCTGCAGCAGCAGGCCGTAATTCCGGCGCTTGATCCGCAGCCGCCAGCCGATGCCGAGCAGGGTCGCCGCGCCCAGCGCTACGCCGGCAAGACGCAGTTCGAGCGGAAACCAGCCGTAATCCGCCGCCAGCTTGAGCAGGAAGGAAACGCCGAAAAAGAGGATCAGGATCCCGACGCGCACCAGCGGATTGCCGCCGATGCACCAGGCGAAAAAGCGCTCCAGCCATTGCGGACGTTCCGCCACTGGACGGGGACGGGGGGAATGAGAAGACGGAGGCGCGGGAGGACGGGAAGCGCCGGACCCGGCAGGCCTGGAAGGCGCGGCGGGTGCAGTGGGCGTGTGGGAGGTGCTGGTCTTGGTTTCCGCTGTGGCCGATGGATTTTCCGCGGCCGCAAGCGCCGCGTCGAGAATTTTCGTGTCCTCGGTGCTGCGCCGCTCCGCCTGCGCGCGTGTTGGTGCAGGCGTGGTTTCAGGAGCGATTTCGAATGTTTCGGACAGCGGGACGGCACCAGATTCCCGTACCCTTGCCGCCGCGTCCGGGATCGCTTCCAACTCCAGCATGGAAGGAGATTCCGGGAAAACGATAGGCGGTTCTTCCTGCGGCTGTACGGGCGATTGTGCGGGCGGTTGTGCGGGCGGTTGCGCCGCGGATTCCGGTTTCTCGAACGGGGAAAACGCCGGCGTACCGGCGGCCGGGAGCGCTGAAACATTTTCTTTCGGGTTCCAGGCCTGGGCCTGTTGCCGTTTTTCCGGCACGGGACGCTCCACCTTTCCGGCTGTTGCGATGTCTTCGGAGGTCTGTTGCTGCGGCGCTCGCGGTTCCCGCAATTCATTACCCAGGGACGCCAGGCGTTCTTCCATCGCCGCCAGTTGCCGTCTCAGTTGTTTTACCTCCTTTTCCTGGCTGCCGCTGCGCGACAGCGCCACGAACGTCAGAATGGGCAGGATGATGAGGTAGAAAAAGACCAGGATGATGCCGATGCCAACCAATGCTTCCATAATGATGATCGTCGGAGAATGAACGGAAGATGTGGAATTTTACTCTGCCAGAAATCCCGCGTACGACACAGCTTCTCCTCAATCCGTCCGTAAAGTAGCGGATAATGCGACGACAGGAATCGCGACAGGACGCCTGGATGTGAATGCGCCGCGAAGTGCGTTATTGCTATTCACATTCTTCGCGTTCCTCATGCATGCCTTTACCCTTGGGGAGCCATCATCGCCATGAACGAAATCCAGCGTCTGCTGGCGCTTTTGAAGCGCGAGCTGAAAACGCGCGGCATGACCTACCGCGACGTCGCCATCGCACTCAAGCTTTCCGAACCGAGCGTCAAGCGTCTTTTTTCCAACGGAAGGTTTACGCTCGAACGCCTGGCGAAACTGAGCGAGATGCTCGACCTTTCCCTGGCCGAATTGATGCAGGAAGCGGGCAGCGTCGAACCGCGCCTGCGTCGTTTGAGCGAACCGCAGGAACGCGAACTGGTTGCCGACAATAAATTGTTGCTGGTTGCCGTCTGCGTGCTCAATCACTGGAAACCCTCCGACATTACCGTGACGTACGATGTGAGCGAGGTCGAGTGTCTGAAAAAATTGCTGCGCCTGGACAAACTGCGGCTGATCGATCTGCTTCCCGGCGAGCGCGTACGGCTGCGCGTGGCGCGCGATTTCGACTGGTTGCCGGGCGGCCCGATCCAGCAATTCTTCCGCGCCGAGGGATTGGGCGATTTTCTCGACCATCCTTTCAGCACCGATGACAGCAGCACCTTCGCTTTCATCCATGGCATGCTCACTCCCGCTGCCGTAAGCCAGGTGCGCGCCCAACTGCAGCGCCTGCGCCAGACTTTCGCGGCACTGCACGAAGAGGGTTTGGGGGTGCCGCTCAAACAGCGCAGCGGCACGGGCATGCTCGTGGCGATGCGTTCGTGGGAGTTGGCCAGCTTTACCGCGTTGCGCCGCGCATCGGAAGACACTCCAGTGGAAACGAAGCGGAATCCGCCGCCACGTCCGGGCAAGCTGATCGACATGCTCAAATAGAACGAATTCCGTCGATGGCGGCGGCCATGGACAAACGCCCCGATCCGGTACCGTTCCGATTCCGGCTTGGGGCGTTTTTATGGTTCTTCACGATGTTTTTTGGGGTGCGGGCACGAAAAGGGTTTTACGACAAGAATCGAAAACCGCCGTGGAACCAAACGGAGCAAAACAATGACCAAAAACAAGGTCGGCGGAAGGTGCGATTCGTCGGGATCTGCATAATATGAATTACCCGGGGGCGCGTTCATTGTTACGCAGCATCTCCTGCGAGCCTGAATTTTTCACTATTTCGTAAGGAGAGTGTTTCATGAAAAAGAAATTGTCGCGATGGGCCGCAGTGCTCGGCTGTTGCGCCGGTATCGGCATGCTTCACGCCCAGGCGGCGGAGCCTGCCGGCGTCAGCAACGGTGTCCTGGTCGACGCCAGGGGAATGACGTTGTATACCTTCAACAAGGATACGTCTTCCAAGAGCGTCTGCAACGACCGCTGTGCGGCCAACTGGCCGCCGCTGGCTGCCGATGAACAGGCACGGGCCAGCGGCGACTGGAGCGTCATTACCCGCGATGACGGAAACAAACAGTGGGCGTACAAGGGCCGTCCGCTTTACACCTGGATCAAGGATACGAAATCCGGCGATCAAACCGGCGAGGGTATGGCGAATAACGCCTGGCACGTCGCGAAGCCTTGAAAATCGTCGTTCTACCGTGGAAAAAAGGCCGGATTCCCATCCCCGGCCTTTTTTCCGCTTTCTTAACGGAGACCGGGCAATCGTATAGAGAGTGTTTGTGGCGCGTCGCACGATGCCGGCAATATCGCCACTCAAATGGTTCGAATAATTCTATATTTATAGAATTATTTTAATTAGAAACTATTTACAGTTATATTGGTAAATTTTACTAAATATGGAAAATTCATTGGCTGCTGATGCGCTGATGCCGGCCAGGATAGCTCAATATAAATACATACTTCCGGAATGAAAGAATTGTCGGCGAAGTATCGCAGTCTCCGGCATGAACCGTTTTCGTCATGGAAGCCGGGAACGGGAAATCGTGCTATATGTTCGGTAGTTCGACAGGAGAACCATCATGCAAAAGACGGGATGCAAGATGACGCGCGGCGAATTCCTGAAATTCTCGCTTGGCGCCGGTGCCGCGATGTACGGCGGGCTTCTGCGCTCCGCGCTCGGGGTATCGCTGCTGTCCTATGGCGGCGGTGCCCTGGCTCAGGAAGAGAAACGGGAACGGAAGGCCGAACCGAAAGGAGAGGGGATGCATACGAAGGCGATCCCGTCGTCGGGTGAACAACTGCCCGTCATCGGCTGCGGCACTTCCAGAGTCTTCGACGTCGCTCCGGGCAGCCGTGAATACGGGCAATTGCCCACCGTTCTCAAGGCGCTATTCGATGCCGGCGGGACGGTAATCGATTCGTCGCCGATGTACGGCCGGGCAGAAGCCGCCGTTGGCGACCTGCTCGCGGCGATGCCCGAACGCAGGAAGGCTTTTCTCGCCACGAAGGTCTGGACCCAGGGCAAGGAAGACGGCATCGCGCAGATGCGGCAGTCGATGAAACTGTTGAAGGCCGAACGCATTGATCTGATGCAGATTCACAACCTGGTCGACTGGCGCACGCACCTGGCGACGCTGCGGGCGTGGAAGGAAGAGGGGCGCATCCGCTATATCGGCATCACGCACTACACCTCCGGCGCCTATGATCAGCTCGAGGCGATCATGCGCGCGGAAAAGCTCGATTTCGTGCAACTGAATTATGCAATCGACGACCGCAACGCCGAACGGCGCCTGTTGCCGCTGGCCAGCGAACGCGGCATCGCCGTGCTCGTCAACCGGCCGTTCGGCGGCGGCGGGCTGTTGCGTTCGCTGAGCGGAAAGCCGCTGCCGTCCATTGCAGCGGAGATTGGCGCGACGAGCTGGGCGCAGGTA
>JAVBTC010000107.1:0-7170 GCA_031556405.1 Rhodocyclaceae bacterium
ATATACTGGAGTAATAAAAATGCCCCATGGACTCCACCAGCCAAGAACACCTGAAATAGCCATGGATCGCAGCCCATGAATGGTAGAGTGTTTTTTGCAGTAGATCCCTTCATTCGATGACCATCGAGCTATTAAAACCCCCGAATAAATTTGACCAAATCTTAAATGGGCGCCCCCTCTGTTTCCACATTCATGACAAGTATCGGGCGGGGCAACTTGTTGTGCTTTGGCAAGCTCTTGTGCTGGTGTCCGTTTAATCTGAGAATCTACCGCAGATTCCAGGACACGAACCAATTCATCCAGTTTTTTTGCTCTTCCTATGGAGAATCCAAAAAGGTTGTCAGTGGTCAACATAATCTTGGTTGGAATCTTGTTTGAATCCAAATAGGTTATTGCTACTCCTTTCCCTACACGTTCCGCTCTTAGGATTTTCAATAACGGAATGCGATGCTTTGAAATAATCAAGTCTTTATCAGTCAAGGACAAAGAGTACCGCTTCCCCATGCTCACATAGTCGCCGTCATTGTCGGCTTGTACAAACTTCGCCTTATACGGCTGTTTTTTTGCCGCCATAAAGAATCTCCCCAAGATAATAAATACTCAAGAACAAAATCAATTCTCAATATCGTTCAGTTAAATGGCAAGGGCAGCGTTGGTGGTCTCGCATTCCATTCGCTTTGAGGAACAGATTGACATCAACTGAATTGTATTAGGGTTGTTTCCCCCGGTGTTACCAGCAATATTGTGGCTCATTCCGTTTTTTGTTTCATCTTGTCTTGTAAACGGCTGATTGTTAGACATCGTATATACAGATCAAGTATTTTTCTGATACTGAGTCTGGGGGTGACTTCCAGAAGGCTCTGTCCGTTAGGGGGTCGTTCACCGTACAGAAGAAAAAATTCCCGGTTTCAGTGCGAAGGGGCTGTTCACGTGTCTCAATAAGGCGGTACTATTTAATTATCATTAACCGCCCCTTGAACGGACATTCCACGGACACTCCCATGACGCAAATATTGATCGGCTACGCCCGCTGTTCCACCGACAAACAAGACCTTGCCGCGCAACAGGCGGCGCTTGCCGCCCTCGGGGTGGCGCCGGAACGGATCTACATGGATCACGGCTTCACCGGCACGAACCGCGCCCGTCCGGGACTGGCCCAGGCACTGGCGGCGGCACGTGCCGGGGATACGCTGGTGGTGCCGAAGCTCGACCGGCTGGCCCGCTCGGTGCCCGACGCCCGCGACATTGCCGATTCTTTGGCTGCACGCGGCGTCCTGCTGGCGCTGGGGAATAGCGTCTACGACCCCGCCGACCCGATGGGGAAGCTGTTTTTCAACATCCTGGCGACGTTTGCCGAATTCGAGGCCGATCTGATCCGGCTGCGGACGCGGGAAGGCATGGCGCTGGCGCGTTCCAAGGGAAAACTTCGCGGAAAACCGCCCAAGCTCACGGAGAAACAGCAAAGGGAACTGCGCCGGATGCACGACAGCGGCGAATATTCGATATCCGATCTGGCAGATGTGTTTTCGGTGGCGCGCCCGACCGTCTATCGAACGCTTGCCCGCATTCCCGGCACTGGATAAAAAATGCGTGTGACTGGGGCTAAACAATGCGGATGTTGACGTATCGTTTGTCCGTTTCTTTTATTTTTCTGAATCATTTCTCTCAATACCCTTTGCTCCCACATGTCACCGTGGGAGCAAAGGAAATCACATCTATTATTCCCGTCAATAAATAACGACATTAACGTAGGCACTGCCGCTTTGTCCCTGTGCATTCACACAGGTCATCGTTTCAGTGTAGGTTCCCTTGACGGTAAAAATGTTGTTGTAATAAGTTGCGCTGATCGGCAACCCTGTCTGGTAGCTCAACGTGGAACCGTTCAGACTTAGGTTCATCGTGCAACTGGTGGCGTTGGTTGCCGAGTAGCTGAACGTAAACGGTGTGTTTATCCGTATGGATGTTGCCCGGTTCGTCATGTTTGACCCGTTGATATACACGGAAACGCTCGGGGGCGTAGCCGGTTTCCCGGCTTGGGTGGCCCTGGTCGATACCGGATTGCTCGTGCCTCCGCTGTTGGTCGCCGTCATGGTGATGTTGTAGACGACCGGCGAAGTCGAGGTATTGGCGGGAAAATAATACGGCCCAAGCGTTGCACCGGCAGCGATTGGAACGCCGTTGACGGTCCAGCTATACGAAGTCGGCGAGTTGGTGCAGGTGGCGGGTACCGAGTAACTGCCGCCGGTGTACGGGATTGATATGGAAGAAGGAACCGTACACACAGGCTTCGGTAACGGACTTCCGGCCTGGGTGGCCGTGGTCGATACCGGATTGCTTGTGCCTCCGCTGTTGGTTGCCGTCATGGTGATGTTGTAGACGACCGGCGAAGTCGAGGTATTGGCGGGGAAATAATACGGCCCAAGCGTTGCACCGGCAGCGATTGGAACACCGTTGACAGTCCAGCTATACGAAGTGGGCGAGTTGGTGCAGGTGGCGGGAACCGAGTAACTGCCGCCACCAGACGGGATCGATATGGACGAGGGAACCGTGCATACCGGCTTGCTGATACTGGTGCCTTCCACCGTGACCGCCGCCAATGCTTCCTGAAAACCATTGCCGGAACTGCAACGCACCTTCCACTGAGTGGTTCCCGCTTCTCCAGGGTTGTTTTTGTTGAGCGTTATTGCAGCGCCGTTATTCAAGGAATAGGAAGACTCTTTGATGTTGAAAGTAGAGGAAGAAACGGATTCCCAGTTCTGAGCATTCGGCCTTTTTTTCTCCAGACTGCAACTGTTGGCGCCGGCAACGTCGTAAGCCAGTCCAAAAGTCACCTGATCGGAGGCGCGGTAGCTGATATTCGTTCCGACAATTGATGGAGGACCAGACAGTTGGGGATTAAGCGTAAATCTGAACAAAACGCTTGGAATTGCCCGGATGGCGATACGGTCGGTCAATTTCGGCATCCGGATAGAATTGCCTCCGGCATCCTGGGCGCCGTTTACATCGACCATCACATCACGCACCGCCTTTTCGATAGCGGCGGGTGTCGTCAGCTTTTGGGTATCCGCCAGATATGCGGCAATAGCTGCTACGTGCGGCGCCGCCATCGAGGTGCCGGAAAGCTTTCTATATCCTCGTTGAATAGTGGCGCTATCTTGATCCGAATCCGATTGCGTATTGTTCGACCACGCCGAGTAAATTTCATGGCCCGGTGCCCATATTTCCACGCACTGCCCGTAATTCGAGCCTAGAATGAGAGGCATTGTCGTTATTTTGCCGTCTTCCATGTAAAAACTGTATTTCATTGCAGGCTGACCATTATTATCCAGTGCTCCTGTGACCATGATTCCGTCGTCCGTGAGAGGCAGGCCGCCTGCGGGCTTATAAGCAAGGTTGTTTGTGCATACATCGGAATAATGATTCCCTGCGGATTGCACGACGAAAGCACCGGGATACCCCGTTTGAGGGTCTGGTTTCGCAAGGTCTCTAATTGTTTCATGAGAAAGCATGCTCAGAGTAGGATTCGCCGATATATTGACAATCCCGACTTTGCCGCTGCTTTGAATAAGTTCTTTTATTTTTCTGATTCCTACAGAATGTCCATTTGATACGATGTTGCCATCACAATTCCGACCGTCTAATGCTTTTGCATTTGCGCTGACCGACACTATTTTCGCACCCGGATAAACCCCCTTCAGCCCGATGTCGGCACCGATGATTCCCGCTACATGAGTAGCATGAGGGTAGCATCCGATGCCAAAATTTATTATTTCAGGGGCGCTAGCATGTTGAAATGGGTACCGGACAGGATCTGATGAGAAGCTTTGATGCTTACCGACACCTAGATCCAAAATGTATATCGTTATGGGGTTGGATGTCGTTCTGGGGGTTCCGCCGCCCACCGCCCGAGTACCCCAAGAGGTGGCAGTGACAGGGGGGCCGACGTATTCCACCGGGTTGGCATCGGGCCAGAGTGGAGTAGCCGCCCACGCGGATATTCCGGTCATTGCCCATGCGGTTCCGGCACAAAACAGCGTCCGTTGCCATTGCTGCCATTTGGTTTTCATATTCTCATCTCCCTTAGATAGTATCGCCAATAAACAAGGCCGGGACGGTTCCCGCCGATAACCGCGCTTCATCGTTGCTCAACTGAGGTCTCTTCGTCAGATAAATATCGCATGCGAAGCGTTTAGTTCATTTTCATCGAAAAAGAACCGGTTCATATCATATAGCCATTTTCAATGGTGTGGGAATGTTTTTTCGAAGGCAGGTCGAGGCGGGTAAAAAGACCGTCTTCCCCCAAACCCGGAAAATCCCCCCCAATCCCTGCTCATGCCGCGCCTACCATCGCGGTCATGGAAACCTCGCTGATCACCTACAGTCTCACTGAACGAGGCCGGCAGTATCGCGGCAAGGAACGGCGTTTCAACCTGCGCGCGCTCGCCGCCTGCATCAACGGCCCGGAATGCCAGGAGCGCATCCGCAACCGCGACATGCTCGGCTATTACGGGCATTGGCCGCGCATCAAGTTCGGCATGAACCCCGCCGAAGGCGGTCTCGTCGCCGGCAAACCCTCCCTGGTCGAACCGGCGCTGGTCACGACCCATCTCCAGGCGCGCGATGACGGCACCGTCGAACACCGGGCCGAATTCCTGGCGACCGATTCCGGCGCCGTCGCCGCAAAACTCTATTCCAGCCGGGCCGGCGGATTCTCTTCGGCCATCGATCCCGGAAGACCGGAATTCTTCGGTTTCGATTACGTCCTGGAACCCAACTATTCGACCAATCGCGGCTACAGCCTGGACGACGTACACGGCCTGTCGCCCGACGACATCGAAGCCGCGATTTACGGCGAACAGCTACAGGGCATGATGCGCCTGCTCGATTCCGCCCATGGGGAACGCGAACGCGCCCTGGAAACCATCGACCACCTGCGCGCGGAGAACGAACAGTTACTTTCCCTCCTGGCGTCGAAGGGCGCGGCGGACGCCGCCGTCCTCGACGCGGTGCCGATTCTGCCGCTGGCCGTCTCCCGCGACGCGGCGCAACGCCTGCAACGCGATACCGAAATCTTCCGCACGGCGGTGCTGCCGTCTTTCGTGCTCCCCGAAACCGAAGAGCCGCCCGAAGCCCCCCGGCTGTACGGGCGGCTGCTGTCCCGGTTCACCCGATAGAGGATCTATGCTCGAACCCGTCAAAGCCGCCTTCGGCAACTTCCTGGGAAGGTTTTACGATTCCCTCGTTCCGACCACCCGGACATTGGAAACCTACGTCCGGCGCGGCCTTTCCAAAAGCATCGTGTGGGCGCCGGCCCGCATGATCGACGCCGCCGAGGACATGCTTGCCGCCTGGCAGCGCAACGACACGAACGACGGCACGACTACCCCGCCGGAAATGCCGGTCATCGTCGCGGCAATAGCGAAGGACTACCTCCCGAGCGGGCGGGATTACACGCGGCAGATCGCGGAACCGGTCATGGTGACGCTGCCCAATGATCCGAAGGAACGCGCCTTCGGCGTGCGCGCGCTGGCAGGCGATGTCCGGGCACAGCTCGCCGTCTTCGCGCACGACGAACCCGCCGCCCGTTCCCTGGCGTCTCAATTTTTATTGTTTCTCGACGCGCAGCAGAACCGGCGCTTTTTTGCGTTGTACTCGTTCGCGGGCCAATCCCTTCCCTGGCCGGTGCAGATCGAGACCCCCGACGCTCCGGCAATGTCGATTGCGACCGAGGCCCGGAATCTGACCGTGCTTGCCATCGATCTGACCCTGAAAGCCCAGATCCCGTTATTCGACGCCCCAGGCGCGGGACAGCCGAACGACGGCAAGGGCATTCCCGGCAGTCTTGACCCCGCCGGCTATCCGCTGGTGCGGGAAGTACAAGTCGAAAGTTGTACGCAGGAACCGCGCGGCACGACCCAACTGCGTTCCTACACCGTGGAAGAGTAATTGGCGATGCTGCAAATCCAGACCACCATCGTCGGCTACGGCGGCATGCCGTGCACCCTGTTCTCCGCCTTCGACGCAGACACCGACATGCTTATTGTCGCTTCCGAATCGGACTACCGGACGCAACGCCGGCCCGGCTGCTTCGTCCTGACCAACCATCCCGACCTGGAACGCGACGCCTTTTTTTCCGATGCCGATCTGAAAGGCGCCATCGAGGCGTTTTTTACCCTGAAAGGCGGATTCGCCGCCGACGGCAAAAGCCGCCGGCTGGTGTTTGCCGAACGGGCGGCAAGAGCGAACCCGGACAACTCCCTGGAAAGAGACGGTATGGACGCCTCCGGGCCGAAGGTGCGCATTGCCGAAGGCGTCACCTGTGTCCAAATCGCGGCGCTGGCGACCTGTCTCCATGCCCTGCGGGCCGGCGCCGTCGAACGCAGCGTCTTTATGGCCGAAACGTTCCGGCGCTTTTCCCTGGGCGAAATCATCACCATTTGAGGAACGGTTCATGATCGACCGCGATACCCGCGCCGCGAAATCGTTTTATGCCGCCGTGCGCAAATTTTCTGAGGCCGCGCAGCCGTGGGATACCGAGGCGCTGTTCTACGAAACGAAGCCCGACGAAGTCTTCGACCTGACGCTGTTTTACGAGCGCGTCTACGGGCGCCGCGATGAATTACTCGCGGTCATGGCGGCGGCGGGCCTGGACGGTGTCGACCAGCCGTTGCCGCAACAACGGATCGCGCTGCCGCGCGAGGGAACCTTGCTGGCGTTGAAACGCCGCACCGGCTTCGAATCCGTTGCCGCCTACCGCGAAGATTTTGCGCCGATCTGGAGTGACGAATGAGCAAACCCAACATCACCCCCCTCGGAAAACTCTCCGGTTCCGCGACGCAAGCGAAACAGCGGGCGGTGGCGGACAGAAGCGAACGACTGGCGGCGAAGACCATCCTGCACCCGGACGAGGTACAGGGCGATTACGATGCGGCCCGCCTGCTCACCACGACGCTCTCCGGCGCCCAGCGTCCGATCACGGTAGACGACCTGATCGCCTTCCGGCGCAATATCCGCAATTTCCAGAACAGGATGAAGGGGGGCATCCGCGCCCGGCAGGTCATCGATCTGTCGCTGGCGTCCGACCGCGAACGCGCCCGAGAGCAAATCCGCATGGCCGTGCCCACGGCGGCGTCGAACGGCACCGTGCGCTTCATCACCAATGCCGGGCCG
>JAVBTC010000011.1:0-30560 GCA_031556405.1 Rhodocyclaceae bacterium
GCTCCATCGACGCTCTGTGGCAACAGATTGGCTCTTTACTTGACACCTTCCCGGCCAACGAATGCGCCAACTATTTCGCCTCGTCAGGATATGTAAAAACTTAAATCAAAAACGCTCTAAACGAAGCATATGCACTTCTGGCGACCGATCCGGCACGGGCGGTCATAGAGTTGCGGTCACTCGCAGAACAGGGATCCTTGTACGGAATGCTTTACCTTGGGTGGGCCTATCAGAAAGGAGTTGGTATTGCCGCAGATGCAAGGCAAGCGGAGGTATGGCTCCGTCGTGCCTTTGAAAAAGGTTCGAAGTTGGTAATCTATTACTTGGGAGACTTTTATTGGCAGCAGCAGGAATATTCCAAAGCCCATGAAGTATTTGCCGTGGGAGTCTCGATGCAATATACCCCTGCCATTTATTGTTTTGGTCGGATGTATGTGGAGGAAACTGGCGTGGGTAAGCAACCTGACAAGGCGCGTGTTTTGATGGAGCAGGCTACGGCATTGGGGCATCTTTTTGCGAAACGTAGCCTGGCTCGACTGCTCATGTCTGGTCAGTTCGGCCTCTTCAATGTTCTCAGAGGATATTCCTTGTTTTTCGGTGCGTTGAAGGATTTTTGTGTGGTTGTTATGAAAGAAGGAGCGTCGAGCGACCGCCTGTGCGGATAGATCGAAGTAGCAACTGCCAGCCATGCCTGCATCCAGGTTAAAAAAAGGAGCCACAAGGCTCCCTGAAGGGTAGTGGAGAGTTTTAGCCGGTAAGTATTCGTTCTGTGATTGCGGTGTCGTGGCAGTGGTTTCGTAGGCGCCGAGGTCGGGAATGTCTCCGGAGGGACGGAGATATGTTGCTGCCCTGGAAAAAAGAAGTTGGCCTGCCACCGGATTTGTAGGGGACACAGTGCGCACTGGCCGAATTGCCAGAAAACGGCGAGTTACGGAGGTACGCACCGTTATAGTTGTTATAAATTGCGTTGCCCTCGGGGGCTGTATTGTCGATGAAAGTCAGATGCGTGCCATACAATCTGTCCGTCACCTAGTTTGGGTTTCTCCACCAGTGTCATCGGATTTACCAGCAACCCGACCTTCCATTTTTTCAGTGTACGGATATCAGGCGGCTGATGATCGCCAGTTCCAAGCGCATCGTATCGTTTTTCCGCCCCAGCCCCAGGCGCATGTCCCGATATTTGGCAACCACCTCCGACGATACAGCCGCCAGGGAATAATCACCAAAATATTGCTTCAGATGTTTGATTCGCCTTTTCTCGCAATCTCGTGTCGATTGTTTTTTGCGAGAGAGGACTTCATTTTCATAACGGTCGAACGCGTCGCTCATCATCAAGTGCTCGGATATCGAGCGTTTGATGAATACCCCCTGCACCATCTCGTCTTCTGTTTTTCTTGCCCAATCTTCCGCGTCGCGTTTGAGACGAAACGTTTTGACGACGGTCGGCCAACCCTTGCGCCGAATGGTTGCCTTCCAGGTTCCTGCGGGCGTTCTGGTTAAATGTGCCATACGAAAATCTCCGTTTGTCACCATTCATTGCCATTGCACCGTTATTGCACCGAAGCGTCAAGAGCGGGGTAAAACAAAAAACTACAAAGAGCGGAATGCTGCGAGGGATTTGGCTCCGGCGGCTGGGATCGAACCAGCGACACGTGGATTAACAGTCCACTGCTCTACCGACTGAGCTACACCGGAACGGAACCGAAAAAAGGCGCATTATACTGACGTTTCCCGAACCTGCCAATCCCACTCATAAAAAAACTGGCTGCCCGGAAAACGCCACGCTCCGCAAAATACCGCGAAGCATGTGTGGTCATGCACTATAATCGCGCTTTCGGTACTCCACGAATGCATGAAAAGCGGTTCGGGCGGAATTCCGAAAACACTGAAAACGGCAGAGCGCGGATTCTAAGTATCGCCGCGACTTTCGTCAACAAACTCCGTTCATAAAGAATAGTTTTTCGGCAATGGATCCAAATCTGGTCTACGTCAAGACCGCCGCGGGAGAGGCCGCGCTGCAGAACCGCGCGCTTTTGCCACGGCAAGACATGCGTGCCGTGCTGATCATGATCGACGGTAAGAATACCGTCTCTCAGCTTCTGTACAAGATTGGCCACATGTACCCGGTCGAAGTCGTCCTGATGCGGCTCGAGGCCGACGGGCTGATCCAGACGTCGCTGGCGGCGGATTCGATCTGGGCGCAGGCGGACGAGGTTGCCGAGGAAATCCGTTCACTTGCCGCCCGCCATCCTCCGCGCCAGGTGACGGTAGCCGCCTCGGCGCTGAAAGACGATTCCACCGTCAGCACCGTTCATTTTCCGGTCGAGAAATCGGACGATATTCCCAAACCCTCGCGCAAGCGGCGGCGCAAAAAAAGCAAGCGCTCCTCGCCGCCCATGCAATCCTTCCTGCGTTTTCTGCCGCAGGTATTTCTGCGCCCGCTTGCCGCCCTCTTTGCCTCGGAACCGCCCGTGCCACGCAAAAAGCGCTCGCGCGCCACGGTATTTTCGTTCGGCGTCGTGTGCGGTTGCCTCTCCCTGCCCGTACTGCTTTTCATCGTGGCGATTTTCTTTCCCTACGGTACGCAGATTCAAAGATTCGAAAGCGCCCTGAGCGAAACCTTGCAGCAACCGGTACGCATGAACGGCGTCAGCCTGAAGCTGACTCCGTATCTGCATTTCGCGCTCGATTCGGTTCGGGTCGGAGAAACCCTCAAAGTAGACAGTGTCCGGTTTGCCCCTGAAATCCTGCCGCTGTTCCTGTTTCAACTGAATTTTTCCACGCTATCTCTCGATGGCCTGACCCTCGATAACAGCACGCTCTCCGGCTTTACCGCGGCACTGAGCAACCTGGAGCGCAACACGGTAACGGACACGGAAAAAACGCTGGATCTTTCGCGTGTTTCGGTGAGTTTTCCCGCAGTGACGTTGACAGACCTGGAAGGCAAGGCGGTGCTTTCTCCCGGCAAGAAAATGCCGCTGGTCACGCTCAACAGCGGAAAGCAGAACCTCAAGTTCTCCCTGCTTTCCGATAACAATGACGCGGTCGTCGAACTTTCCGGCAGCCAACTGAAAATCCCCGATCTTCCCTATCGTATTGATACGCTTTCGTTCAGGGGAACGCTTCGCCCGGACAGCATCGTTTTCGACAGCATTCGTGTCGTCACGCTCGACGGTACGCTGGAAGGAACCCTGACGGTTCCCAACGGGAAAAATCCGGAGCTTACCGGCGAAGCTTCTTTCAAAGAGGCGCGCATGAGCAAACTCGGTAAAGTTTTCGGTTACGCCAATCAGTTCGAAGGCATGTCTTCCGGACATCTTTCGTTCACTACTTCCGGGAACAGTTGGCAAACCCTGCTCGACAATCTGGCGGGTTCGGGGGATTTCGACTGGCCGCAGGGGAGGCTTGAAAAATTCGACTTCGGTTCCGTTCCGCGCAACAAAAGCAATATCATCATGCCGGGCATCCCTACCCGTTTCGCGCAGATGAAAGGAAACATGCAAATTACATCACGTGCGCTCTACCTGGAAGATATTGTGCTTTCTTCCGGCCCGATTTCCGTGGAAGGTAACGTAACCATCGATAGAGACGGCCCGCTGGACGGAAAGCTGTCCGTTTCCCTGCATGCCGTTCAGGACAACATTATAGATATTCCGATATCGCTGTCCGGAACGCTCTCCCGGCCCTTGATTCATAAATGACCATCCGGGCCATTTGGTCCATGGCGTTCCTGATAGTTTTTCCCGCACGCCTACCAATCTCCCAAAAAGCGAAACGCCGGTAAAAACCGGCGTTTCGGCATTTTCAGCGCGGTGGATATTTCTCGCTTATAAAACCTTGGCGATTGCCGCCGCGACGTAATCGATATTTTTCGAATTCAGCGCAGCCAGGCAGATCCGGCCCGTGGAAACGGCATAAATTCCGAATTCCTCGCGCAGGCGGTCTACCTGGGCGGCGGAAAGCCCGGTATAGGAGAACATGCCGCGTTGCTGGACGACGAAAGAAAAATCCTGCTTCACTCCCTGTGCCGCGATCCGTTCGACCAAGGCGGTACGCATGGCGCGGATACGGTCGCGCATCGCGGCCAGCTCGCTTTCCCATGTCTGCCGCAAGGCCGGCGTGGTCAGCGCGGTGGCGACGATGGCGGCACCATGCGTCGGCGGGTTGGAATAATTGGTCCGGATCACGCGCTTCAACTGCGAAAGCACCCGTTCCGTCTCTTCCTTGCCGGAGGTCACGATCGTCAATGCGCCAACCCGTTCTCCATAGAGCGAAAAACTCTTTGAAAACGAACTGGAAATGAAGAACTGCTGCCCCGACGCGGCGAAAAGCCGTACCGCGACGGCATCGGCCTCGATCCCCTCGGCGAACCCTTGATAGGCCATATCGAGAAACGGCACCAGGCTTTTTTCCCGGCACAGCGCGACGGCCTCGTTCCACTGGCTTTCCGAAAGATCGGCGCCGGTCGGGTTGTGGCAGCAGGCATGCAGCACGACCACCGACCCGGCGGCCAGTCCGGCGAGCTTTTCCTTCATGCCGGAGAAATTGACCCCGCGCGTGGCGGCGTCGTAATAGGGATAGGTCTCGACCGTGAAGCCGGCGGTGGAGAATAACGCGCGATGGTTTTCCCACGAAGGATCGCTGATGTAGACCTTCCGCTCCTTCCCTTCGGACAGGATCTGCCGGATGAAATCGGCACCGATTTTCAGGGCGCCGGTACCGCCGAGCGCCTCCGCGGTCACGGCGCGATTCTCGGCCAGCAGTTGCGACTGGGCGCCGAACAGCAGTTCCTGCACCGCCCGGTTGTAGGCGGCCAGCCCTTCGATCGGCAGGTAGCCGCGCGGCGGCAGTGCATTCAGCCGCGCCGTTTCGGCTTCCCGGATCGCCGTGAGCAGCGGAATCTTGCCGTTGTCGTCGTAATAGACGCCGACGCCGAGGTTGACCTTGGTCGCACGGGGATCGGCATTGAAAGCTTCGGTCAGACCCAGGATCGGGTCACGCGGCGCCAGCGCTACTGCCGCGAAAAGGGAAGAAGACATAAAAACTCCATCGTGAGGAAAACGTGGGGAACGAGTTTGAACCGGTGTGGACTGGCATTTTGTGCCGGCTTTCTGCCATGCTTACATATTCACCGCAGGCTCCAGGCAAGCGACGCTTTGCCGGGAATTCCGCCGGACATTCTGCAGCCCTTGTCCACCGCCTCCACCGCCGTTCCGGAATGACCCAGGAACCCAAATAGCCAGTGATTTTATCATGCCCCCAACAGCGAAAAAATCCGCGAAAAAGTCTGAATCCAAAGCACCGGAAGTGCCGGAGACGTCCGAAACGCACGGCAAACGCCGCGAGATTCCCGTCCTCTCCTTTGGCGACAGCCCGTTCCGGCTGCACCAGCCTTTTCCGCCCGCCGGCGACCAGCCGGAAGCCATCGACAAGCTGGTTCAGGGACTGGAAGACGGGCTCGCGTTTCAGACGCTGCTCGGCGTCACCGGCTCGGGCAAGACGTATACGATGGCCAACGTCATCGCCCGCTGCGGCCGGCCGGCGCTGATACTGGCGCCGAACAAGACGCTGGCGGCGCAGCTCTATGCCGAATTCAAGGAGTTCCTGCCGGAAAATGCGGTCGAGTATTTCGTTTCCTATTACGACTACTACCAGCCTGAAGCGTACGTTCCCTCGCGCGACCTGTTCATCGAAAAGGACAGCGCGATCAACGACCACATCGAGCAGATGCGCCTTTCCGCGACCAAGAGCCTGATCGAGCGCCGTGACTGCGTCATCGTCGCCACCGTTTCCTGCATCTACGGCATCGGCGACAAGGAAGACTACTATCAGATGATCCTCACCCTGCGCGTCGGCGACCGCCCCGGCCAGCGCGGCATCATCAAGCGCCTGACCGAGATGCAATACGAGCGCAACGAAACCGATTTCCACCGCGGCACCTTCCGCGTGCGCGGCGACGTGATCGATATCTTCCCCGCCGAGCACGCCGAGCACGCCATCCGCGTATCACTGTTCGACGACGAAATCGAAAGCCTGCAATCGTTCGATCCGCTCACCGGGCATCTGCAACACAAGCTCCTGCGTTTCACCGTCTTCCCTTCCAGCCACTACGTCACGCCGCGCTCGACGGTGCTGCGCGCGATCGAGGCAATCAAGGTGGAACTGCGCGAACGCATCGCTGCGTTTCAGGAAGGCGGGCGGCTGGTCGAGGCGCAGCGGATCGAACAGCGCACCCGTTTCGATCTGGAGATGCTCGATGCGCTCGGCTTCTGCAAGGGCATCGAAAACTATTCCCGCCATCTGTCCGGACGCCGCGCCGGCGACCCGCCGCCGACGCTGATCGACTATCTGCCCGCGGACGCGATCATGTTCATCGACGAATCGCATGTCACCGTCGGCCAGGTCGGCGGCATGTACAAGGGGGACCGCTCGCGCAAGGAAAATCTGGTCGAGTACGGTTTCCGCCTCCCCTCCGCGCTCGACAACCGGCCCCTGCGCTTCGATGAATTCGAACGCCTGATGCGGCAGACGACCTTCGTCTCCGCGACCCCGGCGAACTATGAAAGCGAACACCAGGGACAAGTGGTCGAACAGGTGGTGCGCCCGACCGGCCTCGTCGACCCGGAAGTGATCGTGCGCCCGGCATCGACCCAGGTCGACGACCTGCTTTCCGAAATCAGGAAACGCGTCGCAGCCAACGAGCGCGTTCTCGTCACCACGCTGACCAAGCGCATGGCCGAAGACCTGACCGATTATTTCGGCGAACACGGCGTCCGGGTACGCTACCTGCATTCGGACATCGATACCGTCGAGCGCGTCGAAATCATCCGCGACCTGCGCCTGGGCGAATTCGACGTGCTGGTCGGCATCAACCTTCTGCGCGAAGGGCTGGATATTCCCGAAGTCTCGCTGGTCGCCGTACTGGACGCGGACAAGGAAGGGTTCCTGCGTTCCGAGCGTTCGCTGATCCAGACCATGGGGCGCGCCGCGCGTCATCTTCATGGCACAGCCATTCTCTACGCTGATAAGATAACGGAATCGATGCGCCGCGCGATCGCCGAAACCGAACGTCGCCGCGAGAAACAGATGCGCTTCAATGCCGAGCACGGCATCGTTCCGAAAAGCGTATCCAAACGTATTAAAGACATCATCGACGGCGTCTACGATGCCGAAAGCGCGCAACAGAGCTTGAAAGCGGCGCAGGAGACCGCCGCCTACGAAGCCATGAGCGAAAAGGCTCTGGCGCGCGAAATCAAGCGATTGGAAAAGGAAATGCTCGACTGCGCCAAGAACCTTGAATTCGAAAAAGCCGCTGCCGCGCGCGACGCGCTCTTTCGCCTCAAGGAACGGGTGTTCGGAGCCGCCGTCCACGACCCGGAGCCAAAATAATGCTCAAAATCCTGTTCGTCTGCATGGGAAACATCTGCCGCTCCCCCACCGCCGAAGGCGTATTCCGCCATTTTTTGCGACTGCACGGCCTGGAAGGCCAGATCGAAGTCGATTCGGCCGGTACCCACGGCTACCATGTCGGCGAAGCCCCGGACATGCGCACCCAGCGCGCCGCCGCGGTGCGAGGCTACGACCTCTCCAGCGTCCGCGCGCGCAAGGTGGCACCGCAGGATCTCGAATATTTCGATCTGATTCTGGCCATGGACCACAATAACCTCGAAGTCCTGCGCCGCATGTGTCCCGATACCTGTTACAGCCGCATCCAGCTCTTCATGAACTACGCGCACCACTTCGACGACGACGAAGTACCCGATCCCTACTATGGCCTCGGTTTCGGCTTCGATCTCGTGCTCGACATGGTCGAGGATGCGGCGCAAGGATTGCTCGAAACGCTGCGCAACCACCTGTCCTCACAGGAAAAAAACGCTTTCTCTCCCTCCTCCGCGGCCCCCGCCCCAAAGCGCCGGCCCCGCGTCAGCCGCGGACGCCTGCGCTGAATAAAACTGGAAAAAGCTGGATAAAAGCGCGGCAAACCCGCGCTGGAAACACATCCAAGGGAAAATCTCTTGGCATGCCATTCTTATTGAATTCCAATTTATTAATTTAATTATCGATTGAAACCCACTACATACGAAATATATAATTTTTTATATTTAGAATTTTCTTCACGATCCAACCGCTCCCGGCTGGAAAAATCATTCCGGTTCCCGCGTCGGCAAATATGCCAGCCATAACGAAACCGCGATCCAGATGGCAAACAACGTACCTTGCAGCCAAGGCTTGCCCCCGAGCACGAAAAAAATCGACAGCGGAAAAGAAACCGCCATTAGCGTAAGTGCGTAATATTTGGCGCGGCGGGAAATCGCGCGATGTTCTTCCCATTGCCGGATCGCGGGACCGAAACTGCGGTTGGCCAACAGCCACGCATGGAGACGCGGCGAAGCGCGTGCATAGCAGGCGGCGGCAAGCAACACGAACGGCACCGTCGGCATGATCGGCAGAAAAAGACCGATCACCCCCAGACACAGCGACAGAGATCCGGCGATCCAGAGAAAAACGCGCCATCCAGCACGCAATCCACCTCCCACGGAGGCTGCCGAACGTGAAGGACGATAATCGGGCATGACACTTTGAAATCGGGTTTGGAATCTGAATCCGCTGAATCTGAGTCCACTATCCGAATCCGCTCCCGGACGAAAACCCCGGGCTGGACGCCATGAGCGGTTGCCGGACTCAGGTCGAGATCGTCGCTTTGTCGGGGCCGGAAGGGCTGGACGGCGGCGTCCGCGGAGCGGCGGGAGGTGATGGCGAAGGCGGTGAATCGCGTACCGCCCACACTACAATAAAGACGATCAGCGCCACCAGCGCAACCCAGCTGTAACGCGTATGGAAAGGAATCGGATTCGAACTCAGCGCCGGTTCGACGACCCGCGCCTCAAGCTCGAAACCGTCGTGGCAGACATCGCACAACTGGTAATAATGCCGGTCGGTCACGAAAGAAAAGAGAAACCACAAGTGATTGCGCCGATAGGAGAGGAAACAGGTAAAAGGCCGCTCGATCGCGCAAGTGGAACAATAGTGAATCCCCGCGGGCGAAAGCGCCTGCATCCGATCGTCGTATCCCCAGACCAGCATCGTCGTTATTCCTCTTTCTTTCCGGCATGGCCGGCGAAGCGTCGGCGGGATTTCACGGTGCTTCGCATCGCCTTATGTCGCGCTGCCGTCCGGATGCGGACGGACGATTCCGTCCGGCTCCGCGCCTAAATCCGGCTCAATCCACGTTCGAGATCGGCACAAAGATCCTCCGGCGCCTCCAGGCCGATGGAAAGCCGCAGCAGCGCTTCGCCGATACCCGCGGCGGCGCGTTCCTCGGGACTCAAACGGCCGTGCGTGGTGGTCGCCGGATGCGTCAGCGTCGTTTTCACATCGCCCAGATTGCCGGTGATCGAGATCAGTTCGCAGGCATCGACGACGCGCCAGGCTTCCTCGCGTCCTCCCTTCACTTCGAAGGACAGCACGCCGCCGCCGTTGACCTGTTGCGCGCATGCCAGCGCGTGCTGCGGATGCGACGGCAATCCCGGATAGAACACGCGCGCGACCTTGGGATGTGCTTCCAGCTGGCGCGCGATCTCCAGCGCGTTCTCCGCCTGCGCCTTCATCCGGATGTGCAGGGTTTCCAGCCCTTTCAGCAGCACCCAGGCGTTGAACGCCGACAGTGTCGGACCGGCGGTGCGCATGAACTTGAAGATTTCTTCGATATCCCGCTTGCTTCCGAGAATGGCGCCGCCGAGCACCCTGCCCTGTCCATCCAGGCTCTTGGTCGCCGAATAGACGACGAGATCGGCACCCAGCGCCAGCGGACGCTGCAGGACCGGCGTGCAGAAGCTGTTGTCGACTGCGAGCCGCGCCCTGTGCCGATGCGCAATCTCCGCGACTGCGGAGATATCGGCGATTTCGGTCAGCGGATTCGACGGCGTTTCAAGGAAAAACAGCTTGGTTTCCGGACGTACCGCGGCTTCCCAGGCGGCGATGTCGCCAGTGGGAACAAACGTGGTGACGACGCCGAAACGCGGCATGATCGTGCTCAACAAATGCAGCGTCGCGCCGAACAGCGAACGCGAGGCGACGATATGGTCGCCGGCGCTGAAAAGTCCCATTACCAGGGACAGGATCGCCGACATACCGGAAGCGCTCGCCAGGCAATCCTCGGCGCCTTCGAGCGCCGCCAGGCGCGCCTGGAAGGCGGCCACGGTCGGGTTGGTGAACCGCGAATAGACATGTCCCTCCTCCTCGCCGGAAAAACGCACGGCGGCCTGCGCCGCGTGCTCGAAGACGAAACTCGAGGTGAGATACATCGCCTCGGCATGCTCGTTGAAATGGCTGCGCTCCTGGCCGGCGCGCACGGCAAGGGTTTCGGGGCGATAGGAAGAAAGAAAATCGGATCGGGTCATCACTGGCTCAAAAGCAGGTTGAGGGGCATCTGTTGGGTATCGTCGTCGTCGATATTGCCCGGTTGCGGTTTGCCGGTGCGGGCAAGCTCGATTTCATCGAGATATTCGGGACTGATATCGCCAGTCACATACTGGCCGTCGAAACAGGACGCGTCAAAATCGGCAAGCTGAGGATTGAAGGCGCGCACGGAAGTTTTGAGATCTTCGAGATCCTGGAACACCAAAGCGTCGGCGCCGATTTCGTGCGCAATCTCGGCTTCGCTTCGGCCGGTGGCGATCAGTTCGGCACGCGTCGGCATGTCGATGCCGTAGACGTTGGGGAAGCGCACCGGCGGCGCGGCGGAAGCGAAGAAAACCTTGTGCGCGCCGGCAGCGCGCGCCATTTCGACGATTTCGCGGCTGGTGGTGCCGCGCACGATCGAATCGTCCACCAGAAGCACACGCTTTCCGCGGAATTCCTCCGAAACGGTGTTGAGTTTTTGCCGCACCGATTTTTTCCGCGTCGCCTGTCCCGGCATGATGAAGGTACGGCCGATATAACGGTTTTTGACGAACCCCTCGCGGTACGGAACGCCGAGCGCCTGCGCCAGTTGCATCGCGGCCGGGCGGGAAGAGTCCGGAATCGGGATGACCACGTCGATCTCTCCCGGCGGCAAGTGCTGCGCCACCTTCCGGGCCAACGATTCGCCCATGCGCAGCCGCGTCTCATAGACGGAAACGCCGTCGATCACGGAATCCGGGCGCGCCAGATAGACGTATTCAAAAATGCAGGACGAATACATCGGCTGCTGCGCGCACTGGCGTGCATGAAGGTTGCGTTCGAGATCGATGAACATCGCCTCGCCCGGCTCGACGTCGCGGATGATTTCGAAATCGAGCGTGTCGAGCGCAACCGATTCCGAAGCGACGATATATTCGTAGCCGTCGGCCACCTTGTTCCGGCCGAATACCAGCGGGCGGATGCCGTAGGGATCGCGGAACGCCAGCAGGCCGTAGCCGGAGATCATTGCCACCACGGCATAGGCGCCGCGGCAGCGGCGATGCACGCCGGCCACCGCCTGGAATACGCTTTCAATGTCGAGTTCGTAGCCGCTCGCCGACGCGTAAAGCTCGTGCGCAAAAACATTCAACAGAACTTCGGAATCAGAATGAGTGTTTATGTGGCGCCGGTCGAGGCGGAACATCTGCTCCTGCAACTGCTCGGTGTTGGTCAGATTGCCGTTGTGCCCGAGCATGATGCCGAATGGCGAATTGACATAGAACGGCTGCGCCTCGGAAAAATTGATCGCCGAGCCCGCCGTCGGATAACGCACGTGGCCGATCCCCCAGTTCCCCGGCAGCGCCCGCATGTTGCGGGTGCGGAAAACGTCGCGCACCAGCCCCGGCCCCTTGTGCAGATAAAAAGTGTTGCCCTCGGCCGTGGCAATTCCTGCGGCATCCTGGCCACGGTGCTGCAACACCATCAGTCCGTCATAGATGAGCTGGTTGACGGGCGTACTCGCCACGACACCGATAATTCCACACATGATGCAATCCTCTGAATGAACAATGTTCCGCGTCTGAATTGGAGCCTTGAATTAGTACTTACCGGAAGCTGATCCGTTCCGCGACGAAGTGCGGTAGCCAGGGCCGCAGCGCCAGCACGGCGGTTTCCAGCGGCGGCGCCAGCGCCGCGGCGCGCCACCACTGCTCTTTCGGCGCCGGTGTCAGTCCCCCGATAGCGACCAGCAGCAGAACGATCAAAAGCCCGCGCGCCAGCCCGAACACCAGGCCGAGAAAACGATCGATGAACGAAATGCCGAGCATTTTCAGCGTGCCGCGAATCAACTGGCGCAAAAGCGCGAGCAATACCAGCACGGAGAAAAAAACCGCGGCATAACCTGCGGCAAGCCTGATTCCGGGATCGGCGATCGCCGTCAGCGCCTTTGCCGCCTCCGGTCCGAAAATCCAGGCGGCGAGTATCGCCGCGACCCAGGCGAGCAGAGAAATGATCTCGCCGACCAGTCCACGCCAAAAGCCCAGCGCCGGTGAAAAAAAAAGGATACCGAGCACGGTGAAATCGAACGCCGTCATGAACGCGCGGAAATGTCCCCTGAAACACCGACGCTTTTCATTTTCTGCAGCGCTTTTTCCGCGGCTTCGCGCGACGGAAACGGCCCCGCGCGCAAACGCGTGACGCTTCCCTTGGGCAAACTGATCACCTCGGTGTAGGTTTTGACGCCGACGGCGCCCAATTTGTCCTGCGTTTGCTTGAGATTGGTCTGATTGGAAAAAGCGCCGATCTGGATCACGTACTGTCCCGCGCCTGCGGGCGCGGCGGAAGCCGTCGCGGTTTTACCGCCGCCTTGCGGCGGTGCGGCGGCGTCGGAAGAAGCGCCGGAAAGAATCGCGGCAGCACGGCGCGCTTCGGCTTCGCGGCGCTTGGCTTCGGCATCGGCCTGGGCCGTTTTTGCAGTTTGTGCCGCTGGCGCTGTTTGTGCTGCCTGCGCCTGCGGCGGCGCTGCCGTGGACGCAGCCTTGCTGTCCGTTTTTTCCGCCGGTTTCTCGATCCGTGCGGGTTTGGGCGTCGTCGTAGTAGGCGTTGCAGTGGAGGACGAGGCGGATGGAGAGGAAGGCGGCACCGTCTCGGGCGGAGACACCCCGGTTTCCGGGGAAGCGGCGGCATTCTGCGCCGGTGCGGCATGTTCCTCCGCAGGCGGCGTCAGCGGCGGATTGAACGGCGGAGCTTCGTTCTGTCCGGGAATATGGATCTGCACTTCCGATTCGGGCTGCCGGTTCGGAGCCTGGTCCATGACCATCGGCAGAACAATCGCGGCCAGCAGAACCAGCGCCACGGCGCCGATCAGGCGGCGGCGCGCGCGTTTGGCAAGCGAGAGGGAAACATCGGATTCGTCGCGGCGGTCAAGGGACATCGGCGGTACCTGTTAACGGCGTCGTTCTTTCGCTTCCAGAAAACGCAGTATTGCGGCTACCGTAAGGAAAGAACCAAAGACGAGAATTCTATCACTCTCGCCGGCCCGCTTTAAGGCCGCGGTGAAAGCAGTTTCCGGCGTGGAATGAAGTTCGATGGATGATAGCGGCTCCGCGCCATCCCCTTTCGCAAGCAACGCATCCCGCAGCGATTCCGCGCCGGCGCCGCGCGGCCCGGGCAGATCGGTGAAAAACCAGCCATCGATCCTGCCGCGCAGACAGGCGAGCGCGGTAGCGCGATCCTTGTCCGCAAGCATGCCGGCAACGGCCCAGGTGTGCTCGAAAAACCCCATCTCATCGAGATTGCCGGCCAGCGTGGCGACCGCCTGCGGGTTATGCGCAACGTCGAGCACCACCGCCGGCCTGCCGGGCAGAACCTGGAAACGCCCGGGTAATTCGGTTTCGATGAGGCCGCGGCGAATCGCCGCCATATCCACGGGCAATTTCTCCTTCAGTGCATCCAGCGCCGCCAGTACCACCGCCGCGTTGCCCAATTGCTGCCTGCCGCGCAATGCCGGCGGCGCCAGTCCGCCACGGCGCAAACCCGCGCGGGTCCAGAACATCCATTGCGTCTTGTCGCCGAAATAGCCGAAATCGCGTCCAAGCAGACGCAGATCGGCGCCGATTTTCTCCGCGTGTTCGACAAGGCTTCGCGGCGGCTCCGGATCGGCGCAGAAAGCCGGCCTGTCCGTTCGGAAGATCCCGGCTTTCTCGAACCCGATATGTTCGCGTGTCGGGCCGAGCCAATCGGTATGATCGAGCGCAACACCGGTAACGATGGCGACATCCGGTTCATAGACATTGACCGCGTCGAGCCGGCCGCCCAAACCGACTTCGAGCACGACCGCATCGCATTCCGCTACCGCGAACACTTCCCATGCGGTCAACGTACCGAATTCGAAGTAGGTCAGCGCCTCGTTGCCGCGTCCCGCTTCCACGCGCGCGAATGCAGCAATGAGCGTTTCGTCGGCGACGGGAACGCCGGCCACGCGCACGCGCTCGTTGTAGCGCAGCAAATGCGGCGAAGTGTACGCGCCGACCTTGTAGCCGGCATTGCACAGAATCCGTTCCAGATACGCCACCGTCGACCCCTTTCCGTTGGTGCCGCCGACGATGATTACCGGGCAATGTTCGCATTGCCCCAGAGCTTCCTTGACCCGGCGCACCCGTTCCAGTCCCAGTTCGATCCCGGCTTCGCCGCGCGGGTGCAACGCTTCGAGATGTCCGAGCCATTCGTCGAGCGTACGTGGCTCGGAGGATGAAGAGGAAGACATGGAGAGAACCTTTGAAAAATGAAAACCTCCCGGCCACAGACCGAGAATAGTTTATGAAACAACCGCCAATTTCTAAATTTGATTAAATTTAGTACAATACATGTAGCTATATAAAAGACTAAATTAATATTTTAATTTAGAATATCATTGACCGGGCGATGCCACGATTTCACGCAAAATAACCTGCCTTTCGTCGTTGCGCCTGGAAGCGGCGTACCGTTCGCCGGAAGCGGAAAAAGAACCGTTCGTCAGGAATTCACGTTGCTGGGATGGCAACGATTCCAGCATTTTTCTCACCCGCAAGCGATAAGTATCCGCCGCTGCGCCATCTCCGGCCTGGGTTGCGGCATAAACGAGATCAAGCAGTACGCCCAGTTTTCTGGAACTGCCCTTCGTTCCCGGGGACATTCGTTCCCATTCTCCGAGCAACGTCCGAAGTTCGCGCAGCGCCGCATCGTTTTTTCCCTGCGCCAGGAACGCCCAGGCCAAGGCCTCACGCGCGACATCGTCAACAAGGAGAGTACCGCCCTCCGAGGTGCGATGCCGCAAAGCGGTTTCGAGTATCGCCTGCGCTTCGCCGGCCCTGCCCTGACCGACCAGGAACCAGCCGAATTCGACGGCATGAAGCGTCGCAACCATCGCAGGGCCGGTTTGCCACGCATCCTCCAGATTGCGTTCGAGCAGATCGCCGGCCGCTGCCGGAGCGCCGACGAGATCGAGCATCCAGGCGTATTCGGAACGTATATGGAATCTTATATTTTCGGAATCTTCCGGCGGCGCATCCCCGGACCAGACAATGGCTTCCGCCGGATAACGAATCCGTATTTGCGGCGGGGCCGCGGCATCGAGGCCATAAAGCGCCATCAGGATTTCCGCGATACGCGTCTCCCATCCTCGCGGCTGCTGGCGCAAATCGGCAAGCAGCGCTTCATAGACACGCCGCGACGCTTCCGGATCCCCGGCCGTTCTCGCCACATTGATACGCGATTCGACACGGCGCGGGTCGTCCGCCCCGAACCGGCGCGAAAGCTTTTCGGCCCACACGTAATAAGCATGGGCGCTTTGCCGGTCGTTTGTTTCCCACATCATCCAATCCGCCGCATCGGTAATCCGCAGCCAGCGTTCATCGTCATCTTTCGCCCACGCGATTTTCGACACTTTCTCTTGCCGCGCCCGATTTCCCGCATCCTCTCCCGCATTCTTTCCCATATCCTGCGAAAGGATATTTTTTTCCATCGCCGCCACAACCTCATTCTTCAGCGGTTCCAGAACAGGAAGCGTAAACAACATCAGCGGCGGAAGAAGCAGCGCCGCGCCATAGACAGAAAGCGCCGCGAACGTCACGCCCCGGCCCGGCGATTCAAGCGGAATCGCCCGGACCACCATGCGAGCCGCCTGCAAGCGCATGGCAAAGCGCAACTTGCGGTAGCGTTCCCACGTCATGAGCCTGAAAAGGGAAGCCGACAAACCGATGTGCGTCGGCGGCGTGCCTGCACCGGCCAGCGCCCGACGCCGCAAATGCGCCATGCGCCACATCGACGGGATCAGCGCGAACAAGAAAAAAAGCCCTAAAAACGGCAACCATGAAAATCCGGGAATCGAGGCATAAAGCGACCCAAGTACCGCGATACTCAAAAAGCACATCCCACAGAACAACACATAAGCATAGGGATGGCGCGAAAAAAGAAATGTATGAAGAATCCGCCCTCCATGGCATACCGGCAACGGCCAGAGACTGACGCCATTAAGTACAAGCAGCACACCGATCAACGGGAACAGCCAGAGCGGAGGCGCGCCCAGAGCTCCGTTCGTGACGACCCGGCAACCGGATTCGTTGCACAGCCAGTCATGCCCGAACGCACCGTTCAACAGCAGGAACAACAAACATATGCCCAGCAACAACCCCGGCAACGGCCCGGCCAGATAAACCAGCAACAATTGCCAGGGCCTGGCCTTGCCTCCCTGCCCCCGCCAACCGGCAGCAAGGTCGCCGAAAAACGGAGGAACGAAAAGATCGAGGTCCTTGCAGCCGAATCCGCGCATCGCCAGCACCGGCCCCAATTCATGCAGGAACAAAGCGATAAAAAATACCGGCAAAAAATCCCTGAGATCATCCCAATCGAATATCAAGGCATAGCTCGCGGCAAATACAAGCACGCCGATAAACGTCTTGATGAATACCACTGGAAGCCATGCCTGGGAACGCGGCCTCACCCATGCCGAGGAAGATTCATTGCGAGCGAAAGCCAGAAGATCGGCATCCACCCGTCTTTCGTACATTTCCGGCGCCGCCTGGACAGGCAAGGCAATTTTGTTCAGCCGCCGCATTCCCGCCACCAACTGCCGAACCATGCGCCAGGCCGCGGTGAGTGTCAGGCGATATACCCGCCCGCCTGCGGATTTCGACGGATCGTTTCTGTCAACGGGCGTCGCAGGACGCCAGATTCCCGCAGCTTGCAGAATGTCCGGCAGATCGAGACGGCTCTGTTGCTGCCTTCTCCACGTCTCGTCAAAATCCAGGCATTCGGAAACCGGCGCCGTGCGCGGTTCGTTCCCCTTGCCCCGCGTGCGCAGACGCCGTAAATGGAAATCCCATTGTTCATTACAGTTTTCCAGATAAGGATCGTCGATTTCGCAGCACATCGAGCGCTCGGCTTCGGCATCGTTTACCAGAAGATGCCGGCGGCGATTGACGGACTCGACCAAATATCCATCGGAGAAAACGGTTTTAAAAGTGACGGCATACAGGAAATCCACTTCCGGCGCTTCGGCAAGTGAAACGAACGCCACCGTTTTTTCCTCGGCATGCCAATACAAATCGGCATACTGCGGTTCCGCTTCATTCGCCATAAGATCCGGACAGGAATTGCTGATCCGGTACTCGAACCCAAGCGCCGTCAACTCCGGCAGCGCGCAATCCAGGACTCGCCGCTGCATGGAAGGCACCGCCTCGCGCGGAATCGGCGTGGAAACAGGCACCCGCATCCGCCAATTGAGGAATTGCAGTAAAACATAGACATAGCGCACGACAACCAAAAGAGTTGCCGCCGCCGCAATCAGCAACAGAAAGTAATAAAAGTCGTTCATAGGAACAGCATGCAGATTCCGGCGAATAGAAAAAGCAGCCACATCCCATCGAGCGGAGACCACGGCACGCATTCGATTTCGATTACGCTGCCATCGCGGCCTTCGGCAAATTTATCCCCCAGTTTTCCTGAGGGCGTGAATGAAAAAACCGATGCAGGGGATTCGAGCAAAACGCGCCAGTCGCGGCGCAAATTGAAATCGCGCAGAGACGCATTTTCTCGCTGCGTTTCATCGAGATAGGAAAACGCCAACATCAACCGGACCACCAGCCGGTCGCTATCGATGCCGAATACGGATAGAGGTGACAGCACCGCGCGCAATCCGGACAGCAGCCGCCCGCGCGGCAGATAAGCCAGAAAAAAAGCCGACAATGCCAGCGTCAGGAAAAGTTTTGCACCATGCGTCAGCGCCGCGACGATCCCTTCCATTCCCGGAAGCCATGTCAGCAACTGACCGCCCGCTTGTCTGCCAATTTGCCCACCATCGGCCGGCATGCCCCAGGCAAACGCAAAAAACAAAGCCATAAACAGCCAACGTGTACGGTACAGAAGACCAAGACAGCGTTTCCTGGCGGCGGAGAAAAAAAATCCCGCAATGCCGCTCGACAATATTCCAATAGCCAGCGCAGAGGGAGGCAGTCCCTGGACAATGCCCATGAGTCCGATCCACGACAACAGGCATATTGCCGGATGAGGAAAAATCACGATCGCCTCTTCATCAGTCTGCATCCTGCGAAGTCCGAAGACCGGGCGATACAGAGGATCGCGTGAAAATCCGGACGCGAAAACACGCTACGGACAAAGGCATGCGGCAGGACAGGATCAACAAAGCGGAGATCACTGCACGATCGCCGTAACATGCCGAAAAAAAACCACGGCCCCGATAGCAGGCCGTGGCAGAGAGGTTTCTGTTTGAATATCGAATCTGATACCAGAACCGGCTATCCGAAAGTTAACCGCCGATTCTATCCAGCGCGGCTCGCGCTTTTTCCTGATAGGCGGCATCCCCTTCCTTGAGCACTTCCTGCAACAACTCGCGCGCGCCTTCCATGTCGCCCATTTCTTCATAGGCTTTGGCCAGATCGAGTTTGGTCGCCAGTTCGTCGTTCAGGGATTGCGGCACATCGTTGTCGGTATAAAACTCGGTTTCGGCAATTTCCGGAGCGGCCAGATCGAGATTGATCGAAGTCATCTGCGGTTCGACCACTGAATCGACCAGATGCGCCGCGGCCATACCTCCAGGCTGGGAAGTTTCCGCAGAACTTTCCGTGGAACTGCTCGCAATTCCAAAGTCGCTTGCAGTGCCGAAATCGAGCGGTTCGATCGACGACGTATCCACCGACACAGCCGGCGCCGCCTGAACCGGTTTCGGTTCCGGCACCTTGATATCGGTAGCGACATCCTGAGCGTCGAAATCGAAATCCAGAGGTTCATCCTGCTTGATGGACAGGATTTGCGAGGTCTGGCCGCTTACAGGCTCATCGCTGAGATCGAAGCCAACCTGTGTCCCGGTGATATTGGTATCGGTTCCTTCGTCTCCGTGACCGCCGAGCTCCGGAATCCCCCGCCCGGCGGGAAGATCCGTGAAAATGAACTCAGGGTTGGATACCGCCGCCTGGGCCGGGGCCGTCTCCCTGACCGGTGCCGCAGCCGGAGGCTGCGGTGGAACGGGCTGCGCGACAGGCGGAACCGGTTTGGAAACCGGCTGGGGTGCGGGTTGAGAGACCGGCTGGGCAGGCTGCCGCTGAACCGGGGCGGAAGGAGCTTGCGACGGCATATCGAATTCCGGCGCGAATTCCGGTGTAAATTCAGGCGTCCGGGCGGCCTGCGTCGCCGCACCGCTCACAGCGGTTGCCGGTGCGGCGCGCCCGGTATTAAAAAGCGGGTTCGATGGATCAAGCTGGGCGCCAAGCGCGGCCGCTTTTTCCCACTCGGGCCCGGAGCCCTTCGTGATGCCGTACAGTTAGCCGGCAAGCGCTTCGAATTGCTTCAAATCCTGCCGGGAAGCATAGATATCCAGCAGTTTGAGATGGATCGCCAAGCGCCCCGGCGTCTTCGTCTTCGCTTCGAGCAGGATTTCTTCCGCCTGCGCGTCGCGGCCATACGCCATATAAACATCGGCCTCGGCAACCGGATCGACTTCGCCGGTATCAATGGTGCCCGGCCCGACCTGGCTGAAATCGGTGGTATGCGTCAGATGCGACGTGTCGACACTCTGGCCGCCGCCGGTGGTACGGAAAATGGAACTTGCCCCCAGACTGGACTGAGACAAGGTACCTACCGACGTCTGCGACAGGTCTTCCACGCTTGCCGATTGCTGCCGTCTGCGCCGTAGAAAGAGACCGCCCCCCACCAGTGCCGCCACCAGCAGGACGCCGCCGCCAACCAGCACGGGATCGATGCTGTCCAGAAGTCCCTGCTCTTCCGGCATGTCCTGGGGAGGAGCTTCCTGATGGTCCGGCTGTGGCGCTTTCTCGGGTTCGGCAACAGGCGGCTGTTCCGGCGGCGGTGTTTCTCCACCGGTTTTTTCCGGTGGCTGTTCCGGCTGCATTCCTTCCATGCCCTGCTGAGCTGTGGTTTCACCTCCTCCTACCGGAGCCGGTGCGGAGTCAGGTGCAGGCCCCGGTGCGGGGACAGGCGCCACTTCGGTGGTCGTGCTCGTCGGAGTCGGTTGCTGAGATTCAGGCGGAGGAGCCGGTTGAGGCTGAACCGGCGGCGCAGGCGGCTGTTGCTGCGTCTTGAGCTGTTCCTGCAACTCCGCCAGGCGTTTCTGCGTAATGTCGAGTTCCCGCTGCTTCGCATCAAGTTCGTTCTGCCGCTTATCCGCCAGATCTTTCAGCTTGGCGTTCGTGGCTTCCATTTCCTTCACGCGCTCGCCGGCATCTTTGAGCACTTTCTCCTGCGCTACCCGATCTGCTTCGGAAATCCCCTTGCCTTGCTGCCCCGTTTCGGCCTTCGCAATCTGAACCTTATCCCGGGAAGGAGCGATAGCAGCGCCTTTATCCTCGACTTTCGGCGTAATCGCGCCGGAAGCGGAAGGTTGAGCATCCCCTTCCGTCGCGGCCGATTTTCCTGCCGCCTCCGCCAGACGGCTGCGGTATCGGTTCCAGTCCGCCGCCTGGGCAACGACAATTTTCTTCGCTTCGGGCGTGGAAACCGATTCGAGGCCGGCCTTGTCGGGAATATTCAGAATCTGGCCGCTCTTCATGCGGTTCATGTTTTTCTGGAAAGCCTCCGGATTCGCCTGGTAGATGCCTACGAGCATTTGTTCGAGCGAAACGCCTTCGGGACGATATTCATTGGCGATCTTATTCAACGTTTCGCCACGCTTGATCTGGTGCGTACCCGCCATTTCCTTCGCGGCGGAGGCTGGAGTTTTTGCCCCTTCTTTGACCGGTTCCTTGGCTGCTTCTTTGGCCGTTTCCTTCGGCGCAGCCGCGGATTTCTGTTGTACCGTCTCCTGCGCCCGTCTCCGCGTTTCGGAATCGATCGTTACGGCGCTACCTTCGGCAGTCTGCGCCGCCGCGGGACGCGCTTCTTCCGTGGCACGCGGCGGAGCGGTTTCCGGTGCTGTCGGCGTAATCGCTATCGTGGGCGGTACGGACGGAGCCGCCGTTGGCGCGCTGACTTCGCTCGCGGACTTGATTTCGGGGGGATCGAGCAGGAATGTGAATTCACGCACCAACCGCCCGGACGACCAATTTAACTCGACAAGCATATCCACAAAGGGATCGTTGAGCGGCTTGTCGCTGGTCAACATGAGTACCGTTTTACCGGATTTTTTCTTATCGAGCGTGAATTTGATATTGAGAAGGCTGCTGGCATAATCGAGTCCAGCGGAACGGAAGGCATCGGGTGAAGCCAGACGAGCCGACATCCCTGACAATTCATCGGGCGTCGCGATTACTTCGACTTCCGCACGCAGGGGCTGCCCCAACGCAGAAAAAACAACGACCCGCCCTAGTCCCGCAGCATTCGCCGCAAAGGAAATCCCGCTCAACGCCAAGCCTGTTATGACAGCCAGCGTGGAATAGCGCAGCTTCTTCTTTCCGGGAATTCCGGCTTTTGAGTTTGTGTTATTTCTCACAGCACCCCCTGGGTGGCGATTGTATGATGATTTGGGAGATTAAAATTAACATCATATAGTTACGAGTGCAAGCTAAACTGACTTGTTACGTCGCGCCATGTGGCAAAAAAGCGCTTTTTACCTTCTTTCCGGAAATCCCCGCGCCAAACTCAAAGAGATACGAAAGGGATATTTTTCCGTACTTGAAATGAGGCCGGAAAAACTTGCACTCGTGGTTTTTTCATGCTTCGAGCAGAATTCGCAGCATTCTCCGTAACGGTTCGGCAGCTCCCCAAAGCAGTTGGTCGCCACAGGTGAACGCAGCGAGGTATTCCGGCCCCATCGCCAGTTTATGCAGGCGTCCGACCGGCACGGTAAGCGTGCCCGTAACCGCCGTGGGTGTGAGCTCCCGTTCGCTGGCTTCGCGTTCGTTGGGAACGACCTTGACCCAGTCGTTACCTCGCGCCAGGAGGTCGTGGATTTCGTCGAGCTGCATGTCTTTTTTCAGTTTCACCGTCAACGCCTGGGAATGGCAGCGCATGGCGCCGATACGCACGCACAAGCCGTCGATCGGAATGCTGCCGTGCGTTCTGAACGGCGCTTTGCCGAGGATTTTGTTGCACTCGGCACCGCCTTTCCATTCTTCCTTGCTTTGTCCGTTCTCGACCGGAACGTCGATCCACGGAATCAAGCTGCCGGCAAGCGGCGTATTGCGGAAATTCGCGGTGGGAAACTCGGAAGAACGCAGCGTCGCTGCGATTTTGCGGTCGATATCGAGAATCGCCGAAGCGGGATCGGCCAGGTCATTCTTGACGGCTTCGTAAAGCATGCCCATCTGCGTGAGCAGTTCGCGCATGTTCTGCGCACCGGCACCGGAAGCCGCCTGATAGGTCATGGCCGAAACCCATTCGACCAAATCCGCCTTGAATAGCCCGCCAAGCCCCATCAGCATCAGCGAAACGGTACAGTTGCCGCCGATCCAGTTGTTGCAGCCGCGCTGACGCGCAGCATCGATGACATGACGGTTGACCGGATCGAGCACGATTACCGCATCGTCGCTCATCCGCAACGTTGACGCGGCATCGATCCAATGGCCGTTCCAGCCTGTCGCGCGCAGCTTGGGAAAAACCTCTTTCGTATAATCGCCGCCTTGACAGGTGATGATGATGTCCATTTTTTGCAGGACATCGAGATTGCTGGCGCTGTGCAGGGAGCCACCGCCCTTGCCGCCGAATACCGGCGCCTTGCTGCCCACCGCCGAGGTGGAAAAATATACCGGATCGATCAGCGCGAAATCGCCCTCTTCCTCCATCCGCTGCATGAGCACGGAACCGACCATTCCGCGCCAACCTACCAGACCGACCTTTTTCATCATGACTCCTAAAAAACGAGATACAAAATTCTGAAATTTCCTTACAGCGCAGCCCGAACGGCCTCGCCCATCTCTTTCGTGCCGACGCGGCGCGTTCCTGATTCATGGATATCGGCGGTACGCAGACCCTGCTTCAGAACCGTTTTCACCGCATTTTCGATACGTTGCGCCATGTCTTCGCGGGCAAAGGTATATCGCAGCAACATCGCTACCGAAAGAATGGTTGCCAGCGGATTGGCAATATTCTTTCCGGCGATATCCGGTGCCGATCCGTGCGAAGGCTCATACAGCCCTTTGTTCCGGGCATCGAGCGATGCGGAAGGCAGCATGCCGATCGAGCCCGTGAGCATCGAGGCCTCATCGGAGAGAATGTCGCCGAACATATTGCCGGTAACCATCACGTCAAACTGCTTGGGATTTTTTACCAATTGCATCGCGGCGTTATCGACAAGCATATGCGAAAGGGTCACGTCGGGATAATCGGCGGCGAGTTCGATCATTACATCGCGCCAAAGCTGAGTGCATTCGAGCACATTCATTTTGTCGATGGAGCAAAGCTGCCTGCGCCGTTTACGTGCCGCCTCGAAGGCAACGCGGCCGATGCGGCGAATCTCCGATTCACTGTAGTGCATGGTGTTGAAACCGACACGCTCATTTCCCTGTTCGGTTTCGCGTGTTTCGATCCCGCGCGGCTGGCCGAAATAAATATCGCCCGTGAGTTCGCGCACGATCAGAATATCGAGGCCGGCAACCACTTCCGGCTTCAGGGTCGAGGCATTCGCCAGTTCCGGATACAAAATCGCGGGACGCAGGTTGGCAAACAGGCCAAGCTGCTTGCGAATGCCAAGCAACCCACGTTCCGGGCGCTGCTCGCGCGGCAGACCATCCCATTTCGGCCCGCCGACGGCGCCCAGCAGGACCGCATCCGCTTCTTGCGCCAGTTTCTGCGTCGCTTGCGGATAAGGGTCGCCCGTGGCGTCGACGGCGCAACCGCCGATCAGACCCTCTTCCATTTCGCAGCCGCAATCGAGCGCTTTCAGCACGAGCACTGCCTCGGTGGTAATCTCCGGACCAATCCCATCGCCAGGAAGAACACAAATTTTCATCGATTTCTCAATCAAGAATTTCTATATATAAAAAATAATTTCTGCATCTTTATCAATACAGAAAAGAATACTCATTCCACAATAAAATGGAATAAGTGGTTCCGGACCAATCGCTTTCAGGAAAAAAGCCAAGGCTGCGTTTCGCGGCGCCGATCCTCGAAGGCATGGATTTTATCAGCGTGATGCAGGGTAAGCCCGATATCGTCCCATCCATTGACCAGACACTCTTTACGAAACGCATCGACGGAAAACGGGAATACCCGCCCATCGGGACACGACACCGTTTGTGCCGGCAGATTGATCAACAGGGTGCAGCCCGGAGTCGTTTCGACAATCGCGAACAATGCATCGATGGCGACAGCGGGCAAAACGATAGGCAACAGACCGTTCTTGAAACAGTTGTTGAAAAAGATATCGGCAAACGACTCGGCAATGATGGCGCGAAAACCGAAGTCGAACAGCGCCCACGGCGCATGCTCGCGCGAGGAACCGCAACCGAAATTCTGGCGCGTCAGCAAAATACTGGCGCCTCGATATCGCGGTTGATTAAGGACGAAATCGGGATTCAACGAACGCTTGCTTGCATCCTGTCCCGGCATCCCGGTATCGAGATATCGCCACTCATCGAAAGCATTGGGGCCGAACCCTGAACGCTTGATCGATTTCAGAAATTGCTTCGGGATAATGGCATCGGTATCGACGTTGTTACGATCGAGCGGTGCCGCCAATCCTTCGAGACGAACAAATTTTTCCATTTACTGCGCTTTCATCGAAATCCCGGACACGAGATGAATCTCCGGGATTATTTGCTGCCAGCCTTTTCAATCGCTTCGCCGCCTTTCTGGATGTCCTTGCCGACACCCTGAACGGTATTACAAGCGGCACAAAGCAATACAACCAGAAACAGGGGAACAATTTTTTTGAGTTCCATTTCTATTTCCTTGCCTAAAGAATGTAAAAAATACCCCAATTCTCGATCACAGCAACTCCCGGACATCGGCAAAACGGCCAGCGATCGCCGCCGCCGCCGCCATCTGCGGACTCAATAGATGCGTACGCCCTCCAGGCCCTTGCCGTCCCTCGAAATTACGGTTGGAGGTGGAAGCGCAGCGTTCGCCCGGTTCAAGGCGATCACTGTTCATCGCCAGGCACATCGAACAACCGGGTTCGCGCCATTCGAAACCGGCGGCGGTAAATACCCGGTCCAATCCTTCCTGTTCCGCCTGGCGCTTCACCAGGCCCGAACCGGGCACGACCAGCGCCAACTTGACGTTCGCCGCGACATGCCGGCCTTTGACGACCGCAGCGGCCGCGCGCAGGTCTTCGATCCGCGAATTCGTGCAGGAACCGATAAATACTTTATCGATGGATATCGCCGTCATTGCCATCCCCGGTTGTAATCCCATGTACTGCAATGCTCGCTCCATACCTTCGCGTTTCACCGGGTCGGATGCCATCGCGGGGTCGGGAACCCTTCCGTTGATGGCAATCACCATTTCCGGCGACGTCCCCCAGGTCACCAGCGGAGCAATTTCCGCGGCGGCGATTTCGATAACGCGATCAAACTGCGCTCCCGGATCGGAAACGAGCGAACGCCAGTGAGCGACTGCCCGATCCCACAAATCCCCTTTGGGCGCAAAAGTACGGCCCTGCAGATAGCGGATCGTCGTTTCGTCAACGGCAATCAGACCCATTCGCGCGCCTGCTTCGATCGCCATGTTGCACAGGGTCATCCGCCCTTCCATCGACAACGCGCGCACGGCGCTACCGGCGAATTCGATCGCGTATCCAGTGCCCCCCGCCGTGCCGATTCGCCCGATCACGGCAAGCGCCAGATCTTTCGCCGTGACACCCTTGCCCAAGGCACCATCGATCCTGATCAGCATCGTTTTCGATTTTTTTTGCAGCAAACACTGCGTCGCCAGCACATGTTCGACTTCGGAAGTTCCGATACCGTGAGCGAGACAGGCAAATGCGCCATGCGTCGACGTATGCGAGTCACCGCAAACCACCGTCATTCCCGGCAACGTCGCTCCTTGTTCGGGACCGATCACATGGACGATTCCCTGGCGGGGATCCTTGAACGGAAAATAGGCCAGTGCACCGTTATCATGCAGGTTGGTATCGAGCGTATCGACCTGCTGGCGCGAAATCGGATCTTCGATGGCTTCGTTGCCCGGTGCCTTGCTCCAGTCTTGCGTCGGAGTGTTGTGGTCGGCGGTGGCCACCACCGACGACACGCGCCAGACTTTTCTTCCCGCCAGCTTCAACCCCTCGAATGCCTGCGGGCTCGTGACTTCATGCACCAGGTGGCGATCGATGTAGAGCAAGGCGGTGCCATCCTGCTCCTCATGCACGACATGATCCTGCCAAAGCTTTTCGTAAAGCGTCTGCGCCATATTGAAAACCACCGAAAAAGAAGGGAATTGATTATGTCACACCCGCCCACCTCGCAAAAGGCGGGAAACGGCGAAACTGCGGCAAAACCGCAGCAAACCCGCGGCGAAACCGGAATGAGCGGCCTCCTCTTCGAAGCCGCTTCCGGAGACATCATTCCTTACAATGCAATAGATATATTATATTCTCTGTAAAAAGGATTGCCGTTATTTTTTCCGCGTTTTCGCCTTTTCTTTTTCCTGTGTCTTTTCCTGTGTATCCGCCTGTGCTTGCTGTTGGTGCTTCCGCAGTGCCTCTTCATATAGCGGCTTTACTTTTTCGGAGTAAACCTTGAGGTCGGAGATGCGGGTGTCGTTCGAGGGGTGAGTGGAAAGAAATTGCGGCGGTTGACTGCCGGAAGCGCGGCGCATTTTTTCCCACAATGTAATTGCCGCGGCGGGATCGTAGCCCGCGCGTGCAGCCAATTCGACGCCGATGCGGTCGGCTTCGGTTTCGTGTTCGCGACTATTGGGCAACGATATCGTGACATTGGTAATTATTTTCGCCAAATCCATCTGATACTGTTTCAACCCCACGGCAGTGGAAATAACGCTCAAGCCAATACCCGTCGCCATGGTTTCCGAGGCACGTTCGCGGCTGTGCTCGCGCAAAGCATGGGCTATCTCGTGCCCGAGAATCGCCGCCAGTTCATCGTCGGTGGGATCGATTTTTTCCAAAAGACCGGTATAAACGGCCACCTTGCCGCCGGGCATGCACCAGGCGTTGATTTCGGACGAGGTGATGACATGCACTTCCCAGGACCAGTTCAAGGCATCGTTGCGGAATACCGTGGTACCGGGCAGAAGGCGTAGGCCGATTGCCTGCACCCGTTCCAGTTGTTTGGGGTTCTGATCCAGCTTCCCTTCTTTTTTCGCTTTACCGATAGTCTCGCTATAGGCCTGTTGCGCGGCGCCATCAATTTCCTTCGCCGACACCAACATCGACTGCTGCCGGTCAACGCCGACCGCGCCGGACTGAGTTGTGCGGACACTGGCACACGCTACCAATGACAGTGCACAGATAATCAAAGCGAGACGTTGCATATAAAAGAACAATGACATTGTATGCACATCCGTAAAAAAGTTAGGAAAAAATCAGGGATGGAAAAACGTTTTGATTCTCAGCTTTTTCCGTAAGGACATGAACCATATCCGGAAGATTCCGCGTCCAAATGAAACATCCGGCAGCGGCATCAAGAAACGCCGGTACTGCCGGATGAACGCGATGCGCAATGACGGTCAGGGATGCGCCTCTTTCAGTATCTGGTAAAGCTCATCTTTAAGTTTCAAACGCTTCTTCTTCAGATTCTCAAAAGTGAAATCATCTATCGGCATTCCTTCTTCCTCAACCTTTATGATTTCAGCATCCAAGCCGTTGTACTGGTCGAACAGATGTGAAAAACGGCTGTCGTTCTTTGCAAGCGCATCGATCTTTTCAGCCAGATTGGGGAACTCCAAGTGCATGTCGTGCGAGAGCATCGGACTACCTCCCATCAAAAGAACTCCACCGCGAAACTACGGTGGCACACCAATTCTATACCGTTCTCGCACCGTTTTTTGCTGCGGCGCATACAGGCCTATTTTCGTATCTGTAACAGATACTTAGGATATTTTTCCATAATCGGGCACCGTCGGCGCCACATCACCGCACTGCGCCCGCCAACGCAAGGCATGATCGATCAGCACTAGCGCCAGCATTGCCTCGGCGATCGGCGTGGCACGAATACCGACACAAGGATCGTGCCTGCCCTCGGTCGCCACAAGCACCTCATTGCCGGCGCGATCAAGCGAACGACGCGGCAAACGGATGCTGGAAGTAGGTTTCAACGCAATCCTGGCGATGATTTCCTGACCGGAGGATATTCCGCCCAGAATCCCACCCGCATGATTGGAAAGAAATCCCTGCGATGTCATTTCATCGCCATGTACGCTGCCCCGTTGCGTGATGCTGGCAAAACCGGCTCCGATTTCGACGCCTTTGACGGCGTTGATACTCATCATCGCTCCCGCGATCGCGGCGTCGAGCCGGTCGAATACCGGTTCCCCCCAGCCGGCCGGAACGCCGCGAGCGGTCACGGTAATCCCCGCGCCGATCGAATCGCCGGATTTACGCAAAGCATCCATGTAGTCTTCCAGCTTCGGAAGTAAATCGGTATTGGGAGCAAAAAACGGGTTTGCATCGATCGCCGCAGCATCAACAAAGGGAATTTCGATTTCTCCGAGCTGGTGCATCCAGCCGCGAACGACCACGCCGTAGCGCTCGCGCAGCCATTTGCGCGCGACAGCCCCCGCAGCCACGCGCACCGCCGTCTCGCGCGCGGAAGCACGGCCGCCGCCGCGATAATCGCGAATTCCGTATTTATGTTCATAAACGTAATCGGCATGGCCGGGACGGAAACGGTCGGCGATCTCGCCATAATCCCTGCTGCGCTGGTCCTGGTTGCGGATCAGGAGCGCAATCGGCGTTCCCGTGGTTTTTCCGACGAAAACTCCTGACAGGATTTCCACAGTATCGGGCTCGCGCCGCTGGGTCACATGGCGTGAAGTACCGGGTTTACGGCGGTCGAGGTCGCCCTGAATATCCGCCTCGCACAATTCCAATCCTGGCGGACAGCCGTCAACGACACAACCGATCGCCGGACCATGCGATTCACCGAAGGAAGTCACGCGAAAAAGGGTTCCAAGGGTATTGCCGGACATAAGAATTCCAAGCGAGGAAAAAGGAAAAAATGCGGCAGCATCTCGCTGCCGGACGGGTGGAAAGCCATTATAGCCAATCCCAAAAATATTCTTTCCGCGTGGGCGTTTCGCCCTCTACCTATTCCGCGCAACCGATATGAAAGGGATGGTGAAATGCCGTCCGCTGCGTGCGGTTATCGTATTTCCCCATTATTTCCACACGTTGCCCATATCAGCTCGTTCCAATAGAAAACTCTACATGAAAAAACAGGACGTAATCGAATTTAATTTCCAGATTAATTCAAATAATTATTGGATAAATACAACTACAATAAACATATAATATATCACTAAATATAGAAAATATGAACAATACGACACTCTTTACAATTCTTCAGTCGTATATTTCCAGCGCAACCACAAACGTAATTGGCGCAATCCTCCGGGTGGAAGACTATCGGCAAGTAAAGGGAAACGGTGGGTATAGTGTAAGGAACGGGCTATAGAAACGTCTCCGTAATCTTCACAACGGACGATCAACATGACACCGAAAGAAAGCAGACGCGTCCCGGGGAGCACGACAAGAGAATAACGGTGGCCATCGTCAAAACAACAGGAGAGTTCTCCGCTTTCCCCCAGATGCAGCTCACGCAAACCCGAAGGGCGCCAGGAACGATACAAGGAGACGGCGAGAGCCATCCCAAGCAGGAGGCGCAAAAAAAGTGGCCATGGTAAAACCGCCGTACAAACAAGCACCGCCAGATGGATCAGTGAAAAGGCTGCTCGTAGCCTGACTGATGGACGGACCGACAGAACGACCGGAAAGTGCACTGTCGGCCAGATTCACAATATGGATGAAAGCGCGGCAAAATTAGACCGGAACCATAAATTCCGCGCGCCACGCTACCGCTTGGCTTGGTATTGCCCTTTGTTATTTCAGCCGTCGGAACGCAACCGTACCGTTGGTGCCGCCGAATCCGAAAGAATTCGAGAGTGCCGCATCAATCTGCATAGAGCGTGCTTCGTTGGGACAATAGTCGAGGTCGCACTCCGGATCCTGATCGAAGATATTGATCGTTGGCGGAGCGATCTGGTGATGCAAGGCCAGAATGGTAAATACCGCTTCGACCCCCCCCGCAGCGCCAAGAAGATGGCCAATCATCGATTTGCTC
>JAVBTC010000028.1:0-4944 GCA_031556405.1 Rhodocyclaceae bacterium
ACCGGCCTCTTCCGTGCGACATCCCGTAAAAAATTCAGAAAGCCGCTGATTTTAGCCGATCTGGTTCAAATACTCACGGACTTTAGCCACATCGAGAAAATAATGGCAAAGCTCGTCCTCGCCGGCGAGCAATACCGGCACCAGATCGCCCCAGCGCGCTTCCAGTACCGGATCGCTGTCGACATCGAGTATTTCCAGGGCGACCGCGTGGCCTCCGGCACCGGCTTCGGCCAGAAGCGGCGCCAACGCCTTTTCCATGTCATGGCAAAGGTGGCAGTAGGTACGCGAGAGCAGTGTCAGTTTCGGTTCCGGCCTCATGCAACCGCTCTCGCTTCCGCTTCTGTTTCCGCTTCTATTTCCGTTTCCGTCGCCACCTATGCTCCTTCCGTCATTTACCGTTGCCGGTCGGCTTCAACGTAACAAACGTCTGAATATCGCCGCGACGGATCAACAGCGTGATATTGGCGTTTTTGCCCACTTGCGCCAGCAACTGGTTGAACTGGGCCACGGTCTTCAACTCGACCGTGGCACCCTGGCTGATCAACGCCAGAATCACGTCTCCCGGCTGCAAATTGGCACGGGCGGCACTGCCGCGCACGTCGACGATGCGCAGGCCATGGCCGATCTTCAATTCTTTTCTCGCATTCGCCGAGAGTTCTGTAACGGAAAGGCCAAAGCGGTTGATCTGCGGGGCTTCGCTCTTGCTTTCCTTGTCTTCGTCCGCCGCAGGAGCCTCGTCATCGTCATTCGGCATTTCTCCGACCGTGATCGAAATGTCCCGCGTCGCACTCTTGCGCCAGACCTGCAACGTCACCTTGGTTCCCGGCCGGGAAGCGCCGACGATGCGCGGCAGATCGCCGGAAGAAGTAACTTCCTTGCCGTTGAATTTGAGGATCACATCGCCGACGGCAAGCCCCGCTTTTTCCGCCGGACCATCCCTCTCCAGCGAACTGACGAGCGCGCCCGCCGGTTTGGGAAGCTTCAGGGAGTCGGCGATATCGCGCGTCACTTCCTCGATCGTGACGCCGATGCGCCCGCGGCTGACCTTGCCATGCGCCTTCAGTTGCGCCTGCACTTCCATCGCGACATCGATCGGGATCGAGAACGAAATCCCCATGAAGCCGCCGGAACGGCTGTAAATCTGCGAATTGATGCCGACCACCTCGCCGCGCATATTGAACAGCGGTCCGCCCGAATTGCCGGGATTGATCGCGACATCGGTCTGGATGAACGGCACGTAATTTTCCTGTGGCAGCGAACGCCCCTTGGCGCTGACGATGCCCGCGGTAACGCTGTTGTCGAACCCGAACGGCGAACCGATTGCCACTACCCATTCACCGACCTTCAGCGCTTCGAGGTTGCCCAGGCGCACCACCGGCAGATTGCCGGCCTCGATCTTCAGGAGACCGACATCGGTGCGCTTGTCGGCGCCGATGATTTTTGCCTTGAATTCGCGCTTGTCGGTAAGTTTGACGACCACTTCGGATGCATCGGCAATAACGTGCGCATTGGTCAGGATATAACCGTCGGCGCTGACGATGAAGCCCGAACCGAGCGAATGGCTCTCGAACTCGCGCGGCGCGCTCCCGCCTTTTCCACCTTTGCCGCCATGTCCGGGCGGTGCGAAACGGCGGAAGAAATCGAACATCGGATCGTCTTCGTCGAACGGAAACGGGAACATTCCCGGCGCGCGGCCGCGAATGACCTGTACGGTACTGATATTGACCACCGCCGGCCCTTGTTTCTCGACCAGCTCGGTGAAATCAGGCAACCCGACACCATGAACCTGGCCCGACGTCTGCGCCAGCGACAAAAGAGGCGATGTCGCCAACAGAGACAGAGGAAGAAGGAAAACCGCAAAAAATTTCTTGATACTCATGACATCTCCTAAAAATCAGGAAACTGAACCCAGCCGGCACCGCATGATGCGGATAGCTCCGGCGCAGAAAAAGATCGAATGCGAACCCCGCCCTTTTCTTCACCGCTTACATCATTCCCGTTTCTCACTTTCCTTTTCTCACTTTCCATTTCTCACCGAGCCTTTTCCAGTCATCGGACTCAACGGATAAACGGTTGCTCCGCCGTTTTTTTCTCTTCCGTCGCAGCGGGAATACGTTCCACCTTATATCCGGGACCGCGACGACGCCGAAAAAAGACGGCACCCCAAGCCAACGCAAGCCCCACCGATGCGCCAAGGATCGCTCCTGCCTCCCCTGCCGCGCTCTTGCCCAGTGAAGCGCCGAGCAACAGCGCCACGACGGGAAAAATATAAGCAAGCAGTGCGCTCCTGCCCACGGCACCGGCGGCAATCGCCACCCGCACTTCCTCGCCGATTCCGGCCCGGCGAGGGTTGGCGACTCGCCACAAAGGTTGCGTCGGACAGAAAAACCGTTCCACCCGCACTCCGCCACAACCTCCCGGTTCATGACAACGGCCGCAGCCCTCTTGTTCCACACGCACCAGCGCATACTCGCCATCGAGCGCAACGACGCGCGCTTTTACTTCCGTGATCGTTTCGTCCGTATCAGCCATTGTCAAGGAATCCGCCTGCCAGTCCATCCCATTTGTATTTCACCCGGCACCACCGGCTGGCGCGGTGGCTGAATATATCTGGGGTCAGGAAAAAGGCAATACAAGAGCTCATTCGTTCCCGCCGCAAATTTCCAATGATAAAAATAATTTATCTTCCTATGTCGCTACATAACCGACATGAAACAAAACTAAAATTGGAAAAAAAGCGAACAACGGGAAAATAAAAATTCATCAGGCACGACTTTACCGTGCCTGATGAAGCAATTCACAGAAAACACAAGAAGAATTACAAAAGATTACGAAGGAAGGCTGTGCCGGAAATATCGGCCTGTCCCTCCGCGCCCCTTCGGCCCGGACGCTACCAGCGGCGATCTTCGGAAGTGTCGAGCAAAGGACGCAAACGGGCGGCCACGGCTTCGCGGGCGCGAAAGATGCGCGAGCGGACCGTACCGATAGGGCAGTTCATTACCCGCGCGATTTCCTCGTAACTCAGGCCCTCGAACTCACGCAGCGCTATCGCTGTGCGCAATTCTTCCGGCAACGATTCCATCGCATTATTGACCGTCTCGCCGATCTGCTTGGTCAGCAGCAGGTTTTCCGGCGTATTGATATCGCGCAACTGCTCGCCGTCCTCGAATCCTTCCGCCTCTCCCGCGTCGAATTCAGTCGAGGTCGGCGCGCGCCGGCCCTGGGCGACCAGATAATTTTTCGCCGTATTGATGCCGATCCGGTAGAGCCAGGTGTAAAAAGCGCTATCGCCGCGGAAAGACGGCAAAGCACGATATGCCTTGATAAACGCCTCCTGGACGACATCCTCGACTTCGGTCGGATTACGCACGAAACGGGATAAAAGGCGCGCCAGCTTGCGCTGGTATTTTTGCACCAGCGTATCGAAGGCACTTTTGTCGCCGCCCTGAGCTCGTACGACGAGCACTTGATCTATTTCGCGTTCACTCATTACCGCACGCTGTATGTTTTATTTTTTGGTTGTTGGAATGGATCGGCAGAATATAACCGAATACGTTTCATCCATAACATGTGAATAACCGTTGCCGTCACAAAAAAACAAAAAGGCGCGAAAAAAACAACATCGCCCCCGTTCTCGGGTCTTTTGATCTTATCACCTGTCCCGCAAAAGTCGACATGGCGCAACGCGCTACGGTAAAAAAATCCACCGCGAAAACAACGCTTCGGGAAACGGTAACCACATGTTCCGCAACCGGAAGGTATTTCAAATGCCCGCGCCAGTATCCACAAGGCTTTCCGTTCCTTCGCAAACGGTTTGCCGCCGTCTCCGCGACTTCCCGGAATGATATATTTAAGGCCCTTCCCGATTCGTATTGCCTTCTGTCAGGAATTTTTCATTGTGAAACGGCACTTCGACGTACTCATCATCGGCAGCGGTCTTGCCGGGCAATCCGCCGCGCTGCGCCTCGCCGAACGCGGCCGTCGCGTGGCGCTCGTTACCAAGCGCACCCTGGAAGACAGCGCCTCGGCCTGGGCACAGGGCGGAATCGCCGCCGTACTCGACAGCCAGGATTCGATCGAAGCACACATCCGCGACACCCTGGAAGCCGGCGCCTGGCTGAACAGCGCCACCGCGACGCGTTTCGTCGTCGAAAACGGCCGCGCCGCGATCGACTGGCTGATCGGACAAGGCGTCCCCTTCACCAAGGACAGCACCGGATACCACCTGACACGCGAAGGCGGGCACAGCACGCGGCGCGTGATCCACGTCGCCGACGCCACCGGGCTCGCCGTGCAGGAGACGCTGTGCGCCAAGGTCCGCGTCCATCCCGGCATCGAAATTTTCGAGCATCATGTTGCCATCGATCTGATCTCCAGCACCAAGCTGGGCATCGACGAACCGCGCTGCTACGGCGCCTATTTCCTCGACATGGATACAGGCACCGTGTGCACCTTTTCCGCCCCCGCGACATTGCTCGCCACCGGCGGCGCCTGCAAGGCCTACCTCTATACAACGAACCCGGATACTTCCACCGGCGACGGTATCGCAATGGCATGGCGCGCCGGTTGCCGCGTCGCCAATATGGAATTCATCCAGTTCCACCCGACCTGCCTCTATCATCCGCAAGCGAAATCCTTCCTCATTTCCGAGGCCGTACGCGGCGAAGGCGGTCTGCTGCGGCTGCCCGACGGCACGCGTTTCATGCTGGCGCATGATGAAAGAGCCGAACTCGCCCCGCGCGACATCGTCGCCCGCGCGATCGACTTCGAAATGAAGAAACATGGGCTCGATTGCGTCTTCCTCGATATTTCGCACAAGGATCCCGAGTTCATCCGCACCCACTTTCCGACGATCCACGCCCGCTGCCTCGAACTGGGCCTCGACATCACCCGCGATCCCATCCCCGTCGTTCCCGCGGCGCACTACACCTGCGGCGGCATCGT
>JAVBTC010000041.1:0-3078 GCA_031556405.1 Rhodocyclaceae bacterium
GTGCTCGATCTGGGCTGCGGCGACGGTGCGCTGCTCGCTTTTCTGGAAAAGGAACGCGGCATTCACGGTTACGGCATCGACAACGACCCTGACAATCTACAGACGGCGATCAGGAACGGCATCAACGTCCTGCAATTCGACCTTGAACAGGGTTTGAAAGGCTTTGAAAACGATGCCTTCGATCACGTCATCATGTCGCTGTCGCTGCAAACCGTCCGTCACACCGAACGCATGCTGCGCGAAATGCTGCGCGTCGGCCACGAAGCCGTCGTCTCCTTTCCCAATTTCGGCCATCGCAGCCACCGCGAAGCCATCGCCAAAGGCATCATGCCTGTCTCCGAAAGCCTGCCGTACCAGTGGTACAACTCGCCGAACGTGCGCTTCTTCACCATCGCCGATTTCGAGATCCTCTGCGCCGACCACGACATCGAAATCCGCGAAGGGCTATTCTTCGATGAGGGGCGCCGGGTCGAGGAAGATCCGAACCTGAACGCCGACGTCGCGCTGTATCGGCTGGGGCGCTTGGGGACGTAAAGGGTGTTTTGAAAGAAAGGATGCGGAAAACTTCCATTCCATTCTCCTTTCTCGATTTTTCCTGCCAGTCCGCAATTCATCACTTCAGACGATCCATAAGCATGCCCCCCCCTGCGTGGCTCTCCCCTTTTCTCACACGGCGCATGCTGATCTGCGTGTTTACCGGTTTCAGTTCCGGCATGCCGCTGTTTCTGCTGATCAATATGCTGCCCGCCTGGCTGAAAACCGAGGGGATCGATCTCAAGGACATCGGCCTCTTCGCTCTGACACAATTTCCCTATACCTGGAAATTTCTCTGGGCGCCGTTGGTGGACCGTTATGGATTATCCATGTTGGGACGGCGACGCAGCTGGATGTTCATCATGCACCTCGCGCTGATCGCGGCAATCGCCTGGCTTGGCTCTTTTTCTCCGCGTGGCGATCTGGCGACGATCGCGCTGATCGCCACGTTGATCGCCACGTTGTCGGCAACGCTCGACGTCGCGCTGGATGCCTATCGTCGAGAATTGCTCGACGACGACGAACTCGCGCACGGCAATGCCGTTCACGTCAATGCCTACAAAATCGCCGGATTCGTTCCCGGAGCCCTCGCGCTCTGGCTCGCCGCCTATCTGCCTTGGGACATGGTATTCGTGATCGTGGCTGCGTTCATGCTGCCTGGGCTCACAATGACGCTCCTGGTACGGGAACCTCAACGCGCGTTACCCCCGCGAACATTGTTCGACGCGGTTGTTAATCCGCTGACTGAATTCTTCGGCCGTGCCGGCTGGCGGCAAGCACTCATCATCCTCGGTTTCGTCTTTCTCTATAAGCTTGGCGACTCGCTTTGTACCGCACTGGCAACACCCTTCTATCTGTCGATGAATTTCAGCCTGAAGGAAATCGGCATCGTCGCCAAAAATGCCAGCCTCTGGCCCTCGATTGCCGGCGGGCTGCTTGGCGCAATCTGGATGCTGCGCCTGGGACTCAACCGTTCGCTGTGGCTCTTCGGCGCCGCGCAAATGATCGCCATTCTCGGCTTTGCCGGGCTGGCCGCACTCGGTCCGGCGGAAACCGATACTCCGCGTCTGATCGTGCTGGCGCTGGTGATCGGCGCCGAAGCGTTCGGCGTTGGATTGGGCACCGCCGCTTTCGTCGTCTACATCGCCCGCTGTACTCATCCTGCCTACACTGCAACCCAATTTGCACTATTCACCAGCCTGGCCGCCGTACCGCGCACCTTTGTCAATGCCAGCGCCGGTTGGCTCGTCGACTATTTCGGTTGGGCCGATTTTTTTCTCATATGCTTCGTCCTCGCGCTGCCGGGGATGTTGCTGTTATTCAAAATAGCCCCGTGGAACGAACATCATGACTGAATCCTCCGTCGTCGACAAACTGATCGCCGCTGCCCGCGATCTCTCCGACACACTCTCCTCGCTCACCTTCGCGGCACCGGTCAGCCATGTTTACAACCCGCTCGATTACGCCTGGGCGCCGCATGAGCAGTATCTTTCCCGTTACGGCAACGGAAAAAAGCGCGTCGTCTTTCTCGGCATGAATCCCGGACCATTCGGCATGGTGCAGACCGGCGTACCCTTTGGAGAAATCGGCATGGTGCGCGATTGGCTCGGCATAGAGGCTCCGGTGAAAAGACCAGCGCGGGAAAATCCGAAACGCCCGATCGAAGGTTTTGCCTGTACCCGTTCCGAGGTCAGCGGCAGGCGACTCTGGGGACTGTTCCGCGAACGCTTCGGCAACGCAAAAGCATTTTTTGCCGATGCTTTCGTCGCCAATTATTGCCCTCTCGCCTTCTTCGACCAGGGCCGCAATCTCACGCCGGACAAACTGCCCGCAGGAGAAACCGCGCCACTGTACGCCGCTTGCGATGCACATCTGCGCCGGCTCGTCGCAGCGCTGCAAGCCGAATGGCTGATCGGTGTCGGTGCTTTTGCCGAGACGCGGGCGGCAATCGCACTTGCGGGAACAGAAGTAGATGTGCGCATTAGCCGCATCCTGCATCCAAGTCCCGCCAGTCCGGCAGCAAACCGGGGTTGGGGAGAAGCGGCAGCAGCGCAGCTATACGCTGCCGGGGTCTGGCAAAAAACACGGAGCTTAACAACCAATAACGGCAGCTAATCCCGTAATCCCTGACTTCCCTGAAAATTACAGGCAAGCCCTGTTCCTGCTCGTCTCTCTTGACCCTGTCAGGCGAAGCCTTCATCACTTCCGAAAAAGCTTCCAATACTGTTAATACAGTTTTTTGTAGGTAGGACATTCTCACCATTGGTCGTGTGAGATGCATTCATCGTGCTTGAGAAGCCATCCGAAAATAGGCCGCAGCTTAGATTCCGCCGTAAATTAAGCGTATATAACCGTTGCGCCAACAAATTGGATAGCCCTGCAGCCCGCCATTTTAGTCACAACCCAAAGAGTCTTTATATGACTCCATAAAAAAAGCCCCGCGAAATTCGCGGGGCTTATAAAAGTGTTGCCTTGCGTTACTTAATCGGTGAAAGCGTGGCAAACCTTGTATTGGCTGGTATTCACCACGTCCGTCGAGCTGTT
>JAVBTC010000065.1:0-9570 GCA_031556405.1 Rhodocyclaceae bacterium
TCGAGTCCGGCAGCACGCCCGAGCTCTATCTTTACCCGCGCGATGAAGAGGAAGACGACGGGGAAGATGACGGCGAGGAAACGGAAAAAGACGATGAGCCGGAATACGATTTCGCGCCGTGGTGCGGCGGCTATCTGCACGGCATCGACAGCGCCGGAATGGACTGGTTCGACTGCCTGGATGACGAAGAGGAAATCGACTGGCTCGACGAATGCCTCTTCCCGCTGATGTTCTTCTCCGGCGAGGCCCAGGCTGCCGCCGAGGAACACGGCGAGGAATGGCCGCAAGGCGAGGAACTGGCCGAACTGGAACAGAATTGCGCCGAGGCGCTGCCCGAAATCTCGCTGGAAATCTACCGCTTCTGGACCGACAAGCGGGCACGGATGCAGGAGGCGGAAGAAGAAGAGGAAGATGCGTAAAACGCGTGCCGCGGGTTACCGCGATACGCCCGCCGGAGTCGAAATCCTCGGTGCTCTTGCGTTCTTTATCGTCTGCTCCGGGATGGCCTGGGTGGCCTTCTCGGAGCGGATGATTTCAACGGGCGGCCCGAGAGGCGGCCAGATTCTTCACTTCACGGGAAACAACGCGCTCTTTTTCGGCGCCTTCATGCTGCTTGCGGCGCTGGCCGCGCTCGGCTGGCTGTGCCGCTACTCGCGTTATTGCCGGCTCTATTGGCTGGCTCTGGCGCTCACGTGGCTCGGCGGCTGCCTGGGAATATACGTTTCAGCATAGCGGCGCCTGCCGGTACGCGCGGCGCGGCAGCATATTTTTCCAGATTCAAAAAATTAAATTTCATACATGTAGCTTGTTTTGAACAATAATTAATTTTAAAAAATAGAACTTTCGATCATCCCCGGTTTTTTGTTTTCGTCTTCGTTTCATGTCATTCTCCGCCCCGTCCGAAAAAAGCCTTCTAAAAATTCTCTTCAGCCAGCACTTCTACAGCGGCCTGCAGGTCGCCAGCGGTGTCATGGGCATCGTGCTGCTCGGCTATCTCGTCACCGGCGGCGATCTTGCGACGACGGCGCTGATGGTCACCGGCGCGGTCAGCGTCAGCGTTGCCGACATTCCCAGCCCGGTGCGGCACAAACGTTACGAACTCCTCGCCGCGCTCGCGCTCGCCACGCTCGTCGCCGTCGCGGTCGGCATTGCCCGGCATTGGCAATGGGCGCTCGGCCTCTGCGTGCTGCTGATCAGTTTTTCCACCGCGATGATGAACGCCTATGGCAAAAAAGCCATGCCGGTAAGCTTTGCCGCCATTCTCGCCATGGTCATGACCCTGGGCGGACCTGAACATCCCTTGCAGCAGATGGGAAAAATAGCCGCCTGGTTCGCCGCCGGCGGCGGCGCCTATTACCTCTACGCTCTCGTCGCCTCGCATTTCCTGGCCTTCCGCACCCGGCAGCAGGCATTCGCCGAAAGCTGCTTCGAACTGGCGCAGTATCTGCGGATCAAGGCCGGTTTCTACGAACGCGACGCCGTGCTCGACGATTGCTACGGCGCGCTGACGCGGCAGCAGGTCGTGGTCGTGGACAAACAGCAGAGCGCCCGCGATTTCGTCCTCGGCGCCATCCGCAACGAGCGCGAGGCGCAACTGGCGCAGACCCTGCTCGCGCAGTTCGACCTCTTCGAACTGGTCCTTTCCAGCCACACCGACTACGCGCTGCTCCAGCGGCACTACGGCGGCAGCGACGCGATGTTGCTGCTGCGCGACCTCGTCGACAAAATCGCGCTCGACCTCGACCGCATCGCCTACCAGGCGCTGCGCAACCGGCAGGCGCCGCACCCCGTCAATTACAAGGCCGAAATCTTCGCCATCCGCTACGAAATAGAGCGGCTGCGGCAAGAACAGGGTGGCGGGGATAGCGAGGATGGCGACGCGCTGAAGGCGTTCAGCGGCGTATTCGAACGCATCTGCCAGTGCGTCGCCCACGTCCAGTCGCTGCACGAACTCGCGCGCGCGCCGTGTTGCCCCAAGGACGTCGCCGCCGGCATCAACCTGCAGCCGTTCCTGACCCCGGCCAGCTACAGCCCGCGCGTCCTCATCGAACACTGCCACCTCGCCTCGCCTTTCTTCCGCTACGCGCTGCGCATGACCATGGCGATGGGCTGCGGCTTCGTCTTCGCCTACCTGCTCTCCTCCGCCGCGCACAGCTACTGGATTCTGCTCACCATCGCCGTCGTCATGCGCTCCAGTTTCAGCATGACCCTGCAACGCCGCACCGACCGGATTCTCGGCAACGTCGCCGGCTGCGTGCTGACGGCGCTGCTGCTCGAATTCACCCGCCATCCCGCGGCGCTGCTGCTGGCGCTCTTCGCCTCGCTCGCGGTCGCGCACGCCTTCGTGCTCGTCCGTTACCGCTACACCGCGATCGCCTCCTGCGTCATGGCGCTGCTGCAAATCCACTTCCTCAACCCGGACCTGCCCTTCGTCATCAGCGAGCGCCTGATCGACACCCTGGCCGGCGCCCTGCTCGCCTACGGATTCAGCTTCGTGCTGCCCTCCTGGGAATACCACGGCCTCCCGCGCCGCATCGCGGAACTGCTGGAAGCGAACCGGCGCTACGTCGACGCCGTGCTCGGCGGCGTTGCCGACCTCGATTACCGCATCGCGCGCAAACGCCTGTTCGACGGCATCGCCGCCGTCGCCGGCGCTTTCGGCGGCATGCTGAAGGAACCGAAGGCGCGGCACCGGGCCGTGGCGGAAACGCAGGCATTCATCACCGCCAATTACCTTTTCGCCGCGCATGTCGCCGCGCTGCGCGTATTGCTCAAACACCTTCCCGGCGATGAAAAACAGCGGCTGCTCGCCGCGCTCACCGCCGACCGGGAAAAAATCCGGGGCTATCTCACCGACGCGCAAACGCTTGCCGCGCGGGGAGCGGACGAGAATGCTCCCCAGCCGGATGCCGTTCTCACGCCCGTCACGAACGGAAACGGCATGGAAATCGTTCCTCCCGGCAGTACTACCGACATCGGCCCGCACCCGCTGATCGCCCGGCGCATCGCGATGCTCTCCGCCGATGCCCGTGAAATTCTCCGGCTGGCCGAAGGAATCACGGCGGAGTGAGAAGAACGAAGCGCTATCGAAGCGCCGCACCCGACTCCCACTCCCGGGCGCTACCAACGGACAGCGGAATCGTTTCGGCATCCGTCGCGGGCGTGCAGCGCTTCAATTCGTCCCGGTACTTTCGCGCCTCTTCGCGCGTGAAAAACAGATTTCCCAGCAACGCCTTCCCGTTGCTTACTCCATTGCCTGCCAATTGCGGATAATGCTCCGTCGCCAGGACGCGGAGATCGACGCCTTCGGCACATTTCATGCGCTTCGCCGCTTCCCGCGCCGACGGCACGTTCGGATGAAAACCGGCCACGACGGCGTATAGCGGAAACTCTTCCGTCGGCAATTGAACGGCATCGATCTTTTTTCCCTCCGCCCGCCAGCTCAGCAGATAGATTCGCTGCCAATCCGGTTCCTCGTCGCTCTGCGGGAATCCAGACCATTCCTGCCGGAACAAAAGGAAATGATCCTTTCCTGTCATGACAGGAAAAACCGCCGACGACATCGGGTAACCGCTTTCGGAAAACGACCAGGCTTTTTTGAGCCTGCCCCTGTCGATGACGTACAGCACGTGGTCGCGATGAAGATGATCGAATCCGCTCAACTGCGTCGCCAGAAGGCCGGTATGCGCCATCTCCGGCCAGCCCAGCCGGACCGGCCGCGCCAGAACGCCGAGATAGCCGTTTTCGTATCCCGAATTCCAGACGCGCAATTGCGGCTCCTTGCCGGACAACCATCCGGTCCATGCGGGATCGATGGGTTGCCGTTCGAAATCCCCGGTCGCGGCGGCCTGGGGCAAGGTCTTCCGATCGACCCGCCTGCCGTTTTTCAGCAGGTCGACAGTCACCGGGCACGTCCCTCGCACGCATGGCGCAACCGCGACCCGATACTGGAAGGCTCCAACGGTGAACGTCTCCAGCACCTTCCCGGCATTCTCCCCCAGCATCCGCGCGGCCGCGCAGGAAAAAAACAGCAGCGCCGACACCCCAATCGTGATTGCCGCCCATCTGCGCCGGATCACTTTCGCCCTATGCCTGACGTATGTGTTAATGCATATATCCGGCGGCAAGCCTTGCGGTAAAAGGAATACGCCACATGATTTTTGTGCTGAAAATGGCGGTTTACTCCTGTTTGGATGCATAAATGTCATATTTTTCGAAATTCACGATAAAAACACGATAGTTCAAGATAGTTCAACCCCGAAAAAACCGTAACAAGAAAACCAGATATTGCAGCATGCTCGGTAACAATATCGCAAATAGCATATATTCCGTTTTTGTTTTTTGCCCATGCGCAAGATAAAAGCATCATTTTTTAATCAACGCATTTCAGGGGTCGAAGAAAAGAGCGTTTGGAAAAACATATTCCTATGCAAGAATGCGGCCTCAAAGCATATGGCATATATCCAAGTCGTTATACCGGACATGCATTATTATTTTTCCTTTTAAAAGAGACAAAAAAATGAGCGAATTTCTATGTAAGTTTCTATCCCCACTCCCCAGAAGTCTTGCACTATCTTATGACAGAATCGGCTCTTCAATCCTGCCTCATTTTTATAATTTGCGTGCAAAGTCGCCAACCGCTGCCCATCTGATTTTCGCGATACAGTCCGATCAGAGCGGCAATATTTACAGCTTCGTGGAAGATATTGTTTCGGAGCAACATGGCTGCGCTTTAACAACAGCCAAAACTTATGACACCCGCCCACGCTACAGGCAAATATTATGTACCCATGAAACTCCGTCATTGCACGTCATGATAAGGATCGATCTTCGATGCAAAGTTCAATTCACTGACGTCAACGGCCAGTCTTTCACACCATCGATCGAACGCATCCTGGCGCATGAGCTGGGGCATATGTATCTCTACGTAGGACGGAAGAATATGGCAGACAAGGCGGATTACCACAAAGCCATTGATTACGAAAACATTATCGCCCGCGAACTCGACCCCGAGGCCCCGATCCGGTCCGTAAAAGATCACGGCGACCCAGACGCATGGCTAAAAAAATTCTGAGTGAAAACATGACTCTACGTAAATGGATAAACAAACCCTGGGTCTGGGCGTTGTCGTTCGGCGTCGTTGACTGGCTGTTCATCGGCTACACATTGAGCCGCAATTGGCTCTATTACCACAGCCACATTAATGACTATAACATTTTCGGTTCGTTCGACACCGCTCTACTCGGCTTATGGTGGTATCTGCATTACCCGATGATCGAACTTCTCGAACCGTTCATGATCAATCTGAACGATTTCTCCAACCCCTATGGTTGGGACCATTATGTTTACATGCTGGTTTTGAGCATTCAGTCTCCCGCGATAGGCTATGTTCTCGGCCGCATCGCACGGCTGATTCTGACTTGTCTCGAACGCAGAAAACAGGAAGGAAAAGCCGTCTGGACATGGGCCGGATGGCGCGTGACGAAAGGAAGCCTGCGCCTGTTCCTGATTTTCCTGTTTCTCATCTTCGCCAGCGACGAAGCTTTTTTCAATCTGAGAATGACCCTCCCGGTTTACCGGCAGGATGGAGGCGAAAGGCTGTACCTCGATTTCATGGAAATCAGAAACATCGCGGACGACTGCTGGAAAAAACAAGGCCTCTTTATCGACCAATGCCCGAGGGTGACGCAATTCATCAAGGAACGGCAATACGTCTCGGGACATCACAATTTCGAGAAATTCCACATCGTGACCGGAAACCGGGAACTCATCGGCATCAACTATCTTTCCCGCGTCACCGTGATCTTCTCCCCAGTAATCGAAAACGGCGAACTGGTCTGGAAATGCCGGGTATCCGCCCCCGAAGCGGTGCCGGAAATCGGCCGCACTCCCTGCGTACCAATTGAAGCTTCCTGGTAACAAAACGCCGAAGTTCCTATTCCCGCCAGCGCCACCCGATACCGCGCCGCTCCACCTCGCTCAGTATCTCCGTCATCGCTTTTTCGACCCGTTCCGGCGCGCCTTCGACGCCGAGTTCGAGATGAACGCGCTCCGCGCCTCGATGCGAAGGCAGCGAAAAAAGACGCAGGTCGGGATACTCGGCGACGATGCGCTCCATCAGCCCGAGCAGCGCGCTTTCATAGGCGTCCGGGCCGGTGAGCAGCAGCGCGCGTTCGACGCGCGGGGCGGTAACGAATTCGTCGCGGTGGAAGGTATCGAGCGCCCATTCGATCATCGGCTGCGCCATCTGCGGGAAACCGGGAACGAAATAGTGGCGCCTGATATGAAATCCGGGAATGCGGTTCACCGGGTTCGGGATCAGGTCGCAACCTTCGGGAAAGGTGATCAACAGGCGCCGTTCCGGCGTGACGTCGACGCCGGGTTCGATCTGGAAACGGGCGCGCAGTTCGGCTTCGCCCCGGGGATGCGCGACGAGCGGCACATCGAGCGCGGCGGCGGCGGCCTGGCGCGTGCGATCGTCCGGCGTGTTGCCGATGCCGCCGAAGGAAAAGACGGTATCGCCGCCGGCAAGGCTGCGGTGGAACGCGGCAGCCAGCGCCGCTTCGTCATCGCCGAGATACGTCAGCCACGACAGCCGCAATCCGCGCGCCGCGAGCGCGCCCGCCAGCCAGCGAAAATGCCGGTCTTCGCGTTTGCCGGAAAGAATTTCGTCGCCGATGATGAAAGCGCCAAAGCCCATGTTTTTTTCCTGTCCTGAATAATCAATCGGAATCGCCGCTATCGGAACCGGCAGCGGTATCCGGCGCATCGGAACGCGAGGACGACTTGAGCGCGCGCGGTGAGGAAGATGAGGAAGCTGAAGCGGACGAAGAGGGAGCGTCGCACGAATCGCATTTCAGGATATCGCCCGTATCCGTGTTATTCACTGCGTCATTCGCCGCGCCTCCCCCGGCGGCGCGGGATGAGGCCGAGGCCTGGCGCGCACGGCCGCTCGCTTCCTGCTTCGACACGGTCAGCACCGCGCCGCCGCGCAACTGCCGCAGCGCCTCGAGCCCGTAGTGAATGTACGTAAGCATCGCCAGCGCCGGCGCCAGCATGCCGAGCACCGGGATATGCGCGAATACCGCGAAGCAGAGGCCGAGAAGGAAAAGGGGCCGCGCATGTTGCTGGCGCAGCGTTTGCCATTCTTCGTCGCTCGCGTGCACGCAGAGGACGTCGTAGGAGAAAGTGCGGCGGTTGAGCCAGGCAAGCCAGAGGAACGGCAGGAGCAGACCGGCGCCGGGAATGATCCAGAACGGCAATGTCGCCACCCAGCCGGCAATGAACCCGAGCATGGCGACGACGCTGTTCACCGCCCCGGCGACGAAGCTGTCCTTGCCCATCAGCGCCAGGTCGGGATAGCTGCTCGCGGCGGTACGCTTGAGCAGCATCGGCAGCACGAAGATCGCCGCCAGCATCGTTGCCGAGAGATAGGCGGCGGCGAAAATCAGCGCCCAGCCGCCGATATAGGCGAGCAGTTTGCCGAGCCACAGGGCGACGAAAGCCGACGCCCAGGAGAACGGCGGCTTGTCGATCAGCCATCCGGCCAGCGAGTGCAGCGTGAAGATGGTCAGCAGAATCCAGACCAGGAAGGAAATCAGCACCGGCGCGATGAGCGGCGGCCACATTTTGGGCTGGAGCAGCGAGGAAAAAGCGCGCCCGAAGGCGATCATGAGATTGAGCATGGCGAATCGGTCGACGATGAAATGGCGTTTATAACGAAATGCTGAAAACCACTAGGGTATCGGAAAAACCTGCTGGATTCCCACCGGGGCCAACGTGGGGAGAATCCGGAAAACACCTCATCCCCACCGCAACGATTCCCACGTTTTCTGCAGCCGCTTCACCGACACCGGCACCGGCGTCTTCAGTTCCTGCGCGAACAGCGCCACGCGCAGTTCCTCCAGTTGCCAGCGGAATTGCTCCAGTTGCGGGTCGAGAATGCCCTGTTTCGCCAACTGTGCGCGGCGGCGCTCGAAGTTCGCCGCCAGCGGCGCGTATTCGGCCATCAGCCGGGCATCGCGCGCCGGATCGTTTTTCAGCTTGTCGAGCCGCAGCGCGGCGGCCTGGAGATAGCGAGGAAAATTCCGCAGGCGTTCGAACGGCGTTTCCGCGACGAACCGCTTATGCACCAGCCGCGCGCCCTGCGCCTCGATGTCGGCGAGCGCCGCCGGATGCGCGCGGGCCAGCGGCATTTTTTTCTGCAGGGACTGCCAGGCGTTCAGGATTTCGCCGATGAGGCGGCAGAATTCCTGCGCGACCAGGCCCAGCCGGGTGCGCGCCTCGTCCGTCCGCGCCTTGAAGCCGTCGCCGTCGCGCGGCCAGGGCTCGATAAGGCAGGCGCGCGCGAAGACACGTTCGAGCAATTGCGCCTTCAGTTCTTCCTGCGTTCCCAGGTTCATGAATTGCAGACTCATGGCAACAAGGTTGGGCAGGTTCTTTTCCAGGTATTTTTCCTGCTCGCGCAGTTGCAGGCGGAAAAGCCGCAGCAGCCCTTTTTCGTGCACGTCGCGCGCTTCCTCCGGCGAATCGCGCACGGTCAGGGAAACGCTGGCGCCGTCGTCCTTCAGGCACGGATAGCCGATCACGCTGCCGCCGGGCAGCGCGACTTCCATCAGTTCCGGCAATTCGCCGAAATTCCAGCTCGTGATGCCGGCATGCTCGGAAGGCGTTTCGTGCAGGCCGGAGAATTCTTCCTTCGCCGCGCCGCCCCACTCGGCGCGCAATTCGGCAAGGCTGCGGCTCATGCCGAGCTGCCGTCCGTGTTCGTCGACGAGCTTGAAGTTCATGGAAAAGTGCGGCGGCAGGTCGGCGGGGCGGAACGCATCCGGCGTCAACACCCAGCCGCGCGCATTCAATCCCCGCGTTTCATGGATGTACGCGATCAGCGCCGCGATCAGGCTCTTGTCGGAAGGCTGCACGCCGTCGACGAATTCCTGCGCGAACGCCGGCACCGGCACCAGCTTTGCCCGTATTTTCTGTGCCAGCGTTTTCACCAGTTGCTGCACTTTTTCCTTCAGGAGCCCCGGCACCAGCCACTCGCAGCGCAACAGCGGCACTTGGTTCAACTGCGCCAGCGGCACGGTCAGCGTGACGCCGTCCTTCGGGCTGCCCGGCTCGAAATGGTAGGAGAGCGCGTAGTCGACGCCGCCGAGCCGGATGCGCGGCGGAAAGGCGTCGCTGGTCACGCCCGCCGCCTCGTGCCGCATCAGGTCCTCGCGCTTCAGGAAGAGGAGCTTCGGGTTTTCCTTTTCCGCCGCCTTGCGCCAATGGTCGAAATCGGCGCCGCCGACGACGATTTCCGGCAGCAGGTGATCGTAAAAGGCGTGGATCAGCGTTTCGTCAACAAGGATGTCCTGCCGCCGCTGTTTCGCCTCGATGCCTTCGATGTCGCGGATCAGCTTCGCGTTATGCTGGAAAAACGGCCAGCGGCGCGCATAGGCTTCGTCCGCCTCGCCCGCGACCAGCGCCTCGCGGATGAACAGTTCGCGCGCCGCCGCCGGGTTGAGCGCGCCGTAATTGACGCGCCGCTTCGGCTCGATGACGAGGCCGTACAGCAGCGTGCGCTCA
>JAVBTC010000115.1:0-11859 GCA_031556405.1 Rhodocyclaceae bacterium
GATGGCACTGGGGCCTTCTCCTCGTTCCAGCGCACGAAGAACCCGGTCACGCAAATCTTGCGAATACGCTTGCATGAATGTCTCCCATAAGCGTCTGGGAGAATAATGTCAAATGTAAATATTTAAATCAAAAACGCTCTAGCTTTCACTTGTATAGCGGTGTGATTTTCCAGTCCTCGTGCTTTTTCGGCGGCTCCAAACCGAATTCACGGATCCGCCGTTCCAGTTTCGGGCGGCTGATGCCGAGCATTTCGCAGGTTTTTCCCTTGTGCCAATGGGTCAGTTCGAGCGCGCGCACGATATGCTCGCGTTCGATGTCGTGCAGCGTCGGAAATGCGGAAGATACCTCTTCCGGCATTCCGGGCGGCTGTTGCGGGAAGGAAGGGGCGATGATGCCGGTGCCGCCAGTGCCATTCTCCGTGGATTTTTCCGCGAATACCGCGTGTTGCCGCCTTTCCCCGGACGACAGCGCTTCCGCGACGAGCAGGGGGTGATGGGACGAATCGCCGCAGGCGCATTTCAATTCCGCCGGCAGGCGGTAATGTGTCAGCGCGTCGCCGCGTTCGAGTACCGCGGCTTTCATCAGCACGTTTTCCAGTTCGCGCACGTTGCCCGGCCAGGCGTAGTTTTGCAGGCAATCCATCGCTTCCTTGGTGACGCGGCGGATGTTTTTGTGCAGGTCGCGGTTGATCCGCCGTAACAGAAAATCGACGAGCAGCGGGATGTCGCCGGTGCGTTCGCGCAGCGGCGGCAGTTCGATCGAAACGACGTTGAGGCGGTAAAAAAGGTCTTCGCGGAACATGCCTTTTTGTACCCGTTCCCACAGATTGACGTTGGTCGCGGCGATGAAGCGGGTTGCCGCCTTGAGCGGCTGTGTGCCGCCGACCGGGCTGTATTCGCGGTCCTGCAATACGTGCAGCAGTTTGCCCTGCATCCCCGGTGAAAGTTCGGCGATTTCGTCGAGCAGCAGGGTGCCGCTGCCGGCCTGTTCGATTTTTCCCTTGTGCGCGTTGACGGCGCCGGTAAACGCGCCGCGTTCGTGACCGAAGAGTTCGGATTCGAGCAGGGTTTCCACCAGCGCGGCGCAGTTGACGGCGATGAACGGTTGCTTGCGCTCGGCGCTGGCGTCGTGGATCGCGCGCGCGACCAGGCCCTTGCCGGTGCCCGATTCGCCGAGGATCAGGACGGTGACGTTGCCCTGGCTGACGAAGGCGATTTTTTTGCACACTTCCTTGATTTCCGGTGACTGGCCGATGATCCGGCTGCGCGCCGGTTCCGGCGAGCCGCTCAGCATCAGGCCGCCTTGTTTGTCATGCTGCGGCAGGAGACGCGCGATGGCCGCATCGAGTTCGTCGAGGTCGATCGGCTTGGGGACGTAATCCGCCGCGCCGCCCTGGATCGCCGAAACGGTCGTTTCCAGGTCGTGGAAGGCGGTGATCATGATCACCGGCAAGGCGGGCCACAGGCGGCGGATGTCGGGCAGCAGCGAGAGTCCGTCCCGCCCCGGCAGGCGGATATCGAGAATGACGATGTCGATTGTCTCGACGGAGAGGCGGCGCAGTCCGTCCTCGGCGTCGAACGAGAGGGAAACCCGGTGACCGTTTTGTTGCAGATGCAGGTCGAGCGTTCGTCCGATTGCTTCGTCGTCGTCGATTACCAGAATGTGTGCCATGTCCGTTCCCCATGCTTCCCCATATTTTCCTATACGCAGTCGTATCTTGCCGTCCGGCACAGCGCCGGGGGCATTTTCATCCTTTGTCTTCCTCCGCGTATTTCGGGTTCCGGTCAGGGCCATCGCCCGGATTGCTGGCCGGATTGTTGGCCAGATCGCCACCGCTTTCCCCCTTTTCGTTTCCGCGTTCTTCCGGACGCGTGTTTTTCTCTTTCGTTTCCATTAGTCCCGTTTTCCCGGCTTCCGATGCCGCCCTCGCCGATGTTTTTTCCTCTGCGTCCGTTTCCGGAGCGGTCAGCGGCAGCACGATCGATACCCGCGTTCCGCGCGGTTCCACGGCTTCGATCCGGATCGAGCCGCCGTGCTGCGCGACGATGCGTTGGACGATGGACAGGCCCAGTCCGGTGCCTTTCGCGCGCGTGGTGAAAAACGGTTCGAAGATTTTGTCGCGGGCCGAGGGTGGAATGCCGTCGCCATCGTCGACGATCACGATCTGTACGGCGGGACGCGATTCGAACAGCAGCGGCTGGATGTCGATCGAGATGTTTCCTTCTTCCCGGCATGCCGCGATCGCGTTGTCGAGCAGGTTGTGGAGCAGTTGCAGCAGTTTCGTGCGGTCCGCCTGGATCTGCGGCGGCTGGCCGTTGCGCTCGCAGGAAAGCGTGATCGATTTCGTCCGCAGTTTCGGCAGCAGGGAAACCTCGGCCATGCGGACCGTTTCGGCCAGATCGACCGATTCGATGGAGAGATTTTCGGGGCGGGCGAAATCGAGCATGTCGCGCAGGATGTTTTCCATGTAATCGACCTGGCCCTGCGCGATCTCACAACTGTTCTGCAGGCGTCCCGGCCGGCTGCGGTGATGGTTGGCAAGGATGGAAAGGTTCATCTTGACCGCCGACAGCGCGTTGCGCAGATCGTGCGCGATCATGCTCGCCATGCGTCCCAGCGTTGCCTGTTCCCGGCTTTTGGCGGCGGCGCGCAGGGCATCGGCCATGCGGATCACGGAGGCCGCGAGTTCGCCGAATTCGTGGCTCACGCCCGCCGGGATGGCGACATTGCGCTCGCCCGCCGCGATACGGTTGACCGCCTCGATCAGGCGTTCGATGGGGCGGCCCAGATAGCGCGCGCCGACGATGGTGGTGAGCAGCACCAGCAGGCATACCGCGAACGCGAGAATGGCGAACTGCTGTTTGAATTCGTGCAGGCGCAATCCCGCGTTCTGGCTGGGGATCGCGAAACCGGCCAGGACAAGGAAGGGATCGTCGCCGCTGGCGACCGGCCCGGACAGCGAAATGCGGTGGAAGTCGCCGAGCCAGTAGCCGTTGGCCGGGTCGAGCACGAGTTCCGGGGTTTCATGCGTGAGCCAGTGCGCCCACTGGTCGCCGATCGGAAGTTCCTCGCTCAGCCGCAGCGCCGGCGATTTGCGGTCGGCCTGGGGACGGTAGACGTAGCGCCCGGCGTAATCGGTCAACGCCAGATGGATGCCCTGGATCGAGGATTCCAGCGGTGCGGCGAAATCGTCGAGGTTGACCGTGATGGCGACGACGCCGATCAGCGCATGTTCCTGCGTGAGAATCGGTGCGATGAAATGAAGATAGAGCGGCCCTTCCGGAATTTCGCCGCTTTTCGGTAGACGCAGCGGGCGCTTCCAGGCCGACAGCACACCGGCGCCGCGTATGCCCCGGTGCTCTTCGAGAAACTGTTCGAGGCTCGTCTCGGCGACGGGAGGATTGATGTCGGTGAGAATATTTTTTCCATGGCGCAGTCCCTGCAGTGCGCGCGGGAAGGTGCCGGCATCGAGGCGGATCTGGATCTGTGCATAGGAAGGGCGCTCGCGCATCATCGCTTCGATCTGGTCGGCGACTGGTTGCCGGCTGTCGGCGATCTGCCCCTGGGCTTCCGCGGTGGTGGCGGAAATGCCGCTTTCGGCCAGCAGCGTCAGGTCGCTGCGGATCATTGCCACCTGATCCCTGAACAGGCGCGCCTCCTGGCCGACGACATCGAGCACGTGCTGCCGCGAAAGATCGAGTATCGCGTTGTCGGCGCCGCGCAACGTCACCAGCGCCAGAATCGCCACCGACAGCCCGGCGATCAGCGAAGTGGTGGCAAAAATCTTGGTCGAGATTTTCATGATGAAAGCGGCGGCGGCCCGATGTGATCCTCTTGCAGTTTCGTTGCGATCCTGTTGCGATTCCGTTGCGATTTCCACTGCAATGACAAACCGAAGCAAATTAGACACCAGTTCCGGCGTTCGCGCGGCAAACGCGCCGAAACGCCGCCCGCTGGCGATTTGCGCCGGAATTCCGGTTTCCGTATATCGGGAATTTACACTGCGGCGAGAAAAATTTATCGATTCATTCAATGAGGTTTTTTTATTAAGGTGCCGATTCGACGTTTCGTTCAATCGAAGTGTTGCAACCTCCGTGCGTGAATTTCAGGTTTTTGTCGTTATGTTCGTATCTTGTTGATTAATAACCGAAAGAAGTTTGTGTTCGTGGCCCGGTGGCGATCCCGGAATCCTGGCCCGCGCCTTGCTTAATCCCTTGCGTCGGAACAGTTATTTCTGTCACGCGAATCGGCCGTTCAAGCCTGGAAAGCATTTCAAGCGCAGTCCAAGCGTAGTTGGTCGGGCCGGATTCAACGCAATCAAGGAGCTAACATGACTCATCGGCGGGAGTTTTTAAAGGCGGCAGGCGCTTCGTCCCTCACGTTGCTGTTCGGCAACGCGTTTTCGTTCAACGCACTGGCAGCCACGGGCGATCCGATGGCCGCTTACGAATACAGCGGCTGGGAGGCGTACCACCGGAATCAATGGACCTGGGACAAGAAAACACGCGGCGCGCATCTGATCAACTGCACCGGCGCCTGTCCGCATTTTGTCTACAGCAAGAGCGGCGTGGTGCTGCGCGAGGAGCAGTCGAAGGACGTTCCGGTCTTCGCCGGAATTCCCGAATACAACCCGCGCGGCTGTCCGAAAGGGGAATGCGCGACCGACTATCTGTACGGTCCGCACCGCATCAAATATCCGCTGATCCGCGTCGGCGAACGCGGCGACGGCCGCTGGCGGCGGGCAAGCTGGGACGAAGCGCTGGAACTGGTCGCGGGCAAGATCGTCGACACGATCCGCGATTCCGGGCCGGACACCATCAGCGTGTTCACGCCGGTACCGGCGGTAGCGCCGCTTTCCTTCTCGGCCGGGCACCGCTTCGCGCATTTCATCGGCGCGCACACGCACACCTTCTTCGACTGGTACGGCGACCAGCCTCCGGGGCAGACACAGGTTTGCGGCGTTCAGGGCGACACGGCGGAAACCGCCGACTGGTTCAATTCCCGTTACATCATCCTGTGGGGCGTGAATCCGATCGTGACGCGGATTCCGGATGCGCATTATCTGACCGAAGCGGCGTTGAACGGCGCCAAGATCGTATGCGTATCGCCGGATTACAACGCCTCGGCGATCAAGGCGGACCAGTGGGTGCACCCGAAACCGGGCACCGACGCGGCGCTGGCGCTGGGGATGGTGCAGGTGATCATCAAGAACAAGCTGTACGACGCCGCCAATGTCAAGGAGCAGTCCGATCTGCCGTTCCTCGTGCGCAGCGACAACAAGTGTTTCCTGCGCGAATCGGATGTCGTCGAGGGCGGCAGCGACGCGAAGTTCTACGCCTGGGACAGCAAGACCGGCAAGGCGGTGATCATGAAAGGCTCGTGGGGCGACGATCCGGAAAACAAACCGGCGGCGACGCCCGCGTTCCTGGGCCGCAACACGCTGACGTTCCCGAAGGGCTATCTCGAACTCGGCGCCCTCGATCCGGCGCTGGAGGGCACCTATACGGTGAAGCTGAAAAATGGATCCAGCGTGCAGTGCCGTCCCGTTTTCGGCATTCTGACCGAGCGCGTGAACAAGGAATTCACGCCGGAAAAGGTCGCGGCGATCACCGGTGTCAACGCGAAGGTGATTACGCAGATGGCGACCGAGTATGCAAAGACGAAACCGGCGATGATCATCATCGGCGCCGGCACCGGCCACTGGTACTACGGCGACGTCGCCCTGCGCGTGCATCACATGCTGTCGGCGCTGACGGCCAATGAAGGCAGGAACGGCGGCGGCGTCAATCACTACGTCGGACAATGGAAGCCGACCCTGCTGCCCGGCGTGGCGGCGCTTTCCTTCCCGCAGGGCAACAACAAGCACCGCTTCTGCCAGACGACGATCTGGACCTATGTCCATGGCGAGTGCTACGACGGAATGGAAAACGTCGGCATCGACACCGCGAAATTCCTGAAGAAATCGCTGGCGACGCGGCAGATGCCGATGTACCCGCGCGACGGCAAGGATCCGAAGATCCTGATCGTCTATCGCGGCAATTATCTGAACCAGGCCAAGGGACAGAAATACGTTCTGCGCAACCTGTGGCCGAAGCTCGATCTGATCGTCAACGCCAATATCCGCATGGATACGACGGCGCTGTATTCCGACGTGGTGCTGCCTTCCGCGCACTGGTACGAAAAGCTCGATCTCAACGTCACCGAGGAACACACCTTCATCAACATGACCGAGCCGGCGATTCCGCCGATGTGGGAATCGAAGACCGACTGGGAAATCTTCAAGCAGCTCTCGAAGAAGGTGGAAGCGGCGGCACGGGCGAAGAACTTCGCCAAGTTCTACGACGACCAGTTCAAATGGGCGCGCGAACTGGACAACCTCTACGCGCTGCAGGTCGACAACGGCAAGCTGGAACGCGAGGAAGACGCGGTGCAGTTCATTCTCGATTCGGCGCCGCAAAGCAAGGGGATCACGCTCGAAATGCTGCGGCAGAAAGGGCCGCAACGGTTCAAGGCCAACTGGACCTCGCCGATGAAGGAAGGCATTCCCTACACGCCGTTCCAGTTCTTCAGCGTCGACAAGAAACCGTGGCCGACGCTGACCGGACGGCAGCAGTTCTATATGGACCACGAGGTTTTCTTCGAACTGGGCGTGGAACTGCCGATCTATCAGCCGCCGGTCGACGCCGACAAATTTCCGCTGCGTTTCAACACGCCGCACAGCCGGTACGGCGTCCACTCGACTTTCAAGGACAACACCCTGATGCTGCGCCTGCAGCGCGGCGGGCCGATGGCCGAGATCTCGCCGGTCGACGCGGCGGCGCGCGGCATCCGCGACAACGACTGGGTGGAAATGTGGAACGACCACGGCAAGGTCATCTGCCGCGTCAAGATCCGCTCCGCCGAGCCGGCGGGACACATCTCGATGTTCCATACGCCCGAGTTGTACATGGACATGATCGAGGGTGGGTCGCAAAGCGTATGCCCGATCCGCCTGCAACCGACGCAACTGGTCGGCAACTACGGGCATCTGCTGTTCCGGCCGAATTACTACGGGCCGGGCGGCAACCAGCGGGATGTGCGCGTCGAGATGCGCCGCTATACCGGCGCGATTCCCGGGTCGCTATGACGGACAGGACACAATGCAATAAGCGAGGATATGAACCATGGCTAATATGACCACCAATTCCACCAACGCTGCCGGCACAACCACCGTCAAGCGGCAGATCGTTTTCGTCGCCGACCTGAACAAGTGCATCGGCTGTCAGACCTGTACCGTCGCCTGCAAGCGGCTGTGGAGCAGCAACCCGGGCCAGTCCTTCATGTACTGGCGCAACGTCGAGACCATGCCCGGCGTCGGCTACCCGCGCAACTGGGTCAACAAGGGTGGCGGCTGGAAAAACGGCGAAGTCGTGCTGGGACGCAAACCGACACTGGGCGAATACGGCGTGCCGTTCGAGTTCGATTATCAGGGCCGCCTGTTCGACGGCAACCCCGGGCGCGTGCGTCCGACGCCCTCGCCGCGCTGGGCGCCGAACTGGGATGAGGACCAGGGGGAAGGAGAGTTCCCGAACAATTACTATTTCTACGTGCCGCGCATGTGCAACCACTGCGCCAAGCCCGCCTGCCTGGACGCGTGCCCGAACGGCGCCATCTACAAGCGCGCCGAGGACGGCCTCGTCATCGTCCACAAAGACAAATGCAAAGGCACGCAATCCTGCATCGAGGCGTGTCCCTATGCCAAGCCGTTCTATAACGCGATCGAGATCAAGGCCAACAAGTGTATCGGCTGCTTCCCGAGGATCGAGAAGAACGTCGCTCCGGCCTGCGTCGCGCAATGTGTCGGCCGCGCGATGCACGTCGGCTTCATCGACGATACGAACAGCTCGGTTTACAAGCTGGTGCGGCAGTTCAAGGTGGCGTTGCCGCTGCATGCGGAATTCGGAACCGAACCCAATATGTTCTACGTGCCGCCCGTGCTCGGGCCGTCCGTCGAAGACAGCCAGGGATATCCGATAGGTAAGGAACGCATCCCGAAGGAACTGTTGGCGACGATGTTCGGCAAGGACGTCGACCGGGTGCTCGGCGTCCTGCGCGAAGAGCGTGCCAGGAAACAGGCCGGCGGCAAGTCCGAACTGATGGATCTGCTGATCGGCATGCGCAGCACCGAGATGATGTTCCCGCCGCAGACATGAGAGATGGAAACAAGGGACGCAAATACGTGTTCTGCATGGGAGTGAAAACGTGAATGCACAGAATCGCCGCCGGCCATTTCAGATATTCCAGCCATTCCAGCAATTTCTGCTGCTCCTGCCGTTCCTGTTTTTTTCGGCAGGCTGTCTTGCCGAGGGAGCGGCGGGAAAACCGCAGTACATGGGGGTCAAGGTATGTGTCAAATGCCATTACGACCACAATGAAGCCTGGGGGGCGACGGTGCATGCCCGTTCTTTCGATTCGCTGAAACCGGGTACGAAGGCGGAGGAAAAGCGCAAAGCCGGCCTCGACCCGGCGGCGGATTACACGAAGAGCGAAAAATGTCTCGTTTGCCATACAACGGGATTCGGCGCGGCCGGGGGATATGCTGTGGGGGCATCTTCCGGCGGCGGCGCGCTCGGGGCGGTCGGATGCGAAGAGTGTCACGGCGCCGGCGAGTTCTACCGGGACGAACACGGCAAGGCCGATTCCCTGTTCAAGAAGGAAGGGAAGAAATCGGCGCGCAGCCTGCTGGTCGCCGCGAAGCAGAATTTCGATTACCGGCAGGCGTGCATGCGCTGTCACGACAATTACGAGGGCTCGGACAATCCGGCGGCCAAGGCGCCTCATAGCCCCTTTACGCCGAAAGTCGACGCCAAATACCGGTTCGATTATCAGCAGGCGCTTCGCTCCATCGGCAAGGGGAAGGCGATCCATGTCCACTACAAACTGATCGGTATTTTCGAAGGCGATCCCGTTCCCGCCGAACGCGCCGAATTTCAGAAAACGGCGATCGATCCGCCGGCGGAATGAAGCCGGATATGAGATTGGACACGAGATTGGACCATATTGGATGTTCAGACAATCGAGGATGATAGACGTGGAAAACGTACAGGATTTTGTTCAGGTGCGGCTGGCCATGTATCTGCTGCTGGCGCGCGGTTTTTCCTATCCGACGCCGGTGTTTTTCCAGACGGTGGAAAACGGCTCCTACGAAACGCATTTGTACCAGGCGGCAGCGGCACTGCATCTCGAACTGGACGAACGGCAATTCACGGATGCCTGCCGGATAGGATGCGAGGACATGATGTCAGAGTATCTGAAGGCATTCGAGCTGAACATGCCCCGTAAAAGCTGTTCGCTCTATGCCGGCAGCTATCTGCCCGGCACCGAACGCGGCAGTGTCCTGCTTTCCGTGCGGCAGATATATGGTCAGTTTGGGCTCGTCTCCCGTCCGGAGCAGGAAGAGCCTGCCGACTTTCTTGTCAATGAACTCGAATTCATGCAGTTCCTCCTTGCCAAGGAATCCCAGGCGTACGATTTGCAGCGGGACGCCAAACCGTATTGCTGGGCGCAAGGCGACTTTCTGCAGTTCCATCTGGCCTGCTGGATTCCCGCGTTTGCAAAAACGGTCGAGGATCTGGTGACCTGTCCGTTTTATCGCCAACTGGCGGCAATCCTCGATCGCTTCATTCATGGCGAGGAAATTTATGTGAAGGAACGCGTGCAGGAAATCGGTCTGCCGCCGATGCAACGTTCGGATCAACGTTCGGATGCTCCACCGTCCCAGGGAACGTAGCGGTACGAAAAACCGCGCAGGGGTCATGGAAGAAATACGAATCGAGACCCCGTCAAACGCCCTGGAGACATGGAAAGTACATAAGAAACGAATTTTTATTTCTGCCTCCCCGCCTCCTATGCCTGCCCCGGTTCCATATTCCCTCCTCACCGGGGCAGGTCTTTTTATGAGCGGTTTTGCGGAGGCATCGTATGTGGAAACGACTCGCAACGATACGAAAATAAAACAAAAACAACATGCGGAAAACCGCATGAAAAATTGAATGACGATTTTTATATATTTGTTTTCTATCTGATCATTTGGTATTCGATAATATATTGACGATATTATCCATGCTTTGAATTGTTCCTATTACCGTCGGGTTCCCCCAGCGAATATGATATTTATTTTCGGGGACTTTAACCAGTTCCAGAGTGAGATTGTTGAATGCTTTCAGATCGGCAGTTTCAAAATAGGTAATAAAGTCGGTATCGTCCAGTCCGGTGGAGTGATAGAGCTTTCGTTTTACATTCACCAGGTTGGCCAGGGTGGGGCGGGTATGAGTTTCGATTTCCTTGAGCCGTTGCGCATCGCTGAGATTCCACCATTCCGCGTTCTTTTTGACCGGAATAAGAATTGCGTAGCGCGGGGCGTCCGCGCTGTAACCGACACTGCCAAGGCTCTGATTGAGGCCGGAAGATTTATTCGGAGTGATGTAATTGAGTTCCTTGGTCATACCGAGCAGATTTTCGGTCACATCGGAATACATACCGAAGCGCGTGGCGCGAAAGTCGATCAGAAATGCCTGGGTCGCCGCCATATCATGGGCATGGAGGCGCAGGAAGTAATCACTCTGAGCTTCGAAGCCGCGGGTCAGATAGGCGTCTACAAGCACTTTGTTTTTGTGTTTGTTGATGACCGCCATGACTTCCGCCGCCGCCGTCTTGCGTTCCGCCGGCGGCAGTCTGTAATAATCCGGCCGCATCTTATAAGTGGAAAAATTACCGAAAACACCGGGCGCCGTCAGAATTTTGGCGCGGTCGACAGGCGCGTCGGACTTTTGAATCATTGTCGCCTGTTGTGCCGGAGTATTTCCAATGGAAATAAAAAGAAAAGTGGAAACCACAACCGTCGTGAGTTTCTTCATAATAAACTCCTGGTGAAAGAAGGAAATAAGGGAGAGTGGAGAAAACGTCATTTTCAGCGGCGATTTAATTTTGATCGCCTACCGTTTATTTCCACTCATTGCATGATTCGCAAAATAATATTTCCCGGTTACAGGAAAATAAAAAACACGGCCGGTTTCCGTTCCGGAAATTTATTTCTCGTTTTCTGTAACCGGTGTCCCCCATGCGACGAATGAAAGGGAAAGAACACTGGGATGCAGTGGAAGAATCTCTTCGGCGCCTCATGATCGCGGGGCTTGCCGGAGACGACAAAAGTTATCTGTCGTTTCTGAGGGAATTGAGCGCTTATCTGCGGGGGTATTTTCGGAAGCGGCTGGACCGCTTTCCGGGAGATGTGGAAGATCTCGTTCAGGAAACTTTATTGGCGGTACATAACCAGCGTCATACCTACGATAGCGGGCGGCCGCTGACGGCGTGGATGCACGCGATCGCGAAATACAAGTTCATCGACTTCCTGCGCGCGCGCGGCTGCCGCGAGGCATTGACCGGTACGTTCGATGAGGAAAACGATGTTTTCGCGGTGAGGGATATCGATGCCATGGAGGCGCGTATCGACGTCGAAAAATTGCTCGAACGGCTGCCGGACCGATACCGTCTGCCTATCCTCTATGTCAAATTGCAGGGATTGTCGGTCGCGGAGGCGGCGCGGCTGGCCGGAATGTCCGAATCCGCGGTCAAGGTCGGCGTGCACCGCGGTTTGAAGATGCTTGCCGCGAAGATAGGAGAAAAAAAATGAAAACGGACGATCTTTTATTTGCGCTGGCCACCGGCGCGGGAAAGGCGGAGCGGCATGTCGCGGCACGCCGGTTCGCGTTGGCGATGGCTTGCGGCATCGTATTGGCCGCCATGGCGATGGCGGGGCTGCTCGGCGTGCGCTCCGAGGACCTCTCACTCGACGTGCGCGAGGAGTCCGCGACGCTCGA
>JAVBTC010000050.1:0-2904 GCA_031556405.1 Rhodocyclaceae bacterium
ACGAGAAGAACCGCCGCTTCCGGTACAACCGTCTTTCGCCGGAACGGATTCCGCGCCGCTTACCGCCGGAGTGATCGCCAGCCCCGGCGCGCCGCCCGCACGGCTCAAGGCGGGAGAACGGCTGAGATACGACCCGAAGCGCCGGGAATACCGGATCGACAGTGGCGCAGGCAGCGGCACGGTCATCGTCCGGAATTCCGGATAACCGGCAATCGTGAAAACGGCGCTCGTTCTCTTCATTCCCCGGTTCTCCGTACACCGATGCCGTGGCGCCGCGCTGCTGCTCGCCCTGTTGTTCCTCATCATGCTCGGCCTGTCGCTGCTGCTTGGCGTTTTCTCCACCCAGTCCGCCGCCCTGGACCGGGCCCGAAAAACGGAGTGGGCGCTCGCGCAAGCCAAGGAAGCCTTGCTCGCCTATGCCGTCACCTACCCCGAGCAACACGGGAAGAACGGTTTCGTTATCGATGTGCCGGGATATCTGCCCTGTCCGGATCTGGGCACCGGGGAGGAAGGCGGAGAAGCGGGCAGTTGCGGTACCGGCGGCGCGGCGGCACTGGGAATGCTGCCGTGGAAAACACTGAATCTGCCGCCGTTGCGCGATGCCGACGGAAATTGCCTCTGGTACGCGGTTTCCGGAAATTTCAAGCCGAATCCCGCACCCGACCTGCTCAACTGGGACAGCACCGGGCAATTCCTGATCCTGGCGGCGGACACGACCACCATCGTTGCCGGACAAACGGAAACGGAACGCCCCGCCGCTGTCGTTTTCGCGCCGGGTGCGGCGCTTCCCGGCCAATCGCGCGTGAATCGGGGAGGCGAATGCGGCGGTGACTACGACGCAACGCATTTTCTCGACCGTGTCGATGCCGGCGTTGGTAGCGGCGTTAGTAGCAGCGGCGGCATCGACAACGCCGCACCGGCAAAGGAATTGGATGGAGCTTCGGAGGGGGCGCCGGATGGAACGGTCCGTTTTGCCGCCGCCGGTCCCGAAGAACGGTTCAACGACCGTCTGCTCTGGATCACGCCTCGGGAAATCTTCGAACATGGCGCCGAACGGCGCGGCGATTTCGGCCGCGCGCTGTTCGACAGCCGGGATGAGCGCCAGGGTGGAGTCCCGCCTGTCGCTGTTTATCCGCTGGCACAGAATCTGGCGATCTGCATTGCCGAATTCGGCCGGCAGAAATCGGTAAAAAATCTGCCATGGGCGGCGACATTGCCGCGCGCGACATTCAAAAGCGGCGATTTCGGCGACGATCCCGGCTATCGCGCCGGCCGGTTTCCGCTCAAGCTCAAGAACAGCGGCACCGCCGCGGCCAGGAGCGATTTCAATCTCTGCGTCACCCTCGCTCTTTCCGGTGTCAGTACCAAAAACGGCTGGTGGGACAAATGGAAAGATCATTTCTTCTATGCGGCGGCGGATTTCCAGGGAAATACCCAGGAAAATACCCAGGGAAGCGGCCAGAAAAGCGGGAACGCATGCGACGGCGGCGGATGCCTCTATCTCGATCAAAACGGCCCCTACGTCGCGCTCGTGATTTTCGCCAACCGACGCCTGCCGGGACAGCGCCGGGCCAGCCTCGCCGACAAAAACGATGCGGCGAACTATCTGGAGGGCGAAAATGCCGCGGCAATCGCCATCACCTCCCCCACCGATCCCGGTTTCGGCCGTTTTACGCGTCGCGGCAACGATCTCTTCGTCTGCATTACTCCGGACCTTTCCGTTGATTTTTCCTGCGGCGGCCCAACTCCAGGGTGCCCGGGCCAGGCGCGCGGCCTGACGGAACGGATGGTCGCCGGCAACAACCAGTGCCGAGCGGCGGACGGAACGATCGATCCCTCCTGCACCGTTATGGCGGCACAAATACGCGCCACCGGCTGCGCCTGTGCCGATGCCGCCGACACGCTGCTGGCCCCGCCCTGCATCTCCGGCCTTTCTCCCGCCCGCTGCCGCGCCGCGGCAACGCAACTGCTTTCCTGCTCATCATGAAACGTACCGATTCGGGTTTCACGCTCGCCGAAATCGCCGTGGCGCTGATCGTCGTCGGCCTGCTGCTCGGCGGCCTGCTGGTTTCCTTTTCCATGCATCAGGAAGGGCGCCGGGCCGTGGCGACACAGCGCTCGCTCGAAGAAGCGCGCGAGGCGCTGCTCGGATTCGCCACGCTCCACGGCCGTCTTCCCTGCCCTGCGGGCACGGACGGCGGCTTTGAAATACCGGAAGGCGGCGCTGCCTGTGTTCATTCCTATGACGGTTTTTTGCCCGCGGCAACCCTCGGCATGAGCCCGGTCGACGACGACGGCTATCTGCTCGACGCCTGGAATCATCGCGTCCGCTACGCATTGGCGGCGGATGCGGCAAATAACTACCTGCCCGCGGACGCGGAACGGATCCGCAGCCAATGGAACGACGGCAGCGCTCCGGAATTCCTGCAAATCTGCTCCAGCGCCGCCGGCAAGACAGGAGCGGGAAACAGAGCCTATTGCGGCAGCCACAAATATATCGCGAACCAGAAAAATGGCGCCGTGGCAGTACTGTTTTCCACGGGCGCCAACGGTGCCGCCATTCCCGCCGGCGTCGACGAACAGGCCAACCGCGACGGCGACCGCCTCTTCGTCAGCCACGTTCCGACACCCGCCGATGCGCCGGAAGGCGAATTCGACGACATCGTCCTGTGGATTTCCGCAAGCCTGTTGTACGACCGTATGCTTCGTTCCGGCCGCCTGCCCTGACCAGAACATGCCGCAGTTTCGGCGGCGGCCCCATATAACAGACGCATGCTGCGGAACGATCAATGGGAACGAATTGCTGATCTACTGCCTGGCAACCCAACGGATAAAGGTGGTCGAGCGGAGGATAACCGGCTGTTTGTCGAGGCCGTTCTGTACATGGCGCGAGTAGGCAACCCT
>JAVBTC010000078.1:0-10903 GCA_031556405.1 Rhodocyclaceae bacterium
ATCGCCGCCAGCGCATTGAGGACGTTATGCGTTCCGGGCAGATTCAGCGTTACCGGAATGCGGCTGACGCTACCGTTGACGCGCACGCAATCGAAATGCATCCGGGCGCCGTCGGCGACGATATTTTCGGCATAGATCTGGGCCGACGAATCGAGGCCGTAGGTCATTACCTGCTTGGTCACCTGCGGCAGAATGGCGCGCACATTGGGATCGTCGTTGCACAGCACGGCAACGCCGTAGAACGGCAGACGCTGGAGAAATTCGACGAACGCCCCTTTCAGGCGGCCGAAATCGTGCCCATAGGTCTCCATGTGATCGGCATCGATATTGGTCACCACCGAGATGATCGGCGTCAGGAAGAGGAAGGAGGCATCGGACTCGTCGGCTTCGGCGACGAGAAAATCGCCGCGTCCGAGCCGCGCGTTGGCGCCGGCGGCATTCAGGCGTCCGCCGATGACGAAGGTCGGATCGAGCCCGGCCTCGGCAAGAATCGATGCAACCAGGCTGGTCGTCGTCGTTTTGCCGTGCGCGCCGGCAATCGCGATGCCCTGCTTCAGGCGCATCAGTTCGGCCAGCATCTGCGCGCGCGGCACTACCGGAACGTTTTTCTCGCGCGCGCGCACGACTTCCGGATTGTCGTCATGCACGGCGCTTGAAATCACCAGCGCATCCGCGCCTTCGATATGTTCCGCCACATGGCCGAGAAAAACGCGCACACCCAATTTTTCCAGATGCCGCACTGCCACGCCCGGAACGAGGTCGGAGCCGGAAACGGTAAAGCCGAGGTTGACCAGGACCTCCGCGATGCCGCTCATCCCGGAACCGCCGATACCGACGAAGTGAACGTGTTTGACCTTATGCTTCATATCCGATTCGTATTTCGCGCGAAAATTAGAAATTCTAAAATTGAATTGCCCAAAATTCCAGATTTAAATTAAATGAATATCAGCTACTGTAGTAAGTTTAACAACGAAATTATTTACAAACTAGAATATAGGTGACTATCTTTGTTTCACTCCGATGGCTTCGCCGCTTCCTCGCACGCCCGCGCCACCGCCACTGCCGCTTCGGGCTTGGCCTGCGCACGCGCCTTGTCCGCCATTTCCAGCAATTGCGCACGCGTGTAATTGCGAATCAGCGCGATTCTCTGCGGTTCCAAATCTCCCTGCGGCAACAGGAACGCGGCACCGCAATGCGTCAGAAACTGCGCGTTGACCGTCTGGTGATCGTCTACCGCGTGGGGATAGGGAATCAGAACGCTCGCCACGCCTGCCGCCGCCAGTTCGGAAACCGTGAGCGCGCCGGCGCGGCAGATCACCAGGTCGGCCCAGGCGTACGCGCCGGCCATATCGTCGATGAACGACACACAATGCGCCGCGACGTTTTCGGCTTCGTAATTGGCGCGCAACTGCTCCAGATGTTTTTCCCCGGCCTGATGCACAACCTCCGGGCGCTCTTCGGGCTTCAACAGAGCCAGCCCCCTGGGCACCGTCTCGTTCAGTGCCGCCGCGCCGAGACTGCCGCCGAGCACCAGTAGACGCAGCGGCCCGCCGCGATCGCCGAAACGTTCCGCCGGTGCGGGCAACTGGGCGATTTCCAGGCGTACCGGGTTACCCACCCATTCGCCGTTTTTGAGACTTTGCGGAAACCCCGTCAGCACGCGCCGGCAAAAATGCGCCAGTACCTTGTTGGCCAGGCCGGGAATCGAATTCTGTTCGTGAACGATGAGCGGTATCCGCATCAGCGCCGCCATCAGACCGCCCGGGAAACTGATGTAACCGCCCATGCCGAGCACGACGTCGGGCCGGATGCGGCGTATTTCCTGCCGCGCCCGTGACATTGCCGCAAACAGCGAAAAAGGCAGCAGCAGCTTGCGCATGAGTCCCTTGCCGCGCAATGCGGAAAAACGCACTGGTGCCAATTCGTAGCCGTGTGCCCGCACCAACTGCGCTTCCATCCCTTCGGGATTCCCCATCCAGACGATCTTCCAGCCGCGCGCGTGCAGACACTCGGCGACCGCCAGACCGGGAAAGATATGGCCGCCGGTACCGCCGGCCATGACCATCAGGGTGCGTCCGGATCGATGATCGGTCATCGGTTTTCTCCCGGTGGTAATGAACCGCCTATTTTGGCTACGGCACGCGCTACGCGCTTAACCCCGGCTGCGCCGGAGTTAGTCTTCACCGAAACAGACAGCGCGACGGTCCGTGGCAGAGCTCGCATCGGGGACTGGGAAAAGTCAGTCATCACTTTCTCCGGCGGTAGTGAACCGGCTATTTTGGCTACGGCACGCGCTGCGCGCTTAACTCCGGCTGCGCCGGAGTTAACCTTCACCGAAACAGACAGCGTGGCGGTCCGTGGGAGAATTTGCGGCGGGGGTTGGGAGCGCAGGGAGGTCATAATTTTCTTCCGTGCATTAGCTGTCTGTTTTCCCAATCCGCTCGAAGCAGGACGGAAAGCGCAACACAGTTGATCAAAATCCCCGACCCGCCAAAGCTCATCAACGGCAGCGTCAATCCCTTGGTCGGCAGGAGGCCGGTGTTGACCCCCATGTTGATGAATCCCTGAATGCCGAACCAGATGCCGATTCCCTGCGCCACCAGGGCCGGATAGACCCGTTCGAGGGAAACCGCCTGCCGTCCGATGGCGAAGGCACGCTGCACGACCAGCGCGAACAGCACGATGACCACGACGACGCCGGTAAAACCCAACTCCTCGGCGATGACCGCGAGCAGAAAATCGGTGTGCGCTTCCGGCAGGTAGAAAAGTTTTTCCACCGACGCTCCCAGCCCGACGCCGAACAATTCGCCGCGGCCAAAGGCGATCAGCGCATGCGAGAGTTGATAGCCGCTGCCGTAGGCATCGGCCCACGGGTCCATGAAACCGAAGATACGGTCGCGCCGGTAGGGAGAAACGACGATCAGAATCGCGAACGCGGCCAGCAGGACGACGGTCAGCACGACGAACAGACGGGCGCGGATGCCGCCCAGGAACAGAATGCCCATCGCGATCATGATGATGACGACGAAGGCGCCGAAATCCGGCTCCTTCAACAACAGAATGCCGACGAACACCATGGCCCCGGCCATCGGCAGGAACGCCTGCCTCAGATCGTGCATGACCGGCATTTTGCGCACCGTGTAATCGGCGGTGTAGAGCACGGCGAAGAGTTTCATCAATTCCGACGGCTGCAGATTGGCGATGCCCAGCGGCAGCCAGCGTTGCGCGCCGTTGACGGAACGGCCGATGCCCGGGATCAGGACGACCACGAGCAGCAGCACGCCGACGAGAAAGAGCCACGGTGCCAGGCGTTGCCAGGTCGCCATCGGAATCTGGAACGCGACGGCGGCGGCAAGCAGTCCCACCGAAAGGAAAACGGCGTGGCGGATGAGGAAATAACTCGCCTGATAGCCGGAAAACTTGCTGCCTTCGGCGGTGGCGATCGATGCCGAATAAACCATCACCAGCCCCAGCAGCAGGAGTGCCAGGGCACTCCAGAGGAGAACCGTGTCGACCTCGGCGGTTTGCCGGCGGGGCGCGTCGAGCAGCATTTTGTTCAGCATCCCGCCTCCGCTTCGAGTTTCCCCACTGCGGCGACGAACGCCTCGGCGCGGTGCGCATAGTCACGATACATGTCGAGACTGGCGCACGCCGGGGAAAGCAGCACCGCATCGCCCGGGCGCGCTTCTTCGGCACACCAGCGCACGGCGGCTTCCATATCGAGAAAATACTTGCACGGTATGCCGTGGCCGATCAGCGCGCTGCCGATGGCATATCCGATCTCTTCCGCGTCGCGGCCGATCAGCGCGACGGCGCGTCCATGCCGGGCGAGCGCGGCGGCCAGCGGAGAAAAATCCTGCCCTTTTCCCTCGCCGCCGAGAATCACCGCCACGGGCCGCCCCAGACCGGTCAGCGCCGCGAGCGTGGCGCCGACGTTGGTGCCCTTGGAATCGTCGTAGAAATCGACGCCCCCGATCGTGGTAACGAATTCGACGCGGTGCGGCAAGCCGCGAAATCCGGTCAATGCGGGCAGCAGTTCCGCCTCGTCGATTCCAATCGCGGCGCACAGTGCCAGGGCCGCCAGCGCGTTGGCCTGATTGTGCCGTCCGACGAGATGCAACGCGGAAACCGGTAACAGCCGCTTGTCCCCGCGCGCCAGCCAGATGCCGCCGCCGGTTTCGATCAGGCCGAATTCGTTTTCGCCGTGCGGAATGCCGATGCCGAAACTGAAACAACGCTGCCCCGGCTGTGCCTGTTTATCCATATCGCACACAACGGGATCGTCGCGATTGAGCACCATCGTGCCGGCATCGCGAAAGATGCGCACCTTGGCAGCGACGTAGGCATCGATGCCTGCGTAACGGTCGAGATGGTCTTCGCTGATATTGAGGATGGTCGCGGCATCGGGTGCGAGCCGTTCGGTGGTTTCCAACTGGAAGCTGGAAAGTTCGAGCACCCAGATTGCCGGCAGCGCACGTTCCTCCCGTCTCCGTTCCGCCGCCATCAATGCCTCGAGCGCCGCCGGCGCGATGTTGCCCGCCGCTTCGGCGGCATAACCCGCCGTTTGCAGCAGATGAGCGGTCAGCGCGGTCGTTGTCGTTTTTCCATTGGAACCGGTAATCGCGATGATTCTCGGGCGCTGCCCGGCGCCGTAAAGATCGTCGAGCGCCCAGGAAAAGAGTTCGATTTCCGAAACCACCGGCAATCCGCGTTCGCGCGCGGCATGCAACAACGGCAGATCCGAAGGCAGACCCGGAGACAGCGCCACCAGCGCGCAGGCATCGAGCAATGCCTCGGAAAAATCGCCAGCACGGGTCTCCGCTTCTTCCACTTCCTGCCGTAGCGTTTCCAGTCCGGGCGGCGCCGTACGCGTATCCGCGACGCGGACCCTGACGCCGTTTTGCGCGAGCCACTTCGCCATCGCCAGGCCGGAAGCGCCAAGGCCCAGGACCAGGGCCCGTTTCCCGGCCAGCGAGGAAATGGAGAAAGGGGAAGAAGAGGATAAACGCGCGCCCATGGCCGTTCCTAGCGCAGTTTCAGCGTACTCAGGCCGAACAACACGAGCATGATGGTGATGATCCAGAAACGCACGACGACCTGTGTTTCCTTCCAGCCGCCCAGTTCGTAGTGATGATGGAGCGGCGCCATGCGGAAAATCCGCTTTCCGCCGGTCCATTTGAAATACAGCACCTGCGCCGCCACCGACAGGGTCTCGGCGACGAACACGCCGCCCATGATCGCGAGCACGATTTCCTGCCGCACGACGACCGCCACGGTGCCGAGCGCGGCGCCCAGCGCCAGCGCGCCGACGTCGCCCATGAACACTTCCGCCGGATAGGCGTTGAACCAGAGGAATCCCAGTCCGGCGCCGGCCATCGCGCCGAGAAAGACGCACAATTCGCCTGCGCCCGGAATATGCGGCAGGAAGAGGTAACGCGCGTAAACGGCATTGCCGGCGACATAGGCGAAGATCGCCAGCGCGGCGGCGATCATCACCGCCGGCATGATCGCCAGTCCGTCCAGCCCGTCGGTCAGATTGACCGCGTTCGAGGTGCCGACGATGACCAGGAAGGTCAGAATGATGAATCCGAACACTCCGAGCGGATAGGCAACCGTCTTGAAAAAGGGAACGATCAGTTCCAGTTGCGCCGGCGTTGACGCCGTCTGTGCCAGATAGACGGCAGCCGCGAGACCGATCAACGACTGCCAGAAGAATTTCCAGCGCGACGCCAATCCCTTCGGATTGCGGTGCGCGACCTTCTTCCAGTCGTCGATCCAGCCGACGGCGCCGAAACCCGCCGTGACCGTCAGCAGCACCCAGACATAACGGTTGGAGAGATCTCCCCACAGCAGAGTTGTAATGACGATGGCGATCAGGATCAACACGCCGCCCATGGTCGGCGTGCCGGATTTCGTCAGATGCGTCTGCGGGCCGTCGTTGCGCACCGCCTGGCCGATTTTCTTCGCCGCCAGCCAGCGGATCACGTGCGGGCCGCACACGAACGAGATGCACAGCGCCGTCATCGCCGCCAGCACAGTGCGCAGCGTGATGTAATTGAAAACGTGGAACAGGCGCATTTCCGGCGCCAGCCATTGCGCCAGCATCAACAGCATGTGGTGTCTCCCTTCGAGATCGGAGGGTTCGAAACGACGCTGGAAGCGTCGGAAACGTTGGAAATATTGGAAAGGGAAGGCTTCGCGATTTCAACGGCGGTCGCGGCAATCGCGTCGGCAACGCGCTCCATGCGCATGAAGCGCGATCCCTTGACCAGCACTGTCGTTCCGGCATCGAGCAGCGGCCGCAGATCCGCGATCAATGCCTCGGGATCGTGGTAATGCCAGGCGCGCTCGCCGAAAGCGCGTGCCGCGACGGCGCTCATTTCGCCCAGCGTGAAGAGCAGATCGATACCCGATTTCCGCGCGTACGTGCCGATTTCCTCGTGGAACGATTCCGCGGCATCGCCGATTTCGCCCATGTCGCCGAAAACGAGAATTCTTTTTCCGTCCGCCGCGGCCAGCACATCGATCCCCGCGCGCACCGAATCCGGATTGGCGTTGTAACTGTCGTCGAGCAACAACGCGCCGTTGATGCCGTTACGCTTTTGCAGGCGCCCCTTGACGCCCTGATATCCGTCCAGACCCTGCTTGACGGCGGCAAACGGCACCCCGGCCGCCAGCGTTGCGGCGGCGGCGGCCAGCGCATTCTTGGCATTGTGCTGCCCGAGCACCGCCAGCGTCACGATGCATTCGCCCTCCCTGGCGTTGATCGACAACCGTGTTTCCAGCCCGTGCGACTTGATTCTGCCGGCAACATCCGCGGCAAATGCCGTCGCATAGTTGACCACACGCCGCCCGGCATTCTGCAGGCGCCAGAACCATGCATGCAGTTCGTCGCCATTGATCACCGCGGTGCCATCTTCCGGCAGGCCGTCGTAAATCCGGCCCTTCTCCTCGGCAACGGCGGCAAGCGAACCCATTCCTTCGAGATGCGCGCGCTGCACGTTGGTCACCAGCGCCACCGTGGGCTGCGCGATTTTCGCCAGATACTCGATTTCGCCCGGATGATTCATTCCCATCTCGACCACCGCGGCACGATGCCCGGCATTGAGCCGCAACAGCGTCAGCGGCAATCCGATGTCGTTGTTGAAATTGCCCTCGGTTGCAAGCACGGCATCGTTGCCATACGCGGCGCGCAGTATCGCGGCGATCATTTCCTTGGTCGTGGTTTTGCCGTTGGAGCCGGTCAATGCGATCAGCGGCAGCGTGAACTGCGCACGCCAGAATGCGGCCAGCGCCCCCAGCGCGGCCCGGGTATCGGCGACGGCGATCAGCGCAAAAACGGATGACGAAGCACGTTCCGGAAATTTCCCGGCCAGCAATTGCTCCACGCGCGGCAGCGCACTCTCCGCCACGATGGCCGCGACGGCACCGCGCGCAAACGTTTCCGCGACAAATTCGTGCGCGTCGAAACGTTCGCCGGCCAGGGCGATGAACAATGCACCGGTACCGATCTGGCGGCTGTCCGTGGAAATCGCCGTCGGTACGAGCGCGGCGGCGTCTCCCGGCGCAATGCCGAGCAACCGTCCCGCCACCGCCTGTGCCATGACATCGAGCGTTAACATGAGTGCGCCTCTGTATGCCAGGCCGTCAGCGCGGCGCCGGCATGCTGTGAATCGGAAAAGGGATGTTTCACGCCGGCGATCTCCTGGTACGGTTCGTGCCCCTTGCCCGCGATCAGCACGACATCCTCGGCCCTGGCACCCGATACCGCCGCTCGGATCGCCGCGGCGCGGTCGGGAATCGCCTCGGCTTCGGGCGCGCCGGCAAGTATTTCAGCGATGATCGCGAGCGGATCCTCACTGCGCGGATGGTCGCTGGTGACGATCGCGGTATCGGCCAGACGCACCGCGATTTCCCCCATCTTCCGCCGCTTGCCGCGGTCGCGGTCGCCGCCGCAGCCGAAAACGCAGATAGTGCGGCCGCCGCGCAAGGCGGCGGTTTCGCGTACCGCTTCGAGCACATTGGCCAGCGCATCCGGCGTGTGCGCGTAATCGACGAATACGAGCGGCATTTTTCCCCTATCCGCCGCGCCCCCGGTTTCCATACCGTGAACAGGCTGCATTCGTCCCGGCGGCGGGCTGAGACTGGAAAGCAGCGCCGGCAATTCATCCGGCACCACGCCCAGCGCCAGCAACGTGGCGGCAACGGCCAGCAGATTGGAAACGTTGTAGCGTCCGAATACCTTGCTCGCGATCTGCGCACGCCCGGCGGGCGTCACCAGAGTGAACCCGAGCCCGTCGCCGGTGGCATGCAAATCCTCCGCGCGCAACAGCAAATCCACATTCCCGGTACTGGAACACGCGGGGTCGAGCGTGAAACCGATTTTCCGCTCCGCACTGGCAATCGCCAGCAGACGCGCGCCAAGCGGGTCGTCGAGATTGACGATCGCGGCGGCGAGTTCCGGCCAGCGGAAAAGCATTTCCTTGGAAGCGGCATAGTCTTCCATCGTGCCGTGATAATCGAGATGGTCGCGCGTCAGATTGGTAAAAACGGCAACCTCGACCCGGGCGCCGTTCATCCGGCCTTCAGTGATTCCGATCGAGCTTGCTTCGAGCGCGCAGACCTTCGCCCCGGCGGCGGCGAATTCGGCGAGGCAACGCGCCAGCACGGGCGCCTGCGGCGTGGTGAAACCGGTTTCCGCCAGGGCGCCGTAAAAGCCCGCGCCCAGCGTGCCAATGACGGCGCAGCGGCGCGGCAGCGGCATCTGTTCCAGCGCCTGCGCCAACCATTGCGTAATCGAGGTTTTGCCGTTGGTTCCGGTCACGGCGACCAGCGCCAGGCGCGCGCTCGGATTGCCATACACCACATGCGCGATGGGACCGGCCAGCGCTTTCAGGTTTTCGACGGAACAATGCGGAATCGGCCAGCCGTCTTTTTTTTCCGGCATCGCGGCACTCTCTTCCCACAGCACGGCGCAAGCGCCGTGCGCGACGGCCTCGTCGATATGGCGCGCAACAACTTCCTGTGCCACACCTCCGTGGAAGGCAAGAAAGAGATCGCCCGACTGAACCGCCCGGCTATCATCGCTGACTCCGGTGGGCACCGCGCCGGCCTCCGCGAGACGGGCCAGAATCGCGGTCGCCGCGTTTCGCTCCGTTTTCCATTTCATTTTCATATCCATCGTGGCCGCGCTCATAACGGACCTCCCGTCGGCGCTTCCACGATTTCCGGCGCGCGGGCAAACTGCGTTGCCGAAACGCCATCGTTCGAGTTTCTCGCCACCGCAGCCAGAATTCCTTCCCCCAGCCCCTGACGCACCTGTATCGTCGGCGGGGCATCCGGCGGAATGCCGAACGTACGCAGGGCGCCGCTGGCGATGGTCGAAAATACCGGCCCGGCAACCGTACCGCCGTAATACCCGCCGCCGCTCGGCTCATCGATCATCACCGCGATCACCAGACGCGGGTCGGAAGCCGGCACGATGCCGACGAACGAGGCGACGTATTTTTTCGCATACACGCCGCCTTCGAGCTTGTACGCGGTTCCTGTCTTGCCGGCGACGCGATAGCCGGGCACGCGCGCCTTCGGCGCGGTACCGCCGGGCTGCACGGCGAGTTCGAGCATGGCGCGCATCTCGCGCGCGGTCTGCGGCGAAAAGACCTGTTCGCCGGATACCGGTTCGCTATTGTCGATACGGGTCAGCGACAGCGGGATCAAATCGCCGTCGCGCGCGAAAACGGTGTAGGCACGCGCCAGTTGCATCAGCGAGACGGAAATGCCGTGTCCGTACGCCATCGTCGCCTGCTCGATCGGCCGCCATTTTTTCCACGGCCGCAGGCGCCCGGGGACTTCACCGGGAAAGCCCAGGCCCGGCTGCTTCCCGAAACCGACGGCGGCGAACATGTCCCACATTTCCTGCGGGGTAAACGAAGCGGCGATCTTGGCCATGCCGACGTTCGACGACTTCTGGATCACCTGCGCCACGGTCAGCGCGCCGTGCGGATGCGCGTCGGAAATCGTGGCGCCGTTGATTGTGAGCCGGCCCGGCGCGCAGTTGATGATCGAGTCGTAGCGGTATTTGCCTTTTTCGAGCGCCAGCGCGGCGGTAAAGGGCTTCAGCGTCGAACCGGGCTCGAAGCTGTCGGTAACGGCGCGGTTGCGCAGTTGCGCGCCGGAGAGGCGTTCGCGGTTATTCGGGTTGTAGGTCGGCCAGTTTGCCAGTGCCAGGATTTCGCCGGTCTTCGCATCGACGACGACGACACCGCCGGCCTTGGCCTTGTTTTCGGCAATCGCCTGCTTCAGCGTGCTGTAGGCGAGATACTGGATTTTTGAATCGAGCGCGAGGTGAATGTCCTTGCCATCGAGCGGATAGCGGATCGATCCCACGTCTTCGACGATCTGTCCGCGCCGGTCGCGGATCACGCTGCGGCTGCCGTTCTTGCCCATGAGATTGGTCTGGAAGGCAAGCTCGACGCCCTCCAGACCCTTGTCGTCGACGCCGGTAAAGCCGACGATGTGCGCCGTCATGTCGCCGGTGGGATAAAAACGGCGGTATTCCTTTTCCTGGTGGATGCCGGGGAATTTTTCCGCGGCAACCCGCTGCGCCACTTCGGGCGGCACCTGCCGTTGCAGCCAGACGAAATTCTTGTCGGTATCCAGCTTGCGCGCCAGTTCCTTGGCGTCGGCATTGAGCAGCCGCCCAAGCTCGCGCAATTGCTCCGGCGACAGCGCCGCATCACCCGGAATCGCCCAGATCGATCGCATCGGCGTCGAAATGCCGAGAATCTCGTCATGCCGGTCGAAAATACGCCCGCGCGAAGCGGAAATTTCCAGGTCGCGGCGATAGCGCGATTCGCCCTTGCCCTGGAGAAAATCGGTGTTGACGATCTGCAGATAGAAAGCG
>JAVBTC010000048.1:0-4697 GCA_031556405.1 Rhodocyclaceae bacterium
CTCCGGCGCTGTTCGCCAAACAATTTGGCAGTACCGCAAAACCGTCGGTTTCTCTGGATTGAACCTGTCCAGCTCACGGGAAGAGGTCAGAAGCGGCCAACCTGGAATTCTGAACTGTCCCGCTTTCTGAGGAAACGTCACTTGATCATGAATCCTGTTTGTCATCCATGTTCTTTCGGAGATTGCGCCGAAGCTGCACGATGATTTCTCCCGCTATGGAGCGATTGGATTCTTCCGTTGCCCGGACGAGATCGTTGTACAGATCGGGTGGCACCAGAACATTGACCGATACCGAGGGACCGCCCGGATTGACGAAGGTACGATTCTTCTGGCCGGTGTCCCTTTTCGGCCCTTGGCCATGCACAAGCCATTCCGGCCGTACTCCAAGCATTCTTGCTACCTTGACCATGTTTTCATCGATTGGCCTTTCCCACTGTAGCCACTTTAGAAAGTCCCGGAAATTCATAATCAGCCACGTCAGCGTCGAACAAGATATTTCTTTGATTATGGGTGTTCAGTTTGGTTCTTGGCATTGCTGCCGCCTTTGCCGGCGGCGATTTACCTTTGTGCGTAGTTGGTCCGGCACCGAAAATTGGTTGGGCGACGTTCTTTGGCTTGGCTGTTAAAACTATCGATTTCTCCATCGGACGGATGCCGTTTCCGTTTCGAAATGCATGGGTATCACCGGCCAAGAAACGAAAAGGGTTGCGATACAGTCGTCGCAACCCTTTTCGTTTTTTGCCCCCGGCTTCAACTATCCGGACGCGGTGTTGGCGCCTCCGGATTCAGTTCCGCCGGTTTTCGGATCATTGTGTTTTCGGCGTGATGCGGAACGCCCCGCAGTATCTCTTTGCGGCGAGCATTTCCTCGGGACTGGCGCCATAGCCGATATAAAATTCGGTGCCGACCAGGCCGCTGACATCGACATGCTCGAGAATGGTTCTTCTGCCCGCGTCCCAGGCGTGGAGGCCTCGGCTCAAATCGGTCCAGCCGTAATCAGCGGTATTTTGGAACCACGTCCATTCGTTGTTTCCCTGCGGAACCAGTGCCAAGAGGTAGGAATGTTCGGTTTGCGGATCGATGACGACGGAAACGTTCAGGTCGAAATCGTTCCAGGTGCCGCGCGGCCGCACGAATGCGGTGATGCTGTTGCAGGACAATATTCCGTCCGAGAGCTGAAAAAGATTCTGTTCGAGGGAGGGCATGATCGAATCGGGGGGGCAGCTTTGCGGCGTTGTACCGATCAGTGCCGCCGGGGCGTCGATTTCTCCGACGATATTGCCGATGCGGATGCTGTTGCAATTGGGGTCGTTGACGACATCAAAACTGGCGGCGGAACGTGAGCGGATGCGGTCGCCATTGCGGGTGACGAGCATCACGGCATCGCTGTCCCCGGTGGATATGCGGGCGCTTCCTGCCGTCAGCACCAGGCCGCGCCCTCCTTCCGAAAGATTAACCACTTCAAGTATCGGAGCGAGGCTGTTTCCAAAACGATCCAGTGTTTCTTTCCCGGCCAGTCCAAGCGTTTTCCCATCGATATCAAGCGTGGCGTCCGGCAGATCGACAATCCTGAGGTAGAAACGCAGGCGCCGGTCACCGGCGTCCGTCGGGGTCAGATAATGGCCCGCCCACAAGATTTGATCATCGACCAAGTAGGTTCCATTCGTGGAGGCATTCTTGCCGAGGACGGATGTATCGCCGTTCCCCGTCGGTGCGGAGAGCGCTTTCAGTGAATATAAAATAAAAAAGGGAATTTCCAAGGCTTTGGTAAAAAAATTCATATTCTCAGCCTCCGTAATTTATTGTGAATGAAAATTGAATTTATCACAGATATTCGCCAGTATCGCGAACAGATGGGATACCGAAGAATCATTTGTTATTCATGTCCGGTATTTTTTCCCTTTCGCCACATTCACAATATCGGTGCCAGCCACCGCCGCGCTTCCTCCGCCGTCATTTCCTTGCGCTTCGCCCAGTCTTCCAGTTGATCGGCACCAATTTTCTGGATGGCGAAATATTGAGCATCCGGGTGCGCGAAAATCCAGCCGCTGACGGAAGCCGCCGGGTACATGGCGAATGTTTCGGTAAGCGTCATGTCGGCGTTTTCCGGGGCGCCGAGGAGCGCGAACAGCGGGCCTTTCTCGGTGTGGTCAGGGCAGGCGGGATAACCGGGGGCGGGGCGGATGCCGCGATATTCCTCGCGGATCAGGGCATCGTTGTCCAGGGTTTCGTCGGCGGCAAAGCCCCAGAATTCTCTCCGTACCGTGCGGTGCAGCCATTCGGCGCAGGCTTCGGCAAGACGGTCGGCGAGCGCCTTCAGCATGATGGAACGGTAGTCGTCGTGTTCGGCCTCGAATTCGGCTAGCTTTTTTTCGATGCCGATACCGGCGGTGACGGCGAAGGCGCCGATCCAGTCGGGTATGGAGTTTTTCGGGGCGACGAGATCGGCCAGGCAAAGATTGGCCTTGCCGCTTGGACGTTCGTGCTGCTGGCGCAGGTGACACGCGGTCAGGAGTACCGTTTCGCGCGTTTCGTTGCGGTAGATTTCGATGTCGTCTTCCACGGCATTGGCGGGAAAAATGCCGCAGACGGCGTGAGCGGTGAGCCATTTTCCGGAGATGAGGTCCTTGAGCATCGCCCGGGCGTCGTCGAAAATGGCGCGCGCTTCCCTGCCGTGATTGGAGTGATCGAAGATCGCGGGATAAAAGCCGCGCAAATCCCAGGTCTGGAAGAACGGGCTCCAGTCGATGAAGCCGGCGATTTCGTTCAGATCCAGATCGCGTAGCACATGCAGCCCCGGCTGCTCCGGTACCGGGGGAACGTACCCGGAATTCCACGGCAGGCGGTTGGCGCGTGCTGCCGCGAGGGATACGAGCGCAGTGGGTTTTTTGTCCGCGTGCTGGGTGCGGATTTTTTCGTAATCGGCGTCGATTTCTTCCGCGTAGGCGTCGCGCAATTCTTCGGAAAAGAGCCGGGTGACGACGCCGACGGCGCGTGAGGCGTCCGGCACGTAGACGACCGGACCGTCGTAATGCGGCGCGATCTTGATCGCGGTGTGGGCGCGGCTGGTGGTGGCGCCGCCGATCAGGAGCGGCAGCGCGGATTTTCCTTCGATTCCGCCGCTTTTATTCCCGCTTTTGCCGAACCCTTGGCGTTGCATTTCGGCGGCGATGTGGCTCATTTCTTCCAGCGACGGCGTGATCAGGCCGGAAAGTCCGATTGCCTGGGCACCATGTTCGCGCGCGGCGTTCAGGATTTTTTCGCACGGGACCATGACGCCGAGGTCGACGATTTCGTAGCCGTTGCAGCCGAGCACGACGCCGACGATGTTCTTGCCGATGTCGTGCACGTCGCCCTTGACGGTGGCGATGACGATCTTGCCCTTGGAAGCGGCGCCGGTGCGCAGCTTTTCCTCTTCGATGTAGGGAATCAGGTGGGCGACGGCGAGTTTCATCACGCGGGCCGATTTGACGACCTGGGGCAGGAACATCTTGCCGGCGCCGAAGAGGTCGCCGACGGTGTTCATGCCGTTCATCAACGGTCCCTCGATTACCGCGAGCGGCGGTTTTCCAGCGGCGGCGAGCGCGGCACGGCATTCCTCGGTGTCGGCGACGACGAAATCGGTGATGCCCTTGACAAGCGCATGTTCGAGGCGCTTTTCCACCGGTTCGTGGCGCCAGGCCTGATCTTGAGTTTCTTCCTTGGCCTGACCTTTCACTGTGACGGCGAATTCGACCAGCGTATCGCCTGCGTCCGGCGACGTGTTGAGTACGACAGCCCCGACCTTTTCGCGCAATTCCGCCGGCAATTCGTCATAAACACCGAGTTGCCCGGCATTGACGATGCCCATCGTGAGACCAGCCTTGACCGCGTGGTAAAGGAAGACGGTATGGATCGCCTCACGTACCGGTTCGTTGCCGCGAAAGCTGAACGAAACGTTGGAAATTCCGCCGCTGGTCTTGGCGTGCGGAAGGTTCTGCGCGATCCAGCGCACCGCCTCGATGAAGTCGACGGCGTAGTTGTTGTGTTCCTCGATGCCGGTGGCAATGGCGAAAATATTGGCGTCGAAGATGATGTCTTCCGGCGGGAATCCGATGCCGGTGAGCAGCCGGTAGGCGCGTTCGCAGATTTCGATTTTGCGCGTGTAGGTATCGGCCTGGCCCGTTTCGTCGAAGGCCATCACGATCACCGCCGCACCGTAGCGGCGGCAGAGGCGGGCGCGGTGGAGGAATTCTTCTTCCCCTTCCTTCATCGAGATCGAGTTGACGATGCCCTTGCCCTGGATCCATTTCAGCCCGGTTTCGATCACTTCCCATTTCGACGAATCGAGCATGATCGGCACGCGCGCGATGTCGGGCTCGACGGCGACGAGCTTCAGGAAATGCGCCATCGCCTCCTGCGAATCGAGCATTGCCTCGTCCATGTTGATATCGATGATCTGCGCCCCGTTCTCGACCTGCTGCCGCGCGACCGCGAGCGCGTCGTCGAAACGGCCTTCAAGAATCATCCGGGCGAAGGCGCGCGAACCGGTGACATTGGTGCGCTCGCCGACGTTGACGAAGAGATCGCCGGGCCCGGCATTGAAGGCTTCCAGCCCGGAAAGGCGCAGTTTCGGCGTGATGGCGGGAACGGCACGCGGCGCGATGCTTGCGACCTCTTCGGCGATCGCGCGGATATGTTCCGGCGTTGTGCCGCAG
>JAVBTC010000071.1:0-8470 GCA_031556405.1 Rhodocyclaceae bacterium
AACACCGGCGACGGAAATCGGCGGGTAAGCACAGTCCGCAATGGACAATTTCAACGGATAACCCGTTGAAAAAACGGAGAAAAGCGTGCAAGAAAGATACGAGGCAAGCGGCAATACATCATGTGTCACATGAGATATTGCCGCTATCTCGTTATTTTTCATTGCTTAAATTTTTCAGATTGCTAAACTTTTGATGATCTTTGCCGATCAATGGCATAGTAACCACCGTTCGTCAGCCGCCTCGACAGCTCATCCGGCGGCCCACTCAGCGGCCCATTTGACCATCGATTGCCAACTCATCGCGCGGAAAGTGAAGTCATGACGCCAAAACAATTCCAATCGCAACTACCGGGGAACGAGGCTCGTTTTTTCTTCACCCTGTTTCTCGCCCTTCTCTGCTCTTTCGCACTGATGTTCCATGGCAGCGCCGAAGCCGCCGAGAAAAAAACCTCCCAGACTTCCGCCGGCAAAAAATCGACATCGACAAAAAAGACCGTGAATTCCTCCGGCAGCAAAAGTAAAAAAACCGCGAACAGAAGTTCGAAAAAGACCAAAAAATCAGCGGCAAGAATCAATAAAGAGCGCGTCGCGCTGATCAACCTCGACAATCACTGGGAAACCACGCGCGAACTCGCGCTGCAATCGAGCTCGGCCCTCGTTATCTCGCAGGAAGTAGCCAATATCGGAAAAAGCGAAGGAATCTCCGCCAGCAACGAAATCCTGTTCGAGAAAAACTCCAATACGCCGCAGCCGATCGCCTCGATCACCAAGCTGATGACGGCGATGGTCGTTCTCGATTCCATCCCCGACTTGAAAGAACTCATCACCATCAGCGAGGAAGATTTCGATACTTTGCGCGGCAGCCATTCGCGGCTCGCGCCCGGCACCCAGATCACGCGTGAAGACGCGTTGCTGCTGGCGCTCATGTCTTCCGAAAACCGCGCGGCGCACGCGCTGGCGCGCTACCATCCCGGCGGCGTGCCCGCTTTCGTCGGCGCGATGAACCGCAAAGCCGAGGCACTGGGCATGAAAAACACCCGCTTTGCCGACCCGACCGGCCTTTCCGGTGACAACACCGCAACCGCGCGCGATCTGGCGCGCATGGTGGATGCCGCCTATCGTTACCCGCTGATCCGCGAATTCACGACCATGACCGAAGGCAAGCTCGTCTTCGAAAACCAGCGCGAAATCGATTTCCGCAATACCAACCCGCTGGTCAAGAGCGAATCCTGGGAAATCGGCCTCTCCAAAACCGGTTTCATCCAGGAAGCCGGAAGATGCCTCGTGATGCAGGCGTACATTGCCGGGAAGCCGGTCATCATCGTGCTGCTGGACGCGGTCGGCAAACTCTCCCGCATCGGCGACGCCAACCGGATCAAGCGCTGGATGGAAACGACGACGCGAACGGGCATCGCAAGGACGAGCGATACTTGAGCGCTGAGCGATATCTCCGGAATGGCTGGAAGGCGCAGCATTTTCCAGCCACCATGTTTCCGCCGCCTGAGTTTGGAAATCCTGGAAATCCGAGCCTGGAAAGTCATTCAGGCAATAAATTCGCCTTTACTACAGACTGCTTCCCAGAAACCATACGATACCAAGCAAAAACAAAATACCGACGCATACCACGAACAGGAGCCTACCAACCCCGACCGTCTCCTGACAGCCGATACCTTCTTCCGGCCACCGCCCCAGCGTCAGCAGCCGGCACACTACCCAGCCCACGTGCCAGCCGACTGTTTGCACCGCGAATTCCCACGTAAACCACAATAGAACACGCGCCAGCCAGTAAACGGGGCGGATCATGAATTCGAGCAGATCTTCCACGACAACAACAATTTCCAATTTTATCAAATAATTAATTACACAAACTCACTACTACAATATAAATATATTTAACCAAATATAGAATTCTTCCCTTTGCCTGCAATTTAAAAACACTGCGGCGAGCATTTTTCCTGCATTCATTTTTCTACTTCGCCCCGGAAAGCAGAATCAGCAGCGCGCCATCGCCGCCGTCATGCGGACGCGCCTGGCAAAAGGCAAGGATTTCGCTGCGCTGGATCAGCCAGCCGCGCAGCAGGTGTTTCAACACCGGCATCCGTCCCGGAGAACCGTTGCCCTTGCCGTGAATCACCCGCACGCAACGGATTCCATGCTCGAGTGAGCGCGCAAGAAATTCGGCGACGGCATGGCGCGCCTCGTCGCGGTTCATCGAATGCAGATCGAGTTCGCGCTGCACGACCCAGCGGCCGCGGCGCAGATCGGTAAGCACACGGCGCGGCAGACCGGAACGCAGGAAGGCGCTTTCGTCGCCGCCGTCGAGCCGGTCTTCGAGACTGAACGGCGTCGATTGAGATTCGTGCAGCGCGGCGGAGGCGTCGAGAGCACTCTGCCGCGGCACCGGCGGCGGCGGTGTTTTGTCGATCCGGGCACGGCGTGCGTTCTTTTTCTCGTTCAGCGGTGCCACAGGGCCGATGGCGTGGCGAAAAAGGTGTGCGGCATTCTCGCCGGCACGATTGCCGCTGTCGCCATCTCCGGCATTTACCTCCGTTTCATCGCCACGAAGAAGAAGAGGAAAAGGAAATTCGTCGTCTTCATGCCGTGGCAGCGCATCCCCGGATGAAGCATGCTCGTCCGTGGTGGAAACGGGGCGCCGCCGCGGACGAACGATGTCGGCGCGGCCATCGCTCTTGAGCGGAACAACACCGTCGACACTGGAACGGAACAAAGCGGCGGCATCGAGCGCATCGCCGGAATACCGCGAACACCGTACATTCCCGCCGGGGTCGGAAGATCGCTGCGGCGACTCGTCTTCGTTTTCCTCGTGCCGGCCGATGCACGCGGCAACGGCAACGGTTTTGGACGTTCGATCCGCGCCCTCCCATCCGCAGGCAACGGAACGACGCCGGTTACCTCGGCAACAAAAAGAGCGTGGTCGGAAGCAAGGTCCGGGGAACCGGTGGAGTCGACAGAATTGGCGGAGGAATCGACGTGGGGCTCTGGAACGGCGGCGAACCGCGAACCATCACCGGCATCGCTCCGCATATTCTTCCGCCGCTCCGGGCGTTGTTCCGCCGCACTCCCTTCTTTTGGAATCGCCGACGCAGCCGATCCGCCGAGCAATGACCCAAGCGATTGCAGCGAGGAATGTCTTGGAAATTTCGCCATGATGTCGCGAAATGCCGGAAAAACCCGCGCCCCCTCCGTTCTCACACGCTTTTTGCGGAATACCGCACAACCGCTCTCGCCCACTCACAGGCAAGAGCATGGGCGAGAATACGGGTAAGCGCGCGGACAAAAGGCGGGGCGCGTTCCTTTATTTTTGCTCGAGCTGGTCGAGATAGCGCTCGGCGTCGAGCGCGGCCATGCAACCGGTACCGGCGGAAGTCACCGCCTGCCGGTAGATATGATCCTGCACGTCGCCGGCGGCGAAAACGCCGGGGATATTGGTCGCCGTCGCGTTGCCGCTGCGTCCGCCCTGGGTGACGACATAGCCGTTTTCCATCTCCAGTTGGCCTTCGAAAATCCCGGTGTTCGGCTTGTGTCCGATGGCGATGAACACGCCCTGCACCTTGATTTCCTGCAAGGCGCCGGTCTTGACGTGTTTCGCGCTCAACCCGGTGACGCCACTCGCGTCGCCGAGCACGGCATCGAGCACATGATCGGTCAGAAGACTGATTTTTCCTTCCTCGACCTTTTTATAGAGCTTGTCGATCAGGATTTTTTCCGAACGGAATTTGTCGCGGCGATGAATCACCGTAACGTGGCTGGCGATGTTGGCGAGATAGAGCGCCTCCTCGACCGCCGTGTTGCCGCCGCCGACGACCGCGACCGGCTGGCCGCGATAAAAGAATCCGTCGCAGGTCGCGCAGGCGGAAACGCCGCGCCCCATGAATTCCTCCTCCGACGGCAGCCCCAGATATTGCGCCGAAGCGCCGGTAGCAATGATCAGGGCGTCGCAGGTGTATTCGCCGGCATCGCCGACCAGCCGGATCGGCTTTTCGCGCAAATGCGCGGTATGAATGTGATCGAAGATCATTTCGGTGTCGAAACGCTTCGCGTGCTTCTCGAAACGCGCCATCAGATCCGGCCCCATCACGCCGTCGGCGTCGGCGGGCCAGTTGTCGACTTCGGTCGTCGTCATCAATTGCCCGCCTTGCGCCAGTCCGGTAAGCAATACCGGGTTCAGATTGGCGCGGGCGGCATAGACGGCGGCGGTATAACCTGCCGGTCCCGAACCGAGAATCAGCAGGCGGCAATGGCGTGTGGTTTGTGACATGGTTTGGTTCCTCTGTGGTCAAATCGATACGAAAATACCCTCTTCCGGATTTCCCGTCATGCCGTGCCCCGTGCTTTTTCCGGCCTGACCGGAAACGAAAACCGGCCAGGCCGGAAAAGGCACGAAGAAAATGCGGCGCCGGATAAAAACGGGAACGGGAAACGAAATCCCGGACATGAAACCCTATATAGGGCCTCCCGTCATGAATGCAACAGAAAAACGCCAGCCTGACGGGAATTTTGTCCAATGTGCGGAATTTCGGACAAATCAGGTTAAATTATAACTTGCGTCCGAAAGGTGCCGGGCCTTGAAAATTCCCGCCGTTGAAGACAATGCGACATCCGTCTCGACACCAGCGGAAAATAGAGGGAAGAAAAACAGGTGTTGTTCGAAAAAGCAGAGGGAATCGACGAATGGAAGAGATCAGGCATTTGATTCTTTTGCGCATGACCGCGCTGTTCTCAGGAATCGGCGACGGCGACCTGGAAAAAATCGCCAGCGTGACACGGCGCCGGCAGGCACTGCGCGGCACCACGCTGATGCGCGCGGGGGATCGGCCCGACGTGGTCTATGTGCTCATCAGCGGCACGGTGCGGGTATTGAACCGCGATGAAAGCGGGCGCGAAGTCATTCTGTCCCAGTTGCTTCCCGGAGAATGCTTCGGCGAAATGGGCGCCGTCGACAACGACACACGTTCCGCCGATATCGTCGCCGCGGAGAATTGCGAATTGTTCGTGATCGCCAACGCCGATTTCAGGCACTGCATGGAAACGGTTCCGCAACTCGCGTTCAATGTCATGAAGCGTCTCGTGCTGCGTTTGCGCGAGGCGGACCGGAAAATCGAAAGCCTGGCGCTGACAGATGTATCCGGGCGTGTTTCCAGCCTCCTGTTCGAACTCTCGGAAATCAAGGACGGCCAGCGCATCATCCGCAAAAAGATCACGCGCAAGGATATTTCCAAGATGGTCGGCGCCTCGCGCGAAGCGGTGAGCCGGGCAATGAAGGATCTCGTCACCAGCGGCCGGGTCCGTACCGAAAACGGACTCCTGGTGCTCGAGGAACGCCGTGCCGTTGGAGACCGCCGCGCCGCCATGCGCCCGCATTGAATCCCGGAACGTTTTACCGCCACCCCGGCCATTTTCTGCCACTCCTGCCTCCTGCCATTCCCGCCGACGCGGAACATCCAGCCGGATTGTGTCTGCGCTATGCTTGCCGTTTTTCTGCCTCAGGAGAATGACCATGACTCTTCCGGATTCCGTCCCAGATTCCAATTCCTCCGCCCCCCGCTCCATCGAAGATCTTTCCGAGGCGCAACTGGCGCGGCACATCATGGACGCAATGCGCCGCACCCTCGTGCATTACGGCTGCTGGTTCCGTGAAACCGACCACCAATGCGGCACCGGAGAGGCCATCGCCGCCGAAGCGGAAGCCGGCGACCTGGCGCTGGAAATCGTGCTCAAGCGGCTCGGAGGTATTCTCGGATTCGAGCTGGTCAATGGCATTCCCTCGCCGCTCCTGAACAAAAGCCGCGACGAACTGTTGCAACTCCTGGAAGCGACCAGTATCAACTGGCTCGCCTGTGACGGCGTCTGGTTCCAGGCGGTGGAAAAACGCCAGGGCATGGACACGGCCAAGCGCTGCAACGACACCAGTTGGTCGCGCTTCTCCCCTTACGAAGCCTTCCGTATCAAGAAACTGTTGCAGCTTTCAGAACTTCCGGGAATCGACGGATTGAAACGGGCGCTGGCATTCAGGCTCTACGCCAGCATCAACAAACAGTCGATCGAGGATATCGACGAAAAAAGCTTCATCTTCCGCATGAACGAGTGCCGCGTTCAGGTCGCCCGCAAACGCCGCAACCTGCCCGACTATCCGTGCAAATCCGCCGGAACGATCGAATACCCTTCATTCGCCCGCGCCATCGACGCGCGGATAAAAACCGAATGTATCGGCTGCCCTCCCGACGCCCATCCGGAAGGATGGTGGTGCGCGTGGAAATTCACGCTCGAGGAATGATATACATCTGGCATTCGATATTCTTTGCGTCCCATCCCGCTCCATCATTCCGTCACTTCATCGTTCCACGACGGTGCGGACTCATGGAGCGGTTCGCACAACATCCGCTTTCCCGTCTCAAAAAATGATCGCCTCGAATTTTTCGCCGCCACGGCGGCTTTCCTTCATCACCGCGACGCTGGTCTCCTATGGTTTGTGCGCCGCTCCGATTGTCTGCTTCGCCGCCACGGGAAATACGCTTGCCCAGGAAGCGGTAACGCCCGCGCCGACATCCTCCGAAAGGGAAACAAAGGCTCCGGAGGCAAAAAGCGCGGCTTTCGCCGGCTTCGTGAAATACCGCTATTTGCGCGTCAACTACCGTCTCGAAGCGGACGCAACCTACACCGAGGAATCGGAACAGGCGATCGAGGTACTGTCCGAACAGGGAATCCAGAGCGCCAGCACGCAATCGGTCGGCTACAGCGCGAGCCTGGCCGAAGCGGAAATCATGCACGCCTACACGCTGAAGAAAGACGGCCGCCGCATCGACGTACCGGCATCGAACTATCAGGAATCGAAGCGCGGCGGCAACGGCGGGCATGCGCCGGTTTTTTCCGATCACAGCAGCAAGACTGTTGTCTTCCCGGAAGTCGAAGCCGGGGACACGGTAGTGTTCGCCTACCGCCACCGGCAAAAGGAAGCGGTATTCCCCGGCCATTTCTCGCTGCTGCATGTTTTCAACAAGGATATCCTGGCCGACGATATCGAACTGACGCTCGACGCACCCGCCTCCCTGCCGCTGAAGATCCAGGCACAGGGGGTGGAGAGCCGTGAATTGCCGGGCGAGGATGGTCGGCGGCGCTGGCGCTGGCAATTCCGCAACGAGAAAGTCACGTCGCCGGAGCCGGGGGCGGTATTCGATTTCGGGCCGGCCGAAGCGCTTGTGCTGGTCTCCACGTTCTCCGATTATGGCGCGATTGCCGCCGCCTATGACGCCCGCGCGCGCGAAAAAGCCCAGGTGACGCCGCGTATCCGTGAACTCGCCGAACGCATCGCCGCCGGCGCCGAAACGCCGCGCGAGGAAGCACGGCGGCTCTACGAATGGGTGAACCGCAACATCTATTTCGCCAACAACCGTGTCGGTTCCGGCTCGGTGGTGCCGCGCAGCACCGACCAGATTCTCGACAACCGGATGGGCGACTGCAAGGACTACACCGTGCTCTACCAGGCGCTGCTCGCCGCCAGGGGCATCGCCAGCACACCGGTGCTGATCAATTCCGGGAACATCTACAATCTGCCCGACATCCCCTATCCATGGGTTTTCGATCATTCGATCAACTACATTCCCAGCCTCGATCTTTACGTCGATGCCAGCATAAAAAGCCAGTTCTTCGGCGAACTGCCCTTTTCCGAAAGCAACAAGCCGGTAGTACATACCGCGGATTTTCAGGGCATCCGTCACACCCCGGCGCGCGATCACCACAGGGACCACTCGGTCAGCCGGACCTCGATCGAAATACGCAGCGATGGTTCCGCCAGCGGCGAAACACGGATCGAAGAATATGGACGCTACGCGCCGCCGATGCGCAGTTGGATGAAAAACCGGCGTATCGACAGGGATGCCCTCACCGCACGCCGTTTACTGCTGCGGAACGGCTACCGTGGGGAAGGCGAATTTTCCGGCGACGACCCCGATACTCCGGGCCGCGAGTACCGCTATCAGATGCGCTACCGGCTTGACGACGTTATTACACTGCCTGGGCCGGGCGCTTTTTCATTTCCGGCTCCGGTCGACAGTTCGCACCCGATCGACGGCATTCTGTCGTTCCTTACCGCTGAAAAACGCACAAAGAATTTCGTTTGCGCCGGCTATCTCCTCGAAGAAGAAATCGCCGTGCGTCTGCCTCCGGAAATGGAGGTGCTGACGACCCCGAAGAATGTGGCGTTCGCAACCGAGCATCTCAGCTACCGCGCCGAATACACACTGGAAGGCAATCTGTATACGGTCAAGCGCGCATTGGAAGCGAAAACCGATACCAACGTCTGCACGCCGCAACAACAGGAAGAAGCGAAGGAAGCCGCCGCCGTGGTGCGCCGCGACCTGCGCGCGCCGCTGATTTACTGGTGATGCCGGAAACGCGGGCAAATCGGGGAAATTCGAAGAGAAACGCGGACAAAAACCCGGGGAAACATCAC
>JAVBTC010000150.1:0-6820 GCA_031556405.1 Rhodocyclaceae bacterium
TGCCAGGAATCGGTATAACGCCCACCGACCCGGTGCAGATCAGGACCGGTACGTTTGGACCCCCACTGGAACGGGTGATCGTAAATATACTCACCCGCCACGGAATACCGCCCATAGCGTTCGGTTTCGGCACGGAACGGACGAATCATCTGCGAATGACAGTTGTAGCAGCCTTCCCGGAGATAAATATCCCGACCCACCAACTGCACCGCGTTATACGGTTTCAGGTTGGGAATTTCCGCCTTGGTCTGCTTCGACGCAGTCAGAGAATGTTGGAAAAACAAGGGAACAATTTCCAGCAACCCACCGACACTGACGACAAGCAACGTCAGAACGATCATGAGCCCTAGATTTCGTTCAATCTGGTCATGTGAAAACATTATTGACTTCCTCCCTTATGCGTGCTGCGCGACCGGCTTGAGCACCGGCATTTCAACGGCTTTCCCGCCGGCGATCGTCTTCATCATGTTGTATGCCATGATCAGCATGCCCACGAAGAAGAGTGCGCCACCTACCAGACGGATCGTCCAGAACGGATAAGTCGCCTTCACCGCCTCAACGAAGCTGTAGGTCAAGGTTCCATCTGGATTGGCGGAACGCCACATCAGGCCTTGCATCACACCGGCAATCCACATGGAAGCGATATAAAGCACGACACCGATGGTCGCCACCCAGAAATGCACCGTAACCAACTTGACGCTATGCATTTCATCCTTACCGAACAGGCGCGGCAACAAGTAGTAGATCGATCCGATCGACACCATCGCCACCCAGCCCAGAGCGCCGGAGTGTACGTGTCCAACCGTCCAGTCGGTGTAGTGCGACAGTGCGTTGACCGTCTTCACCGACATCATCGGACCTTCGAAGGTAGACATGCCATAGAAGGACAGCGAAGTGATCAGGAATTTCAGGATCGGATCGTCGCGCAGCTTATGCCATGCACCGGACAGAGTCATGATGCCGTTGATCATCCCGCCCCAGGAAGGCGCGAGCAGAATCAGCGAGAAAAGCATCCCGACCGACTGCGTCCAGTCAGGCAGCGCCGTGTAATGCAAATGGTGCGGACCCGCCCACATATACGTGAAGATCAAAGCCCAGAAGTGGACAACGGAAAGACGATAGGAATAAACCGGACGTCCGGCCTGCTTCGGCACGAAGTAATACATCATCCCCAGGAAGCCGGCGGTAAGGAAAAAGCCCACCGCGTTGTGCCCATACCACCATTGCACCATCGCATCCTGAACGCCGGCATAGGCGGAATAGGATTTCGTCAGCGTCACCGGAATTTCAGCGCTGTTGACGATATGCAGCAACGCAATGGCGATGATGAACGCACCGTAGAACCAGTTGGCCACATATATGTGGCTCACTTTACGCGTAGCGATGGTGCCGAAGAAAACGATAGCGTAGGAGACCCAGACAACCGCAATCAGAATGTCGATAGGCCACTCCAGTTCCGCGTACTCCTTACCTGTGGTGAACCCCAACGGCAAAGTAACGGCCGCGAGAACGATGATCAGCTGCCATCCCCAGAACGTGAAGGATGCGAGGCCATCGAGAAACAGCCGTGTATGACAGGTACGCTGCACCACGTAATAAGAGGTGGCAAACAGAGCCGAACCGCCGAAGGCGAAAATCACCGCATTGGTATGCAACGGCCGCAAACGCCCGTAGGACAGGAACGGAATACCATGAGTCAAGTCCGGCCAGACAAGTTGAGCCGCAATAAGAACCCCCACCAGCATCCCGACAATGCCCCAGATCACGGTCATGACGGCAAATTGCCGCACCACCTTATAGTTATAAGTTGATTGAGTTTCCGACATGGAGTTACCTCTTTTATCGATAAAGGAATATACCTTCCACCTGCTACCTCCCCAAAACCCGCTAGGTAGCACGTAGCGGATAGTATTTTACCCAGCAATCGGCAAATTTGACATAGATCAAACAGGAGGGGGAAGGCGTCAAAAAAACCGCTGGGTGAAAAAAAGTGAAAACCCGCTTGCGGAAGCGACTTGCGGGAAAAATCAGGCACAAAAAAAGGGTGCGTCGCACGCACCCCAACCCCAACAGAGAAACATTCAACTGAACATCATCTACTAATTTATATAACTCCCTGATTCCGCCACCACTTAAAATGTTTGACTGTGGTGGATTTTCCCGATCTTGCGTGTAAGGCGCTTTGATACAAGTCAACTCCTTTTGCGGTTCGCATAGCGGAATACGCTCATTCTTTCCTGCCGGATGCATCTCCTTTGCCCTTCTCCCTTTTAACGCTCACATCATTTTCCGATATTGATACTGTTTCCATGGGCGATTTGTCCGTCGAGGCGCCGGAATCCCTGTCCCGGTCCATCAATATGCGATAAGCGGGGCCTTCGAGATCGTCGAACTGGCCGCTGCGCAGGAACCACCAGAACGCGGCCCCGATACAAAAAACCAGGACGACGGAAAGGGGAATAAGAAGATAGAGGATTTCCACGATTCAGTTATTCCGGTTTTTGCAGGCGTAACGCATTGAAAACGACCATGAATGAGCTTCCCGACATGCCAAGGCCCGCCATCCATGGGGTGACGAAGCCAAAAACGGCAAAACTCAACGCCACGACATTGTAAACGACAGCCCAGCAAAGGTTTTGCCGGATGATCATCAGGGTTTTGCCGGCGATCGCAATTCCGGTGCGCAGGTGTTCCAGGTTTTCCGAAAGCAGTACAAAATCCGCCTGTGCCCGTGCCAGCGCCGCGCCGCTGCCCATCGCCACCGAAACCTGGGCCTGGGCGAGTACCGGCGCATCGTTTACACCATCGCCGATCATCGCCACCACTGCGCCCGATTCCTGTAAACCTCGGACGAAGTCGTGCTTTTCCTGCGGCGATGCACCGGCACGAATTTCATGCTGCACGCCATCGATCCCGATCTGCCTGGCGACGCTTTGCGCCGCGGCATGACCGTCCCCGGTAAGCAGTATGATCTTCTTTCCTGCCGCTGCCAGGGCTGCAATCAAGGTATGCGCCTCTGGCCGAATGGCATCGCCAAGCTGGAACAAAGCCAACCAGCCCGACGTATCGCCGAGCGCAACGACGGTCGCATCGCATTCGCAAAAAGCCCGTGCGGAAGCAGGCAATTCCTTTCCGTGCAGGGCGGCAACATAATCGATACGGCCGATACGTATTTCCCTGCCCTCGTCCCCATGGTAAGCACCAACCCCTTTACCCGATTCGCTGTACATCCGTTCCAGCATAATCCTGGAACTGTCGCTCTCGGCCTCTCCCATTCCACCGCGCAACGCCGATGCGATCGGGTGTTCGGAGGTGCGTTCCAGCGCTGCCGCCAGAGCCACGCAAGTCTTGGCGTCCAGATCCCCCAGCGGCAGTGTTTCCATGAGGCGCATACGGCCGACGGTCAAGGTTCCCGTCTTATCGAAAACGAAATGAGTCGCCCGCGCCAGGGTTTCGATACCGTGACCGCGGGTAACCAACAAGCCGGCACGCGCCATCGCTCCGCTGGCAACCGTCAGCGCGACCGGCGTTGCCAGCGACAGCGCACATGGACAGGTAGCGACGAGTACGGAAACGGTGACCCACAAAGCTTTGTCGGCATCGATCTGATACCAGACGACTGCCACTGCCGCCGCCAGAAGCAGCAGCGCAAAAACAAAACGCCCGGCAATACGGTCGGCCAATTCGACGATACGCGGCTTTTGCATCGCCGCCCGTTCCATCAGCCGCACAATCGCCGAAAGCCGTGTTTCCTCGCCCACGTGTTCCACCGCGACAAAAAGCGGACTCTCGATATTGACCGCACCGCCGGTCACTTTGTCGCCCGTGGTTTTTTGTACCGGCAGGCTTTCTCCGGTAAGCAATGCTTCGTTTGCCGAGCTTTTTCCCTCCAGCACGCAGCCATCCGCCGGAATTGGCTCTCCCGGCTTGACCAGCACGACATCTCCGGGACGGAGATCCGCGACCACGACTTCTTCCACTTCGCGGTTTTGAGGGAAAGCCTGCAATCGATGCGCGAAAGCAGGCAGTAACTTTCCCAGCGCCTCGGTAACGCTTGCCGCCTTCTGCCGCGCCGTCATTTCAAAGAAACGGCCACAGAGAAGGAAGAAGACAAACATCGTTACCGAATCGAAATACACTTCGCCGCTGGCGCGCAAGGTCGCCCAGACACTGGCGATAAAAGTCGCGCCAACGCCAAGCGCCACGGGAACGTCCATTCCAACGCGCAATAAACGCAGATCACGCCAGGCATTGCGAAAAAAAGGCGCGGAGGAATAGAACACCACCGGAACGGTCAGCACGAGACTCGCCCACCGCATCAACTGTTCGTGCTCCGGTGCCATTCCATCCTTGCCGGCAAAATAGACGGGAACGGCATACATCATCACCTGCATCATGCCGAAACCAGCGACAAACAGACGCCAGAGCGCCGCGCGACGCTCTTTTCGCGCCAGCGCCTCATTTCTCTCCGTATCGTAGGGATGGGCGCGGTAACCGATTGCGGCAATCGCGGCAAGGATGTCGGAGAGTTTCGTCAGGCGCGTATCCCAACGCACCCGGGCACGCCGGGTGGCGTAATTGATGCCGACGGAAAGCACCCCCGGCTGTTTGGAGATATGCGCTTCATTGAGCCAGATACAGGCGGAACAGGTGATGCCTTCCAGGATGAGGGAGGCCTCACGCTCGAATTCGCCCGCCGTGGTCACAAAATTTTTCTGGAATTCGACGTGATCGTACAGACACAATTCCTGGACGATATCGGGCAACGCTTCCCGCGGCGCATCGGGCAGCGCATCGCGGTTACGGTAATAATCGGCCAGCCCGCCGGCAACGATGGCCTCGGCTACCGCCTGACAGCCGACGCAGCACATCGTGCGCGAAACGCCGTCAATTTCGGCCGTTAACTCGACAGAGGGGGGAACCGCCTGCCCACAGTGATAACAATTGCCCTGTTCAGCCATCACGAATTACGAATCATCGACCTGCAAAATTCCAAATTAAAAATCAATTCAGACAAGAATATCACTACAGTAAAGAAACATTTTTTCAATTAATTAGAAAAAACGACATCGACTCCCGCTGCCGCCAGCAGATCAAAGGCTGATAAAAGGCCAAATAAGGTCAAACAAAAAAGGCGCGGGTCGAGAAAACGCCCGCGCCTTCGGGATCGGATCAAGTATAAATGAGCGTTTACTTCGCCGCCATCCGGATCGCGCCGTCGAGCCGGATCACTTCGCCGTTCAACATTATGTTCTCGATGATATGCCGTGCCAGCGCGGCATACTCGGCGGGTTTCCCCAGGCGCGACGGGAACGGCACCATTTTGCCCAGCGATTCCTGAACTTCCGGCGGCATGCCGAGCAGCATCGGCGTTTCGAAGATTCCGGGGGCGATCGTCATGACGCGGATCCCCGAACGCGCCATTTCACGGGCAATCGGCAGGGTCATCGCAACGATGCCGCCTTTCGACGCGGAATAGGCCGCCTGTCCGAGCTGGCCGTCAAATGCGGCAACCGACGCGGTATTGATGATCACACCACGTTCGCCCTCGGCACCCGGGTCGCCCTTCATCATCGCCGCGGCGGCAATGCGGATCATGTTGAAGCTGCCGACCAGATTGATATTGATCGTACGCTGAAAGCTTTCCAGCCGATGCGGGCCTTCCTTGCCCACGACCTTTTCCGCCGGCGCGACACCGGCGCAATTGATGAGGCCCTGCAAGCCGCCGAAGGTCGATAGTGCGCTATCGACGGCACGCTGGGCATGATCTTCGCGTGTCACGTCGGTTTCAACGAAGACGGCATTTTTTCCCAGTTCATTCGCCAACGCCGCGCCCGCATCCTTCTGCACATCGGCAAGCACGACCTTGCCTCCCGCGGCAACCAGCATGCGGGCAGTGCCCGCACCCAGACCGGAACTTCCACCCGTAACGATAAATACTGAATTCTCTATTTTCATTGCATTCTCCCAGGAGGCTTTTCGTCGACGAGGATTGCCGAGAAACGGCAGACGGACGATGTTACCACTGGAATACCGTTACCGGGAATCCGCCGTGGAATATCGGGGCAGTTACCAAAAAAAAGCATATTCGCTACAGATTCTTACGCGGAATCGGGAAACAATGCGCCTTACACGGCAGTCAATATCTCCGATCCATATTCAGTCTATATACTGGACCGTCGGCGCATGGATTCCATCCCAGTTCTTTGCCGCCCGACCGGAGGATCCCCCCGAATCTCCATATATCTACATAAGGAATAATCAATATGAAACGTATTGCCCGCAACGTCCCCCGCCCCAATGCCCGTTTTGCCGCAAATCGTCCCTTCCGGGCATTGCCGCTCGGCGCATCCCTGCTCGCCGCCTCGCTGCTCGCATTGCCGGCCATGGCGCAAAATTCTGTCCCCACTCCCGCCACATCGCCCGCTCCGGTTCAGTCTTCACAGTTGCCAGCACCGAAATTTCCGCTGCCGCCACCGTCCGCTCCGGGAAGCGCGACGAATCCGTTGATCGATGTCGAGATTGTCGAGGTTTCCGCCGAAGTCGTCGCCGTGGACCTCCCGAACCGCTTGTTGACGCTCAAGCGCGCCGACGGCGAAACCCTGACGGTCCCCGTCGGTCCGGAAGTAAAGAATCTGCCTCAGGTCAAGGCCGGTGATCTCGTCGTTTCCCGCTATACCCGCGCCATCGGCATTGCGCTGAAGAAAAGCCCGGGCCTCAGAACCGAAGTCGATTCTCAGCAGGTCACTACGGCCAATCCTGGCGACAAGCCCTCGATTACCGGAAAACGCACGCGCACTATCGTCGCCGACATCGTCGC
>JAVBTC010000145.1:0-6233 GCA_031556405.1 Rhodocyclaceae bacterium
GCAGTTGAGCCGGCTGCAATGGTCGGTGCGGCAAGCCAACGCGCGCGGGCCGCCGTACCGCCGCCGGTTGGAGGAAGCCGGCGTACCAACCGCCGACCAGAAGACGCTCGAAGGCCAGGCGCGTTTTCCGTTCACCACCACGCAGGATCTGCGCGACAACTATCCCTTCGGGATGTTCGCGGCCAGCGACGACGAAGTGGTGCGCGTCCACGCTTCCAGCGGCACCACCGGGAAGCCGACCGTGGTCGGCTATACGAAGAACGACATCGCCACCTGGGCGAAGGTCGTCGCGCGCTCGATCCGCGCCGCCGGCGGACGGCGCGGCGACAGGGTTCACATCGCCTACGGCTACGGCCTGTTTACCGGCGGCCTTGGGGCACACTACGGCGCCGAGGAACTGGGCTGCACGGTGATCCCGATGTCCGGCGGGCAGACGGAAAAACAGGTGCAGCTGATCCGCGATTTCCAGCCGTCGATCATCATGGTGACGCCTTCGTATTTCCTCAACATCGTCGAGGAGATGGTGAAGGAAGGAATGGACCCGCGCGATTCCTCGCTCAAGGTCGGTATCTTCGGCGCCGAGCCGTGGACGCAGGGGATGCGCGAGGACATCGAGGAGCGCGCCGGGATCGATGCCGTGGACATCTACGGTCTTTCCGAAGTGATGGGGCCGGGAGTGGCCAGCGAGTGCATCGAGAGCAAGGACGGGCCGGTGGTCTGGGAAGATCATTTCTATCCCGAGATCATCGATCCGGAAAGCGGCGCGGTGCTGCCCGACGGCGCGGAAGGAGAGCTGGTGTTCACGTCGCTGACCAAGGAAGCTCTGCCGGTGATCCGCTACCGCACCCGCGACCTGACGCGCCTCCTGCCGCCGACGTCGCGCTCGATGCGGCGCATCGGCAAGATCACCGGGCGTTCCGACGACATGCTGATCATCCGCGGCGTCAATGTCTTCCCGACGCAGATCGAGGAAATTCTGCTCAAGCACAAGGAACTGGCGCCGCAGTATCAGCTCGTGGTGACGCGCGAAGGCCACCTGGACAGTCTCGAAGTCGTCGTCGAACTCGATGTCGTCAACGGCAGCATCAGCTACACCCGGCAGCAGGAGCTTTCGCGCGAGCTGCAACATGCGATCAAGACCTTCGTCGGCGTATCGACCAAGGTCACGCTGGTGCGGCCCGAGGCGCTGTTCCGCTCGATCGGCAAGGCGCGTCGCGTGGTCGACAAGCGGCAGATGGAGTAAGAGAAGCGCGACACGTGAATAAAAAACCCGGCGACAGCCGCAAGACAAACAACGAGACAGTCACTGACCAAAGGAGATATCGATGAACCGACCTGCCGCAATACGCATCCCGACCCTGGCGCTTTGGACGTTTCTTTTCTGTGTCCTGGCATTTTTCGGCGCGCTCCGCCCGGCATCCGCCGCCGAGACGATCCGCATCGGCTCGGTGCTTTCGCTCACCGGCCCGGCGGCCTACCTGGGCGATCCGGAACTGAAGACGCTGCAACTCTACATCGACCAGATCAACCAGAAAGGCGGCGTCGACGGGAGGCGCCTCGAATTCATCAATTACGACGACGGCAGCGACGCCAACAAGGCGAACAGCTTCGCCAAGCGCCTGATCGAATCGGACAAGGTGAATCTTCTGATCGCCGGAACGACCACCGGGGCGTCGATGGCGATGCATCCGCTCGCCGACCGGGCGAAGCTCCCGCTGATCTCGATGGCCGGCGGCGTGCCGATCATCGAGCCGGTGAAGAAATGGATGTTCAAGACGCCGCAGACCGATCGCATGGCTGCCGAAAAGATTTTCGAGGACATGAAACAACGCGGGCTGACCAAGATCGGGCTGCTCTCGGAAACCAGCAGCTTCGGCCAGTCCGGGCGCAAGGAATCGAAGGTGGCGGCGGCCAAGTACGGCATCACGCTGGTCGCCGACGAAACCTTCGGCGCCAAGGATACCGACAAGACGGCGCAGTTGACGAAGCTGCGCGGGATTCCGGGCATCCAGGCGATCTTCGTTTTCGGTCTGGGACAGGGACCGGTCATTGTCAGCAAGAATTACGCGCAGTTGGGGATCAAACTGCCGCAATACCAGTCGCACGGCGTCGCTTCCACCGAGTACATCCGCCTGGCCGGACCCGCCGCCGAGGGCGTGCGCGTGGCATCCCCGGCATTGCTGGTGGCCGACGCGCTGCCGGCGAACGATCCGCAGAAGCCGGTGGCGCTCGCGTACATCAAGGACTATCAGGCGCGCTACAAAGCCGAGCCTTCCACGTTCGGCGGCTATGCCCACGATGCGCTGTTCCTCGCGCTCGACGCGATCCGCCGCGCCGGGGGCACCGATCCGGAGAAGGTGCGCTCGGCGCTGGAGCAGACGAAGAATTTCGTCGGCGTCACCGGAACGTTCAATATGTCGGCCACCGATCACATGGGCCTGGGGCTGGATGCGTTCCGTCTGCTGGAAGTGAAGAACGGCGACTGGACGATCGTGCGTTAGGACGTTTTCGATTCGACGGCGTGCGGTAGCGCGCGCCGTTTTTCTTCCACGGGCAAAAAGCGCCGTTCCCCATTTCTACTCTCGGGAGAAAAGGGGAACGGCGCGTTGTGGTTTCTTTGTGAACAGGGCGGAACGTTTCCGATTCGAATCCATGTGCGATGCGTTCCGCGTGAGCACGCTACGCTTTGCCCCCCTACGTCTGCTCACCGCACAGGAACATCGCCTGACCATTGCAGCGGAACACAATTCGCTTCAGCCTTGCCGGTATCAAGATAACGCTTCAGGCAATCGCGGTAGGGCATGAGGTTTTTACGTTGCGTATCGGTCAGCGTCGGTTCGTAATTCTCAACGGCAATAATGACATCTAACCTGTTCACCGACCGTTCAAGCAGCGCTGTGCCCAACTTCGGATCAGGCGCCGGCGTGCGGGCACGCACCTCCGACCATTGCCTCAGTTCAGCTTCGACCCCCAGTAAATACGCTTTTGCCGTTGGGTAGAGCAGAACATTCTCCATCGCGCTCTTAGCAATGCCCCCCCAACTGGCTCCGGAGTGCAGCCGTTGTGTATTTCGCAGCGTGCCCCGGAAGAATTTTTCCGCTATTTCTCTGCGATCCTTTGGCGCGGCTTTCAGGTACGCGATAACCTGTTCTTTATTTTCTAAATCTCCGGTGAACCTTCTTCCATCGCGTGAATAAGGAACATTGTCTGCATACGGGATGCCTTGCGCAACAGCATAAGCACTCCCCAGAAGGCTAACGAGAATGAATAACTTTAACCGTGCCGACATTGATGCCGTCTCCTTTGCGTGCGGTAATCAACGGTCGATAAATCAGATTCCACCCTTCCGGCGCTATGGTGATGCAGCCCGCGCTACGCATCCCCGGATGCAGATAACGGCTGCTGCTGGACGGACCGACGCGAAACCATGTTTTCGGACTGTCGCACTGTCCTTCGTAAAAGCCGCCACCCTCATGTGGCGCATCGGGAAGTTGAAGTGCAAATTCACCTGCGGGCACTTTGTTATCCGCACTGGTGAATGCCTCTACTTGTGTCGGCCCATATTGCAGAATGCCACGAGTATGGTCACCGTCATTAACCTTATCCAAGGTAAACACCAGATAAGCCCCTGCGGTAACGGTCAGCGGATGAAATCGTCCGCCATTTTTGAGCGCAAGCGCGGCGATTTTTTTCCCACGGTACGGCCCTTCCAGGATGGTGCAGAATTCCCGTTCCCGCCCTTCCGGATCGGCAGGGATGTGATAGGTCTGATCCGCCGGAGTCTGTGCGCACACATAAACTTTCCCGCTCGCCTGTCCGGTCACTCTGGCACCGGAGATATTCTTTTTCGTCGGCGGAATGTTAACTCTGGTTCCTTCATGCTCGACTTGCAGATATTCCGGGATCGGTATTTCTACGCCGCCGGGAACCGTCAACACTTGTAGCCACCCCGACCGATGATTGGTGCGAAGGCTTTTTCTTGCCATGCTGTCTCCATTTGTTCTTTAGATTCGATTTGTCATTTTATCAAACTTGCATCCAAAAAGTGTCATTAGATGCAGGCTTGAAATTGACGGAAGCAAACTCTCAACATTTTGGTCAGACACCTAAATTTCAAACTGAGACACTACCCCCTGTTGTGTGAGCTTTTCATCGAGCGCGGGGGTATTTCCTTCGTCCGTCTGCTTCCGCCGCTTCCAGTTCTTCACGGCTCAACAGATATTTCGCGTTGTCGGTCAATCGCTCGATCGCCAGATCGATGAACGCCCGCACTCGCGAGGGCTGCGCGGTTCGGCTTCCGTAGTAGACAAAGAGGCTGAAATGATCGTCCAGGTTCTGCACCAGCAAGGGCACCAGCCGCCCGGCGCGAATATGCGGCGCGACGGACATCGCCGCCAGCGAGCCGATGGCCTTGCCGGACAGTACCGCGTCGATTTCCAGATCGGCACTGTTGGTCGAGAACACGGGCGGGATGTCGCGGGCGACGGTTTCGCCGTCGATCTTCACCGTCCAGGGCAATAGCCGCTTATCCTGCAGACTGCGGAAAACGCTGCAACGATGCAATGGAAGATCGTCGATGGAATCGGGCGCGCCGTAACGCGCCAGATATTCCGGCGCGGCGCAGATGATCAACTGGATGGGAAACAGGCGCCGCGCGACGACGCCTTCCTCCGCCTGGGAGCCGATACGGAAGCCGACATCCACCCGGTCTTCCACCCAGTTGCCGATCCGGTCTTCCAGCAGCACGTCGGGATGCACTTCGGGAAAACGGCAGCAATACTCGTCGATCAGCGGCCACAGCACATGGGTGAAACAGGAACCCGGCCCGACAATATGCAGAGGACCGGTATCCCCGTCCTTGGAAGCGCGCACCTGTTGCATCGCCCGGTCGAGCGAGGCAAGCGCCGGCTGCGCCGCTTCGAGAAACTGCCGCCCTTCGTCGGTCAATGCAATGTTGCGCGTCGTGCGATGCAGCAGGCGCACGCCCAGATGTTCTTCCAGTTGCGCCACCGCCTGGCTCGCCGCCTGCGGGCTCGTTCCCTGCGCGGAGGCGGCTTTTCTCAGGCTTCCCAATTCCACCGCCTTGGCAAAGGTGGCGATGGCGCGCAATTCGTTGATGGCCATGACAATCTCCTGATAACGAGGCGATTATCAATCTTTTCTTGTTACTGGTTCAATTCTTTAACCACTATTCCACTGATAAAAAACCTCTTAAAGTTCAACTGACTCATCATCCGGCAGAACATACGAGAATGTCTTCCTCCACGAAACATGAGGCGATTTACCGGACATTTCTTGAAGGAGATCGATCGCCATGTCCTTTACCCGCCGTGCAACCTTGAAAACCCTGGCCGGCCTCGCTGCCCTGTCAACACTGGCTCCGTTCGCGGCCCGCGCCGAAGAGCCCCTGCGCATCGGCGTTATCGGCGCCGGATGGCTGGGCGGCACCGTTGGACGCCTCTGGGCTCGCTCCGGTCATGAAGTCATGTTTTCCGCACGCAATCTGGATAAGGTCAGGAAAGATGTCGCCGATCTGGGCGAACGGGCGCGGGTCGGCACACCGCGGCAAGCCGCCGAGTTCGGCTCGGTATTGTTGTTCGCCGTGCCGTACGATGCGCTGCCCCAGCTCGGGCGCGACCTGGCATCGGCCATCCGCGGCAAGATCGTGCTCGACGCCTGCAATCCCGCGTCATTCAGTTCGACCGACCTGAACCGCCAGGCAAAAGCCGATGGCGTGGGTTTGACGTCCGCGAAACTGCTGCCGGGTACACGCCTCGTGCGGGCTTTCAGCGCGGTCGATGCCACCGCCGTGGAAGCTTCGTATGAACGTTCTCTTGGCAGCTCACCTGGCCGTTCATCCGGCCAACCCGGCCAACCCGGAGATAGGCTCGGCGTACCGCTGGCAAGCGACGATCAGGATGCGCTGCGGATTGCCGCGCAACTGGTGCGCGATGCGGGCTGCGAGCCGGTCATCGTGGGAGATCTGGCCGCCGCCGAAAGCTTTCAGCGAGACGGCCCGGGATTCCGCGCCAACACCACGGCAGCCGAATTGCGCCGTCGCATGGGACTGCCGGCGCAGCGTTGAACGCGTGCGGACCAGGAACAACTTTCATCCCCCGTTTTTTTCATATCAGTCGAGGTACGAAATGTGCAATCAATGCGGCGATACCGGCAACATCCATGAAGATCACGCTTCCCCTGAACCGAATCGGCGGCGGCTGTTGCAGATGGCG
>JAVBTC010000090.1:0-16868 GCA_031556405.1 Rhodocyclaceae bacterium
CTGCCTATCCTTGGCTTGAAAAAACCAAAGCCATGGACACGGTAGGGAAAGACGTCGAGAAGAAAATGAAAGCGCTGAGAACGGTCGGAGTGCCTTACACCGATGCGGAAATTACCGCTGCCAAGGGAGAGATCGGCGATAAAACCGAGATGGAAGTGCTTATCGCCTATCTGCAAGGATTGGGGACGGCGCTCAAGGACACCAAGTAAGGCGGCCGATGGACGACAATATCATCAACGATCTGCGGTCCATCCTGACGGTGGTTTCGCTGCTCACTTTCCTTGGCATCGTCTGGTGGGCGTATGGCAAGAAAAGCAAGAAGCGTTTCGATGAAGCAGCGAATCTGCCGTTTTCGGACGAGGAAACCGATCGTGCCGAGCAGGGGGGACTCTCTCGGGATGAACAAAGGAAAATATCATGAGCGATTTCACAAGTGAATTTTGGAACTGGTACGTCATCCTGATCACCTTGGTCAGCGTGATTGGGTGCGGGATATTCCTCTGGATGCAGAGCATTCACAAGCCCAAGTCCGGCAAGGCGGAGACGATGGGTCATGTCTGGGATGAGACGCTGCAGGAATATAACAACCCGCTGCCGAAGTGGTGGATGTGGCTGTTTTACATTACCGTCGTCTTCTCCCTGGTCTATCTGGCGCTCTATCCCGGCTTAGGTAAATTCCCCGGGATGCTGAACTGGACTTCGGCGAAGGAGTACACCAATGAGGTGGCGGCAGCCGATCGAACCGTCAAGCCGATGTACGACAAATTCCTCAAGACGGATATCAAGGCGCTCGCGGCTGACAAAACAGCAATGGAAACGGGGCAACGTCTGTTCCTGACCTACTGCATGCAGTGTCACGGCGCCAATGCCAAAGGTTCCAAGGGATTCCCCAATCTGACCGACAGCAAGTGGCAGTATGGCGGCGAGCCGGAGCAGATCAAGGAATCGATCATGGACGGGCGGACAGGTATCATGTCGCCGCATCCGGACCTTGCCTTGCCGGAAAATCGTCAGAAACTTGACGATATCACCACTTTTGTCCGTTCCTTCAGCAAGAAAGATGTGGATTCCGCCTCGGCGGAGCGGGGTAAGGCGATTTATGCAGAGTCTGACTGTGTCGCCTGCCACGGGCCGGATGCGAAGGGGAACCAGCAAATCGGCGCTCCGGATCTGACCGACGGCATTTGGCTGTATGGCGGAACGACCGAAGCGATCAAACAGCAAATCATTCAAGGCTCGCAGAACCAGATGCCGGCATGGAAGGATTTTCTCGGCGAAGGCAAGGTGCACCTGCTTACGGCTTACGTTTATAGCCTTTCCCACAAGAATTGATTGTTGATTGAATAGCGTATGGGCTGGAAAAACCTGCCCATACGCTTTTTATTTTTTCTGTTTTCCGCAACCGGTACCTGCGGTTTTTTGTTTGAGATTGAAGAGAAAGGGATGCTTTGACCGTGTGTTCGAAAAAACGGGAAATATACGAGTTGTAGCGCCTTATGAAGCGCCACCTATAATTCTTTAGTGGAGTCAGGGAAGCGAAGCAATGAATACGACAGAACAGCGGGGTACGGCAAAGGTTGCTGCCGAAGAAGAAGACGGTTTATACGAAAAACATAAAATAGTCTATGCTCGTAGTGTTTCTGGGCGATTCAACAACTGGCGGTGGGCACTTGTATTTTTTACCCAGACACTTTTTTACGGACTGTGCTGGGTTGACTGGAACGGGCGGCAAGCCGTGCTGTTTCATTTGGTTGAGCGGAAATTTTATATTTTTGGCTTGGTCCTGTGGCCGCAGGACATCATCTATCTCGCCATTCTTCTCGTCATTTCCGCCTATTCTCTATTCCTCGTTACCGCTGTCGGTGGGCGGTTGTTTTGCGGTTATGCCTGTCCACAGACGGTATATACCGAGATTCTGATGTGGATCGAGAATAAGATCGAGGGGCAGCGTCCGGCGCGGATCAAACTTGATGCGGGACCGCACAATGCGCGCTGGTGGCGGCTGAAGATCACCAAGCATGCCTTATGGTTGTTTGTTGCCTTGTGGACGGGATTTACTTTCGTCGGCTATTTTTCCCCGATCCGGGAGTTGATGCACAATGTAGAGACCTTTTCCTTTGGCCCCTGGGAAGGCTTCTGGATTCTGTTCTATGCGGCCTTTCTTTACATGCAGGCAGGGTTTTTGCGCGAACAGGTCTGCAAATACATGTGCCCCTATGCGCGCTTTCAGGGGGTCATGTTCGATCCGGATACGCTGATTATCAGTTATGACGCAGCTCGCGGCGAGCCGCGTGGAGCGCGCAAGAAGAAGGCGGATTACAAGGCGATGCAGTTGGGTGACTGTATCGATTGCTCTCTGTGTGTCCAGGTTTGTCCCACGGGGATCGATATCCGCAAGGGATTGCAACTCGAGTGTATCGCCTGTGCGGCTTGTATCGATGCCTGCGACGATGTGATGGATAAAATGAATTATCCGCGCGGCCTGATACGTTATTCCACTGAGAATGCCCTGGCGCAGAATTATTCGAAAAAGGAAATCCTGGCGCATCTGTGGCGGCCGCGCACGCTTTTATACACCAGTGTTTTGTTGTTGATCGTCATTGCGGCGGCATGGTCGCTGGCGATGCGCGTTCCTGTGAAAGTGGACGTGATTCGCGATCGTTCGAACCTGGGGCGGGAGGTTGACGACAATCTGTTCGAAAACGTTTACCTCCTGCACGTGATGAATACCGGTGAAACCGAGCGCCGTTTCCGTATTTCCGCCTCCGGTCTGGAAGGGCTGCAGGTTGTTGGCCCTGATGAAATTGTCGTGCCTCCCGGCACCATGAAGGCGATGGACATTTCTCTGCACGTCAAAGGACGTCCCGAACATAGCGATTCGGCAAAGATATTTTTCGACGTGAAGGCGAAAGATGCGGATATCGCAGTTCATGAAAAAACTACCTTCCTTTTTCCCGATAGATAGATGAGATAGATGTCATGACAGCACTTAATGTAACTTCGCAAACCGTTTCCAACGTTTCATCGAAGCCCTGGTATCGGGAACCGTGGCCCTGGATTCTGATGGCGGGTCCGGCGGTGGTGGTGGTAGCGGGATTCATTACCGCCTGGTTTGCCTATGCAAGCAACGATGGGTTGGTCGAGGACGATTATTACAAGGAAGGTCTGGCGATCAATCAGCGGATCGAACGCGATCTTCACGCCACAACCCTGGGAATTTCCGCCAATGTCATGCTGGGCGGAGAGAGTAAGGAGATTCGCCTGTTTCTGAGCTCGACGGAGGGCGCGCAGTTGCCTTCCGAGCTGGTTTTTCGTCTGATGCATCCGACCCATAGCGGTGCGGATGAACAGGTGCGGTTACAGGTTTCAGGAGATGGTTTTTATGCCGGAGCGCTCGCTCATGCAATTTCTGGGCGTTGGCACGTCGTTGTGGAAGAACCCAATGGCCAATGGCGGCTCACCGGTAAATGGAATGTGAACGAAAGTCCGGTTCTCCGGCTCGTTCCCATAGCAGGCAGTTCTTCTTTGACCAATGATGCTGGGAGGTAAATATGGCTTGGAATCTGTTGCTTACAAGTGACTTTGGGCTTTTGAGCCTGTTTGTCATTGTATTTATTCTGGTTATGGCGGTTTATTTCAGTTGGTTTTTCAAGAAAAAGATGAAAGAGAGTGAAAAAGAAGCCGGAAAATAGGGCGCTGTTCGGTTGTCGTTTGAAAATCCCCGCTGATTCAAATCAGCGGGGATTTGATTTTTTTAAAAAGAGAATATTTTCCTCCTTGATTCAAGGAGTGGTTGATAAGCTTGTAAAAGCCGATCATAAGAAGCGGACAAAGCGTAACCTGCGGTGGCAGGAGGCGGCACAATCCGCCAATTCCGGTTGAAGCAGCAAATCGTTGTATTCCCATGCCGTACCCCGATGTTCGAGGATGCCGCCAAGGTGAGGTACTATGGCGGAGCGTTTTATGGTTTGTATTTTCTGATGATTATTTCCATTTATTCGCCGCGTTCTTCCGGCGACTCCGACAATATGGAAAAACGTTCCGCGTCGCAAAGCCTGTCGTCTGTCTTTGACTGGCTGGCGAACGCTCCCGACAAGAATGTGGACAAAGAACTCGAAAATCTTTGTGCTCATTTGGCCACGCTCATGCGGACGGACGAAGCGTCTCCGGTCCAGCGTGTCAAGGCGCTGGATCTGTTATATGAGCGCGCGCAGGTCATTGTCACGCGCCTGCTGCCCACACTGAATGTCGATGCTTTACCCGTGCCGCGGAGGATCCGGGGCGCGGCCCGTATGTTGCAGACGGCGCTTCACCAGCTTGCCGAGATGCATTTCGACATGCTTATGGAGTCCGATGTGCAGCCGATCAAGGGGCTGCGCTGTCCTCCCGATGTAGCCTTGTGGCGGATCGTCAACGCCCTGGCGAATCATCTGCTGGCCAGTTACCTGATTTCGGCACGGCCGGGTGTCGGTATCTGGAAGCAATTGCATGCGGCTTTCATGCTGGCGCGTAAAAGATCCGTGCAGACGATGAAACCGGAAGGAGAGGAAGCCAGTATTCAGGAGCGTTATATTCAAACGCTGTTTCTGGCTTGTTCTCAACCTTCTTCATTCGGCGGCCGTGAGCTCCGGCTGGTCAAGGTATTCGTCGATCATTTCGCCCGGGAAGCGCGGCTCTCCGATATTTTTCCGCAGGCGGGCGACGCCGGTTTCTGGATCGATCCGAACAGTGATGCGCCGCCGGCTGCCCTGGCGCGCCGCCCTTTGCCGTTGGGCATAGCGCATTTGATGCACCTTTCGGGAGAAGGTGCCGCCGCTTCAGTACGCCGGTTTTTGGCCGGCGCCGGAAATGGGGAAGAAAGCACAAAGGCGAACGGGGAAGCTCCGAACGGAAGCGCAGTGATAACGGCGGCCGCTTTGGCCGGCCGCGATACGCCTTTGGGGAACGCGGTATTGCAGCGCCTCATGACGTGTTGGGGAGGGCCGGCCAAGCGCCATTTTTCCCGTCGGTACCAGAATTACCGTTTTTCGCTGTGCACGGGATTGGAAGGCGTGCGCCGCCTGCTCATTTCCGGGGATGCGCTCCCCGAGGATCTGTCGCAATGGATGGTGCTTAACGAAAGTCCGCAGGGTTATGCGGTGATGCACGTTGCCGACAAACCGAACAGGCTGCGGGTGGGCGATATTGTCGCTCTGCGCGCCGAAGGGCATTTCAAATGGCAGGTTTGCGCCGTGCGCTGGGCGATTTCGGAAAATCCGGAGCACCTGGAAATCGGCGTCCAGCTTCTGGCATCCGATGCTCAGGCGGGGTTGCTCGCGTTTTCCCGTCAGAACGAGGCACCCTTGTCCGTGCCTGCGCTGATCCTGCCGCAATGTCTGCCGTTGCGCCCCAGCGAAACGCTGTTGATTGCCGCCGGGAGCGCCGAAACGGCGGAAGGCGGATTCACCTTGATGCTGGGGAAAGAAAAGCTCCAACTGCGGGAACTGCACATCTCCCAGATTCTGGAGCGCACGGCGCACATCGAACTGCTGGAAATCGAAGCGAGCCATTTTGGCGAGGAAACGCTCATCGATATGTCCGAGCAGTGAGCCGGTGCTTTCGTCGCTGCACAGGACCGGTTTTTTGTTTTTATTTCCATGTTCCGTCATCGTCCTGCTGAACCCGGCGATTTGCCGTTGATTGCATCCTTCCCGCAAAGCGAGGAAGAGTTGTTTTTTCTTTTTCCCCGGGCGGTTTTTCCGCTCACGGCGGAACAAATGGCAGCGGAGTTGCCGCATCGTTCCGACGCCACGGTCGTCGAATGGAAGCATGCGGTAGCGGGATATGCGAATTTTTATCGCTGGGAGCGTTCCTGCTGCGCCATCGGAAACGTCGTCGTCGCGCCGCAGGCGCGCGGTCACGGCATTGGCAGCTACCTGATCCGCACCATGATCGATCTTGCCCGGAACAAATACGATGCGGAGGAAATCCAGGTTTCCTGCTTCAACCGCAATACGGAAGCCCTGCTTTTGTACACAAAGCTCGGTTTTGCGCCATTCGATATTGAAATACGTCGGCGCAGGATGGTGGACACGGCGGACGCGGCGGAAAGCGCCGTCGCATTGATCCATATGCGTTTGACGGCCTCCGGGGCTTGTCTCGAAACCCGATGAAAAGTGGAATGCGAATCACCTTTTTCCTGTTGGTGGCGTGGTTGTCTGTATGTTCCGCACAGGCGGCGCCGACGTTCGCCGAGGTTCGGGACAATTACCGTGTTTCCGACGCGCAGATGCTCGCGCGTGACGGTAGGCCGTTGCAGAGTCTGCGCGTCGATTTCACGGTGCGCCGCCTGCCTTGGACGCGCATCGAAGAAATTTCGCCGGTATTTCTGCATGCATTGCTTGTTTCCGAAGACAAGCGTTTTTACGAGCATTCCGGCGTCGATTGGGCCGCCGCCGCATCCAGTGCCTGGCGCAATCTGTGGAATAAAAAAACACGCGGCGCCAGCACGCTGACAATGCAGTTGGTGTCGCTGCTCGACGAGAACGAAATCCGGCAGGGACGGCGCAGTCTGTCGCAAAAAGCCGGGCAGGCGGTTTCGGCGTTGTGGCTGGAAAGGCATTGGAAGAAAGACGAAATTCTCGAGGCTTATCTCAACCTGGTGGATTTTCGCGGTGAGCTACAGGGAATCGCGGCGATGAGCCGCGGTCTCTTCGGTAAATGGCCCGATGGACTCGATCCGCGTGAAGCGGCATTGGCTGCCGCGCTGGTGCGGGCACCGAACGCGGCGCCGCAGGCGGTGGCGAATCGTGCCTGCGTCGTACTGCGGGCGATGGGTAAACCGGCGGTGGAGTGTGAAGGGCTGACGGCTCTGGCGCAGTTGGCGTTCTCCGGCGGCCTGCGCAGCCGCTGGTTCGAGCGTGAGCAATCGCCCGATCTGGCGCCGCATCTGGCACGGAAACTGTTGCGCCGGCCGGAGTCGGAACCGAAGGAAGTAACGAGCGGGGAAGCCAATGGGAACGTGGACGGAAAAATGGCGGCGGAGCCCGCCATGCAAACCGCCGGCCAGGATATGCCGCCTGCTCGCGTGCGCACCACGCTCGACGCCGATCTGCAACGCTTCGCCAGCCGCACGCTCAACCGCCGCCTGAGCGAAATTGCACCGCAGAACGCCGAAGACGGCGCGCTCGTCGTAATCGACAATGCCAGCGGCGAAATCCGCGCCTGGGTCGGTTCCAGCGGCGCCTTGTCGCAGGCGGCCGAGGTCGACGGCGTCGTGGCGTTGCGTCAGGCGGGGTCGACGTTGAAGCCGATGCTGTTCGCCGCCGCCATCGAACGTGGCGATCTGACCGCCGCATCGCTGCTCGAGGACGCGCCGCTTTCGCTTTCCGCCGATGGGGGCTTGTATACACCGCAGAATTACGTGGCGCAGTACCGTGGATGGGTCAGCGCGCGCATGGCGCTGGGCGGTTCGCTCAACGTTCCGGCGGTGCGGGTGCTGACGCGGATCGGCCCGGATCTGTTCCGCGACACGCTGCGCCGTTACGGCCTGGAGAGTTTGACCGAGGAGGGGCGCTATTACGGTTACAGTCTGGCGCTCGGCGGTGCCGATGTTTCGCTGTTGGCCCTCGCCAATGCCTATCGCGCGCTGGCCAACGGAGGTCGGTGGACGCCGTTGAAAGTCACTTCCGACGGCAAGCGCCGGCCCTGCGGCGAGGGCGGCTGCGCCGGGATATTCGCCGACGCTGCCGGTGTTCCCGCCCCCGTGCGGCAGATCGTTTCTCCGGCGACGGCGTTCATCGTCGCCGACATCCTTTCCGACCGCGCTGCCCGCGCCGGCACCTTCGGCCTCGAATCGTGGCTTGCGACCCCTTACTGGAGCGCCGTCAAGACCGGCACCAGCAAGGACATGCGCGATAACTGGTGTATCGGTTTTTCCCGCCGTTATACCGTCGCCGTCTGGGTCGGCAATGCCGCGGGCGAACCGATGCATGATGTCTCCGGAATATCCGGTGCCGCGCCGGTGTGGCGCGAAGTCATGGATTGGCTCCATCGTGGCGAGGATGGCGGCGGGGCGAACGTCCGTCCGCGGGTTGCCAGTCCGCCGCCCGCGCCGCCGCCGGGCGTCGTCGCGCGCACGATTCGTTTCGAACCGTCCGGAATCGTCCATGAACCGCCGCGCCGCGAGTGGTTCCGCGCCGGCAGCGAGCGCGAAGTGATCCGGCTGGCCGAACGAGGCGGCCTGGCGCATATCGCCTATCCCAGCGAAGGCACAGTCATCGCCATCGATCCCGATATCCCGCCACAGCGCCAGCGTGTCGCCCTGCGGCTTTCCGGCAAGGCGGGACAAGGCTGGCAGTGGCGTCTCGACGGTCGGCCGCTGGGCAATGCCGGCCGGGAGATTTTGTGGCTGCCTCAGCCGGGACGGCATCGGCTGGGTCTGTTCGACGACAAGGGCGGCGAAATCGAGGCGGTGGCTTTTGAAGTCCGGGCGCTCAATGCCGGCAAGGTGAAACGCTGACACCGAAACGCTGAAATCCGGCGTTGAATCGGGCCTGGTGTTGTAGCCCGTCTACTGTGCCGTCCAGCATAGGCGCGGACCGTGCCTTGCGCGATCCAGCTCATCCGAAAGTGCTCTGAAACCCATTTTCCAGGATAATCCGCCGGTCGGAACGGAAAAGATTCGAATAGAGGTGGCGATGGAAAGAGAAAGGGAACGAGGATTCTGGGGCTCGCGGCTGGGATTCATCCTGGCGGCGGCGGGATCGGCGATCGGGCTGGGGGCGATCTGGAAATTCCCTTACATGGCTGGCGCCAACGGCGGCGGCGCGTTTCTCGTGGTCTACCTGGCCGCGGTGCTGGGCATCGGCCTGACCATGATGCTGGCGGAACTGGCGATCGGGCGCGCCTCGCACACCGACGCGGTAAACGCCTTCCGCGCGCTGGGCGGAAAGGGATGGAGTTTTTTCGGTTATTTCAGCCTGCTGGCGGCGTTCATCATTCTTTCCTTTTACTGCGTCGTCGGCGGCTGGACGGTGGGATATCTGTTCAAGGCCATCGGCGGAACCCTGCTCAATCCGGGCAGCGAAGGATTCGGCGGCCAGTTTTCCGGCTTTGCCGGCAGTCCCGGCTATAGCCTGTTTCTGTTCGCCGTATTCATGCTCCTGACCGCGGGAATCATCCTGGGAGGGGTGAAAGGAGGTATCGAACGGGCCAGCAAGATCCTGATGCCGCTTCTGTTCCTGCTCATGCTGGCGATGATCGTCCGGTCCATTACGCTGCCCGGAGCGATGGAGGGAATCCGCTTTTTCCTGATTCCCGAACCGGAAAAAATCACGCCGCGCGTATTGATCGACGCACTCGGATTCGCCTGTTTCTCGCTGTCGCTCGGCTTTGCCGGCATGCTGACCTACGGTTCGTATATGAAAAAGGACGAGGACATGGTGTCGTCCGCTCTTTGGGTCATCGTCCTGCAAACCTTGTGCGTCCTCATGGCCGGGTTCATGGTACTGCCCGCGGTATTTGCTTCCGGCATGGAGCCGGGCGCCGGGCCGGGGCTGACGTACATCACGTTGCCCGCGGTATTCAAGGCGATGCCGGGCGGAAGTTTTTTCGCGGTGGTCTTTTTTCTGCTGCTGCTGGTTGCGGCTCTGACTTCTTCGGTTTCGATTCTGGAGCCCCTGGTGGCCTGGCTGATCGATACTTACCGCTGGCGCCGGGAAGCGGCATGCATCTGCACCGCCGTGGCGAGCTTCGTCGCCGGCATTCCGGCAACGCTTTCCTTCGGGGTCGGGAAGGACTGGACCCTGTTCGGAAAAACGCCGTTCGATCTGATGGACTACCTGACACTCAATATCATGCTGCCGGTCAATGTGCTGGCGGCCTGCGTCGTGATGGGATGGATCGCCAACAAGGTTTTCCTGCTGGAATTGTATAAGCGGCGCTACGATGCCGAAGGAATTCCCATCAGGCCGTGGTGGGCGAGCCTGATCGATTTCTGCTGTAAATTTCTGGCGCCGGTCGTCATTGCCGCCATTCTGCTTGGCAGTTTTCTGCAATGAACGGGGTTTTGCAGCCTATTCCGGAAGAATGTAGTGTGGCGAAAGGGCTTTTGCGCGGGTGCGCTGTGCCCTTGTCGAGTACTGGATACGTCTGGATTGAATGTGGTTCTAATTTTAAAAAATAATTATTGTTTTAATCTTGCTACTAATATGGTTGATTATTTCATTTTATTTGGAAATTTTCGGGCGGCCCAGAGCGGATGAAACAAAGGACGGTTTTTCCGGCGCCAATCGGCCCGGTCACGTTCCGTGTCAGGCGTTTTCCCTGATTTCGACCCCAATCATATTGGCCCAGGCCATCGCTTCGGCGACGGCGTAGTTGAACATCGGCGGCGTGATCCGCCCGCCCAGGCCGTTGAGCAGTTCCTGAATTGCTTCGGCGTCGTCGCCTTCGCTTGCCTTCGCCAGACGCAGCATCGTTCCCAGGCGCCCCGATCCGGAATTCAGCGCCTGCGCGACGATTTCGGCAACCGATAGCTGCGCGAGGATTTCCTGGATCGAGATGCCCAGAACCACCGGCATCAGGGACATGACTCCGGTCATGAATGCCTGATCCGAGCTTTCGGAGGAGTGGCCGGAACCGGCAGCGGAAACCAGAAGTTCCATCAAGCGCCCGCGCGCCGCCGCCATTTGCAGGAGTGGACCGGGGGTTCCCTGGCTGTTCGGATTGATGAACAGCAGAAGCTGGATCCAGCGCTGCAATTGGCTGCGCCCGAGCAGGACGATGGCGTGGCGCAGCGAGGTGATGCGGGTGCGCAGGCCGCTGGCGACCGAGTTCGTCAGGCGCAGCAGGTTGATCGTCAACCCCGGTTCCTGTTTCAGCACCTGCGCCAGATCCGTCGTTTCGGCATCCTGGCTGATCAGCATCATCAGGCGCATCAGGACGACATACGAGTGTTCGAGTTTTTTCCCGGAAATGATCGTCGGCCGCGCGAAGTAATAGCCCTGAAACAGATCGAAGCCGAGATCGCGGCACAATTCGACCAGTTCCAGCGTATCCACTTTTTCCGCCAGCAATTGCTTGCCCAGCGGTTTCAGCGCCTCGGTGATATCGATCAGTTCGGCGGGGGACATCATCTGCACGTCGACCTTGATGACGTCGACGACGGACAGGAGCGGCGCGTATTCGGGGGACATCATGCCCGGGCCGAGGTCGTCGATGGCGAGCATGAATCCCTTGGCGCGCAGATACTGGCAACGCTCGACCACTTCCGGCGTCGGTTCCACCGTTTCCAGGACTTCGAGGGTGACGCAATCGCGCGGCAACAGCTCGACGACGTCGCTGAAGAGAAAATCGCGGTCGACGTTGATGAATCCGCGATAGGGGCCGAGCGCATCGCCGAACGAAATCTGCGCGAAGGCGTTGGCGATGACCGTCGCGGTGGCCTGCGTGTCGTCGGAAACCTGGGCGGTATTCTGATCGCGGCCGCTGCGGAACAAAAGTTCGTACGCCACCAAGCGGTCCTTGCGGTCAAGGATCGGCTGCCGGCCGAGGAAAATTTCAGACTGTGGGTCGGACATGTAGGTCAAATCATCCGTTACTGAAGCGGCCAGAATGAAGTCATTTAAGCGCACTATCCTAACATGTTAAAAAGGCAGCGCGAGTTCCGGGCGCAAAGTTTGCAGCGCGCGGCGGAAATCCGCCTGGATCCGCTTCAGCGCCCGTTCGTCGTCGGCTTCGAAGCGCAGCACGACGACCGGCGTCGTGTTCGAGGGGCGCGCCAGGCCAAAACCGTCGGCATATTCGACGCGAACGCCGTCGATGGTGACGATTTCCTGCGCGCCGCCGAAGAAATCCTTGCCTTTCTCCTCTAACGCGGCGATCAGCGCGAACGGTTCGCCTTCGGCCATCGCGATATTGAGTTCCGGCGTGCTGGCGCTGTTGGGCAGGGCGGAAAGCACGGCATTGGCGTCCGGCGCGCGGGAGAGGATTTCCAGGAGGCGCGCGCCGGCGTAAAGGCCGTCGTCGAAGCCGTACCAGCGCTCCTTGAAGAACATGTGCCCGCTCATTTCGCCGGCCAGCGGGGCGCCGCTTTCCTTCAGCTTGCGCTTGATCAGCGCGTGTCCGGTACGCCACATCGTCGCGCGTCCGCCGTGCGACGCGATCCAGGTGCGCAGGAGGCGCGTACATTTCACATCGTAGACGATCTCGGCGCCGGGGACGCGCCGCAGCACGTCGGCGGCGAACAGCATCAACTGGCGGTCGGGATAGATGATTTCGCCGTTCCGGGTGACGACGCCGAGCCGGTCGCCGTCGCCGTCGAAAGCCAGGCCGATTTCCCCTTTCCCTTCGGCAAGCGCGGCGATCACGTCGCGCAGGTTTTCCGGTTTCGACGGGTCAGGATGGTGGTTAGGAAAAGCGCCGTCGACGGCGCAGAACAGTTCTTCCACCGTGCAGCCCAGGCGCGCGAACAACGTGGGCGCCACCGCGCCGGCAACGCCGTTTCCGCAGTCGATGACGATTTTCATCGGCCGCGCGAGTTCGATGTCGGAGGCGATACGGTCGATATAAGCGGGCAGCACGTCGGCGCTGCGGGCCTCTCCCGCGGCGCGGGCATGCAGGTCGCCGCTTTCGATGCGCCGCCGCAGGGCCTGGATTTCCTCTCCGGCCAGCGTCTTCCCGGCGATCACCATTTTCAGGCCGTTGTACTCGGGGGGATTGTGGCTGCCGGTGACCGAGACGCAGCTTCCCGTGCCCAGATGCTCGGCGGCGAAATAGGTGACTGGCGTCGGCACGCAGCCGATGTCGATCGTGTCGACGCCGGCGCTGCGGATGCCTTCCTGCAGCGCCGCCGCCAGTTCGGGGCCGGAAAAACGGCCGTCGCGCCCGACGACGATGGCGGGGCGCGCTTTCGAATCCGCTTTTGAGCCTGTTTCTGGGCTGATTTCTGAATCCATTTCACCGGCCCGCTCGTTCGCCAGCGTCCCCAGCGCCTGGCCGATCAGGCGCGCCGTTGCGGCATCGAGCGATTTTCCGGCGATGCCGCGGATATCGTACGCCTTGAATATTTCGGGCGCGGGGGAAAAAACGGTTGCGGACATGGGTTGACCTCTGTGGTTTGAATTGAAAAAAGTGGAAAATTGAAAAAAGTGGAAAAGCGAAAAAGGGGGTGGGGCGGGCGCATCGGGCACACATTCCGGGCACACACTCCGGCCGGGTGCGCCGCATCCGGCATCCCGCATATCCCTTTCCGCAAGTGGCGGAAAAGAATGCTCCGGCTCGTGGATGCGCATTTGTATCAAATATGCTCTAAGTCTCGCATTGAAAAAAGTGCAAAAGTCGCTCCGGCAGCCATCCGATGTGTCCCGGAAAGCGTCCGTCGACGAAACCGACGTGGCCGCCCTCGCGCGGATAGTCGAGGCGGACGCAGGCGGCCACCTGAGCCGCGCCGGGCAGCGCCGAGGCCGGCAGGAACGGATCGTTGCGGGAATTGAGCATCAGCGTCGGTACCGCGATGCGTTGCAGCCATGGCTTGGCGGAGGCACGGCGCCAGTAGTCGGCGGCGTCCTTGAAACCGAACATCGGCGCGGTCACGGCATCGTCGAATTCGTAAATGGTATGTACCCGGCGCAGGCGCTCGCCGTCGAACAGGCCGGGAAAGCGTTGCAGGCGTGCCCACGCCGTTTTTTTCAGCGTGCGCAGGAAATTCCATTCGTAAATCCGGTTGAAGCCGCGTCCGAGGGCATGGCCGCAGACGCTGAGATCGACCGGCGCGCAGACGGCGGCGGCGGCGTCGACGACCCGGCCGGCATCCCGTTCGCGCTCCCCAAGCCATTTCAGAAGCGCGTTGCCGCCCAGCGAGACGCCCACGGCATGGATGCGGCGGTGCCGGAAACGCTCCCGGAAATGGCGCAGAATCCAGTCGATTTCGTCGCTGTCGCCGGAATGATAGGCGCGCGGCTGCCGGTTCAATTCACCGGAACAGCCGCGAAAATGGACGATGACGCCGTCCCGGCCGCGCGCGGCGAGCGCGGCAGACAGTGCCGCGGCGTAATGGCTGTGCGAACTTCCTTCGAGTCCGTGAAAAAGAATCGTCAGCGGAGACGTTTCCCCGGGGGTGTCCTCCGGCGCCGCCATTGTCGCCGGCACCGGATTCCCGGCGTCGAGCCAGTCGAGATCGACGAAATCGTCGTCCGGCGTGGCGATCCGTTCGCGGCGGTAACCCGGCGCCGGCGGCGAACGCAGCACGGGGTAAATCGTCTGCGCGTGCGCGCCGCGCAGCCACCATGGCGCCCGGTAAATGGGCGCTTTCGCGGATGCTTCCGTGGATGTTTTGGCGGAGGTATCTCTACGTTCCGCGGCGGTTTTCCCTTCTTGCGCCACTACGGACTCCGTCACGAGTTTCGGAAAATTTCACTATTCGGGCCGGTATCGCCGATTTCTACATTAAGGTTGAATTTCTTTCTATAACTGTAGCTTTATATGGAGCGATATTATTATATATAAATTTGTAATTTCTCTGTCCGTCTCCGGGCTTCGTCTTCCGGCAGGTCGTTTCAGGAACGCGTTGCTTCGGCGAGCCGTCCGGTTTCCCGGCCGGCGGGTCAATGCAGGGAATGATGTTTCTTGATGATCCGGTGCGATTCCGACTCGTTCGCTTCCGTTGCATGATGCGAGACCAGACGCCAGCCGGCCCTTCCGTTCATGAAAACGTTGGTCACCAGGAGCGGCCCGTGCGGCGCCGGGTCGTTGCCGATATAGATGATTTCCAGCGAACTCTGCACCGCAATGAAGGCGCTGCTCCACGTCACCAGGCCGGAAATGTCGACCGTCATACGCTGCATTTCGCGCTGGCCCAGAATTGTCTGCCAGGATTCGTGAATGGCTTTCTGGCCGATCAGGCGAATTCCGCTGGGATGAACGCAGACAATGTCCTCGCCGCTGCCCCAGACCGCCATCATCGCTTCCAGGTCACAGCATTCGAGCGCCTTGTAAAACGCATTCGCCGCCTCTTCGGGTGTGGCGAAATACATTACGGTGGCATTCATGAAAGGCACCTTTCCAAAACAAGTTGCGGAGAAAGTCTTTCCAGGCAATCGAGGTGGCCGAGCGGGCACTCGCGCTTGAAACACGGGCTGCACGGCAGTTCGAGGCGCAGCACTGCCGCGTTTTCGGACAGCGGCGGCGTGAACTGCGGTGAGGACGAGCCATACAGCGCGACCAGTTTCCGCCCCAGCGCCGCGGCGACGTGCATCAGGCCGGAATCGTTGCAGACCACGACATCGGCCAGCGCCAGCAGATCGATCGCCTGGGTAAGCGAGGTGGCGCCGCAGAAATTGAGCGCTTCCCCTTCCCCGGCGATTTCGGCGCCGACTGCGGCATCCTTGGCGGAACCGAGCAACAGCATGGCGTAGCCGCGCGCCGCCAGTTCGTGCGCCAGCGTCGTGAAATGACGCGCCGGCCAGCGTTTCGCCGGACCGTATTCGGCACCGGGACACAAAATCGCCAACCGCGCCGGGCGGGCAAGGCCGAGCGCGGCAAGCGTCGCTTCCTGCTGCGAGGGCGTTGAAACCAGCCGCGGAGGGGGAGGCGGAGAGGGTGCATCCCCCGGTGTTTCCGCCAACGCGGCGAAACGTTCCACCATCAGCGGCAGTCGCGCCTTGTCCAGCGTGTGCCGGCGGTTGACGATTCCGGCTCTTGCTTCGCCGGTGAAACCGATGCGTTCCGGAATGCCGGCGAAAAACGGGATCAGCGCCGACTTGAACGAATTGGGCAAAACATAGGCGCGGGCGTAGCCTTCGCGCGCCAGTTGCCGCGCCAGTCGCCAGCGCTTGCCGAGCGCCAGTTCGCCGTGCGCGAAGGGACTGTGGATGGTGCGGGAAATCTCCGGCATCCGTTCCAGCACCGGCGCTACCCAGGCCGGCGCCAGCGCGTGCAGTTCGAGCGTGGGATCGCGTTCGCGCAGGCGCATCAGCAGGGATTGCGCCAGTACCGCGTCACCGATCCAGGAAGGGGCGACGATCAGCGCCTTCATTGCGGCGGAGGGGGGAATGAGAGTGGGAAGGAGATGAAATGCGGAATGAAATGCAGCACGGAATGCGCGGGAAGGATGCCGCCAGCGTCGACGACATCGGCATCGCCGGAAATGCTATTGTCGTCGCGGTTGCCATCGATGCGACGGGTGCGCAAGGAAATAGGGAGAAGGGGCGACACAAAACCGGCGGCGCGGTCGCCGCCGGTTTTGATCGTCAGTGGCCTTTCGGCGGCGCGCCGTGGAAAACGTAGTGCGCGCTGCAATAGGGGCAGACGACATCGCCGCCGGTGACGACTTCGAGATAGACGCGCGGATGGCGCGCCCACAGCGGCGCGTCCGGCCGCGGACAGAAGAGCGGCAGATCGGCGGCGGTCACTTCGATCGCCTCGGAAACGTCCGGCTCGTCGTATTCGTTGCATTCGCCGCATTTGCCGCCGGGTGTGAATGTTTCAGTCATGAACGGAATCTCCTCGTTGTAAATGGTTTTTCGCTCGGCTCGTCGTGCGTTCCCGATACGTTACAGATAAGGTCGGACAGGTCAAACGTAGGCCAGCCAGTCTTCATGTTCGGGCAGGCGGCCGTTGACGAGATCGAAGAAGCGCGCCTGCAGCTTCGCCGTCACCGGGCCGCGCTTGCCGGCGCCGATCGTGCGCCGGTCGAGCTCGCGGATCGGTGTCACTTCGGCGGCGGTGCCGGTGAAGAACGCTTCGTCAGCAATATAGATATCGTCGCGCGTCAGAGGTTTCGAGATCACCTCGTAACCCAGTTCCGCGGCCAGCGCGATCACCGTCTCGCGCGTGATGCCGATCAGGCCGGACATCACCTGCGGCTCGTAAATCTTGCCGTTCTTGAC
>JAVBTC010000047.1:0-32456 GCA_031556405.1 Rhodocyclaceae bacterium
TCGACATGGATCTCGGCGCCCATCGCCGCCAGTCCCTTGATGTGCTGGTCGACCGGGCGGGCGCCGATGGCGCAGCCGCCGGGCAGGGAGACGCGCGCCTCGCCGTAGCGGGCGACGAGCGGGCCGAGGACGAGCACCGAGGCGCGCATGGTCTTGACCATTTCGTAGGGCGCGAGCGGGTTGGAGAGTTGCGCGGCGTCGAGCGTGACGCGGCCGTCGCCGTCGCGGGAGATGGAAACGCCCATCTGTTCGATCAGGCGCAGCATGGTGGCGATGTCATTCAGATGCGGCAGGTTCGACAGTGAGAGCGGTTCGGCACAGAGCAGCGCGGCGCAGAGGATCGGCAGCGCGGCGTTCTTGGCGCCGGAGACGGCGACTTCGCCGCGGAGCGGGACGCCGCCCTCGATCAGCAGTTTATCCATTTCGTGTTTCGCTCCATTCTTCGGGCGTCAGGGTTTTCATCGAGAGCGCGTGCAGTTCGCCGCTGTCGATGCGGTTCTTCAGTTCGCGGTAGACGCGCTGCTGCCGCGCCACGCGGGAGAGTCCGGCGAATTCGGCGCTGACGATCAGCGCTTCAAAATGCTGGCCGTCGCCGCGGACGCGCACGTGTTCGCAGTCCATGCCGTCGCGGATCGCGGTGGCGATTTCTTCAGGGTGCATCATGATGGGCTTTCAGGCTTTCAATAGCGGAGTTTGTAGCCGCGCGCGAGCAGGATCAGCGCCAGGGCGCTGACGATGCCCAGTCCCAGCGCGGCGACGGCGAAGGAGAGCCACGGATTGACGTCGGAGACGCCGAAAAAGCCGTAGCGGAAGCCGTCGATCATATAAAAGACGGGGTTGAAATGCGAGACTTTCTGCCAGAACGGCGGCAGGGAGTGGATCGAGTAGAAGACGCCGGAGAGCATCGTCAACGGCATGACGAGGAAATTCTGGAAGGTGGCGAGCTGGTCGAATTTTTCCGCCCAGATACCGGCGATCAGGCCCAGCACGCCCATGATCGCGCCGCCGGCGGCGGCGAACGCAAGCACCCACAGCGGTGCCGCCAGCCCCGGCCAGACGAACAGGCAGGTGGCCGCGAGGACGCCGATGCCGACCATGACGCCGCGCAGGGTCGCGGCGAGCACGTAGGCGAGGAAGAATTCCAGCGTCGAGATCGGCGGCAGCAGGATGAAGACGAGGCTGCCGGTGATCTTCGACTGGATCAGGGAAGAAGAGGAGTTGGCGAAGGCGTTCTGCAGGATCGACATCATCGCCAGGCCGGGAATCAGGAAGGCGGTGTAGGAGACGCTTTCATAGACGCGCAGTTCGTCGAGGACGTGGCCGAAGATAAAGAGGTAGAGGAGCGCCGTCAGCACCGGCGCGGCGATGGTCTGGGTGGCGACTTTCCAGAAGCGCAGCACTTCCTTCCAGAACAGGGTGCGAAAACCGCCCATGGGCAGTTCGGGGAAGGAGGATTCGGGTAAAGAGGGTTGGGAGGCGAGGATTTTCCCGTTCACGGCTGTTTCTCCTCGTTCATGACATGAACAAAAACTTCCTCGAGGTCGGGCGCGGCGAGGCGGACATCCGCGACGCCGACACCCGCGTGCGCAAGGGCGGCCAGTATTTCGGTGACGGCGGCGGCATCGGGCAGTTGCAGGTGCAGCCAGCCGTCGTCGCCGGTGGAGGCGGCGGGGGCAGGGGTAACGGTGGCGGCGGTGACGCGTTCGGCAAGCGACGGCGGCAGTACCGCGTTTTCTTTCAGCCGCAGGCTCAGGGCGTGGCTGGAGAAGCGCTTGAGCAGGCTTTGCGTGGTGTCGAGCGCGACGATGCGTCCGCCCTTGAGCATCGCGATGCGCCCGCACAGCGCTTCGGCCTCTTCGAGGTAATGGGTGGTCAGGATGACGGTATGGCCCTCGCGGTTCAGGCGCTGGACGAATTGCCACAAGCCCTGGCGCAGTTCGACGTCGACGCCGGCGGTCGGCTCGTCCAGCACGATCACCGGCGGCCGGTGCACCAGCGCCTGGGCGACCAGAAGCCGCCGCTTCATGCCGCCGGAGAGCCGGCGCGTGTTGGTGTCGGCTTTCTCGGTCAGGTCGAGGTTGTCGAGGATTTCGTCGATCCAGTCGTCGTTGCCGCGGATGCCGAAATAGCCGGACTGGATGCGCAGCGTTTCGCGCACGGTGAAGAACGGATCGAAGACCAGTTCCTGCGGCACGATGCCCAGGAGCCGACGCGCCGCGCGGTAGTCGGCGACGACGTCGCGCCCGAGCACCGTGATGCGCCCGCGGTCGGGCCGCGCCAGGCCGGCAAGGCAGGAGATGAGCGTGGTCTTGCCGGCGCCGTTGGGGCCGAGCAGGCCGAAGAATTCGCCGCCGGCGATTTCCAGCGACACGCCGTCCAGCGCCCGCAGGCGCCCGAAATGCTTTTCCACGCCGTCGATGGCCACGGCGGCGGGAGCGGAGAGAGAGGAAATGGTCTTACCTTTCGCGGGAAAAGAAGGGAATGCTAAGGCATTTTCGGTTGGAATGGAGATGTCGTATCGCGCCGCATCGCATGGAGTGGTGTCGTGTCGAGCGGGGCGGTGTGTCTGGACAGAAATTCCGGGTAGAAATTCCGGGCGGAAATGTTTTCGATCCGCGGACCGGGGTTCCGACGCAAACCGGAAACGGAACGCCTGCTGGCGTTTCTTTTTTCCAGTGCGGAAATAATTATTTCCTGAATCTCTCTACAGTAGCCGATATTCAATACATCGATATTTGGAATTCAGGAGTTCCGCGAATCACGGCAACGGTCAATCGGTATTGGCGCGCATGTATCGGGGAAAGAGGTTTTTCCGCCCGCGTCAGTCCGCGGCGGAAAACGGCAGCAGCGGCGCGACGCCGTACAGTTCCGCAAGCGAGGTCAGGCCCGCCGGAGCGTGGCGGATTTCGAGCGCGCGGCCGGTTTCCCGCGCCGTGCGTAGCCAGGCCAGAAGAATGGTGAGCGCGGAAGAATCGGCCTCGCCGATGGCACCGAGATCGACGGTGAAGGAAGAAGGCTGCGATTCGCTTGAGGCGGCGGTGGCGGCCGCGTCTTTACCACGCAGAATGGAACATCCGGCGGCGAGCAGGGCGCTCGCGCTGCCGACGGTCATCGGTACGGTGACCCGCAGGCCACCGGGGATGGAATCGATCATGGCTTCGAACCGGATGTCCTTGTATCGACGGGAATTACCCCTTGATTACCCTTGCCCCGCGGCAAGCTGTTTGTTCTTCGCCGCCAGCGACTGGATCAGGCCGTCGATGCCGCCGTTGCGCACTTCCTGGGCGAAGGTGTCGCGGTAGTTGGTGACGAGGCTGATGCCGCCGACGATTACGTCATAGACTTTCCATTCGTTGCCGCTCTTCTCCAGCCGGTAGTCGAGCTGCACCGGATTGCTGCCGGGCTGGCGCACTTCGGTGCGGACGAGGACATCGGTCTGGTTGTCCGCCATCTTCAGCGGCTTGTAGTTGATCGTCTGGTGCTTGTAGGCGGTGAGCGCATTGGAATAGGTGCGCACGAGCAGCGTCTGGAATTCGCCGGAAAGTTTTTTCTGCTGTTCCGGCGTCGCCTTGGACCAGTCGCGTCCCAGCGCCAGCGCGGTCATGTGCATGAAATTGAAGTGCGGCAGCACTTTCTGCTCGACCAGCGTGATCGCCTTTTGCGTATTGCCGGACTGAATGTCCTTGTCGCTGCGCACGATCGTCAGGACTTCCTCGGTAACGCTCTTGACCAGGGCGTCCGGCGTCTGTTGCGCGAACGCAGGAGCGCACAGCGTGAAAAAGGAAAGAAGGAGCGCGGAGAAAAAGGTGGTTAAAGCTTTCATGAATCCATCCCATCGAAAAAGGAAAAAAGCGGAACAGTGGAAACGGAGCCGATGGAGCCGCTGCTCCGAAGAGCCGGAGCGTTATCGGCAGGCCGGCAGACCGGCGGTTTCCCGGAAACGAACCATCCCTGTGGCATCCCTGTGACGATTAAGGCTTATCCTTGCCGTCTTCCCCGGCGGGGCCGCCGGTGGAAGGGGCGGCGGACGGGGCATGGGAAGAAGACGGAACGGTATTCACATCGGTGCCCGGAGCCACCGGCATCGGATCCGTATCCTCGTTATAGACATTGCGGCGGCGCAGTTGCAGATAGGAGTCGCGAATATAGCTGTAGCGGTCGAGCGCCGCTTCGTCGACGATACGGTCGAGCGGCAGCAGGCGCGCCCGGACGTCGATGAAGCGGTAGACGATGAGCGAGTTGCGCACGGCGACGCCGTCGTAATACCAGACCGGATCGGCGAAACCGTCGACGATCAGGCCGGCGGTGTCGCGCGTCGTGCGCGGCCCGAAAATCGGCCAGTAGTGGTAAATGCCTTCGTCGACCCCCCAGACGCCCATGGTCTGGCCGAAATCCTCCTCGTGCTTTTCCAGCCCGACCTCGCTGGCGATGTCGAAGGCGCCGCCGATGCCGACGGTGGTATTGACGAGAAAACGGCCGACGTCGGAAAACGCATCGCCGACGTTGCCCTGCATCAGGTTGTTCGCGGCGGTCCACAGGTCGCGCAGGTTGCCGAAGAAGTTTCCGGTCGCCGCCTTCACCGGCAGCGGCGCGGCTTCGTCGTAGACGACCGCGGCGGGGCGGATCAGCGCCGTGTCGAGCGCGTCGTTGACGGCAAACATCGCCCGGTTGAATTCTTCCGCGGGATCGTTTGGATTCGGCGCCCTGGCCGTGGTGGTGGATGCGCAGCCGGACAGCGCGAGCAGCGAAACCGCGGCCGCGAGGGCCAGCAGTTGTCGCATATTCCCGATGACGATTGTTCTCACGAATGCAACCTTTGCTTGAAAAATTCTACGGTTCTACGGTTTTGGCGCCGGCGGTTCCGCCGCCTTGTCGAAGAGGAACTGGCTGATCAGTTTTTCCAGTACCACCGCCGAGTTCGTTCGTGTGACCATCTGCGAGCCATCCAGTTTCTGTTCGTCGATTCCCGCGTCGACGCCGATGTATTGTTCTCCCAGCAGGCCGGAAGTAAGAATCGACAGGGAACTGTCCTTGGGGAAGCGGTAACGGTTGTCGATTTCCATCGACACCACCGCCTCGTAGGACTTGGGATCGAATTCGATGGCGGAGATGCGCCCCACGACGACGCCGGCGCTTTTGACCGCGCCGCGCACCTTCAACCCCCCGATGTTATCAAATGTGGCTTTCAGCACATAGGTTTGGGAGAAGTTGAAGCTGCCCAGGTTGCCGACCTTGAGCGCCAGAAACAACAGGGAGGCGATGCCGATGGCAACGAAAAAGCCCACCCAGAGATCGAGTACGGTTCGATTCATCAGATTCCCCGGAACATGAATGAGGTAAGAATGAAATCCAGCGCCAGGATCGTCAGCGCCGAGGTAACCACGGTGCGCGTGATCGCGCGCGAGACGCCTTCGGCGGTCGGCACCGAGTCGTAGCCTTCGAAGACCGCGATCAGCGCCACGGCGACGCCGAAGACGAAGCTTTTGATGATGCCGTTCAGGATGTCGGTGCGGAAGTCGACCGAGGCCTGCATCTGCGACCAGAACGCGCCTTCGTCGACGCCGATGAAGACGACGCCGATCAGGTAGCCGCCGAAGACCCCCACCGCCGAGAAGAGCGCCGCCAGCAGCGGCATCGAGATCACGCCGCCCCAGAAGCGCGGCGCGACGACGCGGGCGATCGGGTTGACCGCCATCATGTCCATCGCCTTCAACTGCTCGGTCGTCTTCATCAGCCCGATTTCCGCCGTCACCGCCGAGCCGGCGCGCGAGGCGAAGAGCAGCGCCGCGACGACCGGGCCGAGTTCGCGCACCAGCGACAGCGCCACCAGGATGCCCAGCGCCTCCGACGAGCCGTAGCGCTGCAGCGTTTCGTACCCTTGCAGGCCCAGCACCATCCCGACGAAAAGGCCGGAGACGAGGATGATGATGAGCGACAGCACGCCGCTGAACCAGATTTCGCGCAGCAGCAGGCGCGGCCGCGCGAACGATTGCCCGGAATAGACGAGCAGCATGAAAAAGAAACGCGTCGCGAAGCCGAGCCGCCACAGGCGTTCGGTGATGCCGTGGCCGAGGGTGGCGAGCACTGTTTTCAGACCATTCATGCCCTGCCTCCGGCAGGCGCGCCGAGCAGGCTTTCCGCCAGGTCGGGCGCCGGATAGTGGAAGCGCACCGGGCCGTCGGCCTCGGCATGGACGAACTGGTGCACGAACGGATCCGTCGAGGAGCGGATTTCGTCCGGCGTGCCCTGCGCCACCACGCGCCCGGCGGACATGAAATAGATGTAGTCGACGATCAGCATCGTTTCCTGGATATCGTGCGTCACCATCACTGACGTGGCGCCGAGCGCGTCGTTCAGGCGTCGGATCAGCTGGCCGATGACGCCGAGCGAGATCGGGTCCAGCCCGGTGAACGGCTCGTCGTACATCATCAGCATCGGATCGAGTGCAATCGCGCGCGCCAGCGCCACCCGCCGCGCCATGCCGCCGGAAAGCTCGTTCGGCATCAGGTCGCAGGCGCCGCGCAGTCCGACGGCGTTGAGTTTCATCAATACCAGGTCGCGGATCAGTTCTTCCGGCAGGTCGGTGTGTTCGCGCAGCGCGAAGGCGACGTTGTCGAATACGGAAATATCGGTAAACAGCGCGCCGAACTGGAACAGCATGCCCATGCGCCGGCGCAGCGCGTAGAGTTCGGCGTGCCCCATCTTGTGGACTTCCTGCCCGGCGACGCGCACCGCGCCGGAGGAAGGCCGCAGCTGGCCGCCGATCAGGCGCAGCAGCGTCGTCTTGCCGCAGCCGGAGCCGCCCATGATGGCGATCAGCTTGCCGCGCGGGAATACCATGTCGATCCCCGCCAGAACGGGAGTCTGGTCGTAGGAAAAATGCAGGTTGGAGATTTCGACGAGGGGTTCTGCGGAGTTCACGGCAATGTGCGGAGGTTCGTGCTGGAAAAATGCGGAACTGCGTATTCTAATCCATTTCGTTTTCGCGCCGCTATTTCGTGGTTCGCATGGGCCGGGATACGGGGGGGGAACCGGGGGGGAAACGGCGGAGATCCCCGCCTGAAAACCGTCGTCTTGATCAATTGCTTCACACTCCCTTCACACGGCTTCAAATTCTCTTCTCAGGGAAAGGCGATTCTTGGCACCGGATTCATTTCCTTTGCCATGTCACCTGGGGAGAAAGAACTATGTTGACCGTCATCCGCCCGCATCGCGGCAATCCAAGCGCCCTGTTTCCCGTTTTCCGCATCCTGTCGGCCATCCTGTTCCTGTCGTGGGCTTTTTCATCCCATGCCGGAACGGAGGTGTCGGCCGATTCCGTCGCCAGCCCTTACTTTGTCATCGACGCCGCCACGGCGGGCGACAGGATGCCGTTGAAGAACACCAGGGTCGACGCGCACATTGTCGGCATCATCGCCGAGGTGGCCGTCACGCAGCATTACCGCAACGAAGGGGACAATCCGATCGAGGCGCGCTACGTATTCCCCGGCTCGACCCGCGCGGCGGTGTATGCGATGAAAGTCAAAATCGGCAAGCGGGAAGTGGTTGCCCGAATCCGGGAAAAAGAGAAGGCGCGCAGTGAGTATGAAACGGCAAAACGCGAAGGCAAGGCGGCCGCTCTGCTCGAACAGCATCGCCCCAACGTATTCCAGATGAACGTGGTCAACATCATGCCAGGCGACGATGTATGGGTGGAATTGCGTTATACCGAGCTTTTGTCGCCGCATGATGGGGAATATCAATTCGTCTTTCCGACGGTGGTGGGGCCGCGTTACCACGGTGCGCCGCAGGAAAACGGCGAAGCTCGGGAAACATGGCCGGCGATGCCGTTTCTGCCCGAGGGCGTGGAAAGCGCATCGGGTTTCGAGTTGAGCGTGAACCTGGCCGCCCCGGTAGAAATACGGGAAGTTCGCTCGCCGACGCACCGGATCGAACGCACGGCGGTTTCGGAGAAAGAAGAGCGGATCGTTCCGGCACGCGAGAAAAATACGGCGAACCGCGATTTCATTCTGAATTACCGTTTGAGCGGCGATGCCATACAGAGCGGCGTCCTGATGTCGAAAAACGATGCCGGGGACAATTTCTTCGTCGCATTGGCGGAACCGCCGCATAGAAGCAGCGAGAGAGAAATTCTGCCGCGCGATTATGTCTTCGTCGTCGACGTTTCGGGCTCGATGCACGGATTTCCGCTCGATACCACGAAAGTGCTGCTCCGGGAACTGATCGGTGGCCTGCGCGACAGCGATACCTTCAATGTTCTGCTTTTTTCCGGCGGCAACCGGATGCTGTCGCCGCATTCGCTGCCGGCGACCCGCGAAAACATCAAACGCGCCCTGAATCTGATCGACAGGGAAAACGGCGGCGGCGGCACGGAATTGATCCCCGCGCTGAAACAGGCGCTGGATCAGCCGGAGGACGACAAGCGTTCGCGTACTTTCATCGTCGTCACCGACGGCTACGTTACCGTCGAGCGCGAGGCGTATGCGCTCGTGCGCCGGAACCTTTCCCGCGCCAACCTGTTCGCTTTCGGTATCGGCAGTTCGGTCAACCGCGAACTGATCGAAGGATTGTCGCGCGCCGGGCAAGGGGAACCGTTCATCGTCACCGATGCCGCGGCGGCGAAAAAAGAAGCGGAGCGCCTGCGGAAAATGATCGAAGCGCCGCTGCTCACGCATCTCCGCTTCCGTTTCGAGGGGTTCGACGCCTATGACGTCGAGCCGCAGGCGCTGCCCGATCTCTTCGCGCAACGGCCGGTCATTCTTTTCGGGAAATGGCGCGGAGCGGCCCAGGGCTCTCTGATACTGGAAGGCGAAACCGTTGCCGGGGCCTATCGCGCGAACCTGGATATCACGCCGGATTTGCCGCGTATGGAAAACAACGCCCTGGAACAGCTATGGGCGCGGCATCGCATCGCCAGATTGAGCGATGAAGAAAAACTGGACGACGGCAGCGGCCATGCCAAGGAAATCACCGGACTCGGCCTGCGCCATTCGCTGCTGACGCAATACACCTCCTTCGTTGCGGTCGATGAGACAGTGCGCAATTCCGACCCGGACCGCGCCGAATCGATCGACCAGGCTTTGCCCCTGCCGCAGGGCGTCAGCAGCATGGCGGTGGGCGGCGCCTATATTTCCAGCACGCCGGAGCCTCGCTTCTGGATGCTGCTGCTGGTCGTCCTGTCGGCGCTCTTCGCCATGCCGCGACTGATGGGCCGCAGCCGCGCGCGTATCTGATCGGAAAGGAATCCAGCCATGAAAATGTCCAGTCTTTCTCCCGCGTTCGGCATTCACGGCGCATCCGGAACCCTGGCGGCGCCGACCGGAAGACTCGTCGCGGCGGCCCCGGCCTTCTGGCTGGCGCTTCCGCTCGCGGCGCTCTGGCCGGCGTGGCGATGGAGCGCCGCGCGGCTGACCGACGGTTCCGACGATCCGCTCGGCGTCATCGCGCTTCTGGCGCTGGGTTTTATCCTCTATCGCGACCGCCGGGATTTCAATCCCATACCGCGAGCGCTCTGGCTGCACGCTTCGATCATCTTCGCGGCGACGGCGACGTTCAGCGCGCCGTGGCTGCCCTGGCTGTTGCGCAGCGGGCTCGCCGTCGCCAGCCTCATGGCGATGGTCGCGGCGCTGAGCGGTCCGCGCCGGCCGATGCAGCCCCGGACGATGCTGCCCTATTGGGGACTCGGTTTTCTCGCACTGCCGCTGCTTTCCTCATTGCAGTTTTTCGTCGGCTATCCGCTGCGCGTCGTCACCGCCCAGGCCAGCGCGTGGCTGCTCGAACTGGCCGGCATTGCCGCCGTGCGCGAAGGAAGCGCCATGACGGTCAATGGCCATCTGGTCATCGTCGATGCGCCGTGTTCGGGAATACAGATGGCCTGGTTCGCCTATTTCACCGCCTGTATCGCCGCCAGTTGGCTGCGTCTGCCGGACCGGGTTTTTCTGCGCCGCCTGCCCTCGATCGGCCTGATCGTGCTGCTGGGCAACATCGGGCGCAACACGGTACTCGTTGCCAGGGAAACGGAATTGCTGGCCTGGCCGGAATGGACGCACGAAGCCGTGGGAATCGCCGTTTTCGCTGTTGTCTGCACGCTGGTGTTGCGCCATGTCGCCGCGGCTGATGGTGGTTTATCTCGTGGATCGTTTCGTGGATCGCCGCCATCGGAACCGGCCGTGCCGCAAAGCGCGGCATCGCGTGCGCTGTCCGCCGTCGCGGTGTTCTGTTTCGCGACGTTTGCCTCCGTGCCGTTGTTTTTTCCTGCTCCATCCGTCACCGCGGCTTCCCCAACTTCCGCCTCCAGCGCCGTCGAATGGCCGCGGGAGGTTTTCGGCCGCGATTTGCGGCCTCTGGCGTTGTCCGATGTCGAACGGAATTTCGCAGCGCAATTTCCCGGTGTCATCGCGCGCATGACCGACGGCGAAAATCTCTATACGCTGCGCCACGTTACGCATCCGACGCGCAAGCTTCATCCGTCGGCGGACTGTTTTCGCGGGCTTGGATACAGCATAAGCCGCTCCCGGCTGGAGCAGCGCAATCTGCTGGGGGCGTCGTCGACATTGCTGGCGCGCTGTTTCGTCGCGGAAAAGGATGGAACAAAGGACGGAACATGGGACGCCACGAACGGCATGCGCGTGCGCGTCTGCGAACAAATCGTCGATGCCCGGGGAAATGCCTATACGGACGCTTCGTCCTGGTACTGGAGCGCGTTGTTCGGGCAGACGACGGGGCCGTGGCAGGCCGTCACCGTGGCGACGCCGCTCTGACGGAGGCGGCCCTCATGAAACAAAACGAAATTCCATTTTTTATTTTAATTTATGCTTGTAAATCACTACTTATATTAAATGAAATTTCATTTATATCTGGAAAAAATATAAGCGCATGCGGAAAGAAAAACATCGGTCGTTTCACTCCGGGCCGTCACAGGCAATGGATTTCGGAACGGACGCTCCGTTGCCCATGAACGTTTCGCGCAATACCGAAATCGCCTCCGCCAGCCGGTTTTCGAGCGGCCCGGACAATGCGACGCAAGGAATTTTCCGCCTCGCCAGTTCCGTTTCATACCACTGGTGCTGATACCTGCGGAATCCATCGTCGCGCCGGGTTCCGTCCTGCACGAAATCGAAATCGGGAGCGCACAGGAACACTTGGTCGTAAGGGCGTTCCGCCAGGCGCGCGAGTTCCGGGTCGGCTTTTCCGAACAGCGCGTTGCTGTACAGGAACGTCGTCAGCGGCGAGGTATCGCAGATCAGGAAGCGGTTGGCCCGCCGCGCCATTTCGTTTTCCCGCCCGATCTGGGTGCGGGCGATATGCAGGAGATCCGGGAATTGCAGGTTTCCCCGTTTTTCGTCCCACAGCGTTCTGCCGTATTCCGGGACGGCGAGCGTGTCCAGGGATCGCGCCAGGGCCGCCGCGAGCGTGCTCTTTCCGCTCGATTCTCCACCCAGGAGGCAAATCTTCCGGACGAAATCGGCATAGATTTCCGGCGCCAGATAATCGCGGCATTCGTGCGGGTCGGAGCGGACCCGCGTTCCCGACACCGGGAATCTCGTCCGCGCCCGGTCCACGCACACGTGTTCGACGCGGTATCCGAAACGGGCGGAAAGGATATCGGCAAACCCGTCGCCGTAACCCTCGCTGGTGAAAACGCCGTCGACGCGCTTGCGCAAAAGCGTGTCACACAGCCAGGCCACGAAGACGCGGTGTTCGTCATCTGGCGCGTCGTCCGGGGGAATGCGGGGAAATTCCTCGATACCTTCGCTCCGGCAGCGCGCGGCGAGGCTGTCGTCGTCGAGGGCCAGACAGAATGCCTCGGGGAAGCGGGAGGCCAGCCATGCCTGGCGTCGGCCGCGTCCATAGCCGTGGAAACCGGGCTTGGCGTAGCTGATGACGATCACTTCGTCGCAGGCGGCGAGCGCCTGGCCGACCAGCCATTCGTGGCCGAGGTGCAGCGGACAGAATTTGCCGACGACGAGGCCGCGGCGGAAGCGGCGCCGCGATTGTCCGTTTATTGTTCCGTCGATTGGTCCATTCATTGGCCCGTTCATTGCGCTATCCCCGCCGGGACGGCTGCCCCCAGCCGCCGCCAGCGGTGCCACGAAACGGCCGCGTTGACCCAGTAGGCCGCGTAGAGGGCGGAGGTCAGATACAGCCCGCGGCTGGCGTACAGCGGGACGGCGACGGTGTTGACGAGCAGCCAGAAGAGCCACGTTTCCACGCGGCGGCGCATGAGAAAAATCTGTGCGACGACGCTGAACGCGAGCACGGCGGAATCGACGAACGGAGCGTAGGCGTCGGTGTGGAAATGCAGCAGCGCGCCGTAGCCGAACGTCGCCATGGCGCCGAGCAAAGCCGCCCGGACGAGCGCGGCAAGGTCGCCGTGGGATACGCGCAGCGCCTGGCCGCGATTCCCGCGCAGCCATTGCCGCCAGCCGATCGCGCTGGTGGCGACGAAGAAGAACTGCAAGGCGACGTCGGCATAGAGCCGGGATTCGTGGAAAACGAGCGCGAAGGCCAGGCAGCCGGCGATTCCGGTCCACCAGGTGTGGATGCTGTTCCGCCCCGCGAGAAGAATGGAAACGGTAATCATGCCGTTGGCGGCCAGTTCGGCGGTCGAGATCATTCCGGCGCCCGGTCGAGATCGGAGGTGTATTGCAGGATCTTGCCTTCCGCGGCGATTTCCTCGACGGCGATGGATTGTTCGCCGAACAGCGGGCGCAGCAGCTTCGCCGCCGCTTCGGCAAACGGCATGCCGCCCGGACCGAGGCGCAGCGCGAGGCCGCCGTCCGCGTTCTGGTGCAGGCCGAACTGATGCAGCGGCAGGGACTGCAACGCGTGGGTGACGTCGATGTTGTTGATCCAGTTCCCATCCCGTCCCCGGAAGCGGACCGGCGCGCGTCCGCACAGCCCGGACAGCACCGGTTCGCCGCCATGCCGGGAAAGCGCGGCGAAATCCCCGGTGCGGTAGCGCAGCAGCGGCAGGCAGAAGTTGAAGCCGCCGGTGAGGGCGATTTCTCCGCGTTCGCCTTCCGCGACCGGCTGTCCCGCCGGATCGAGGATTTCGACGTATAGCCGGTGCTGCAACAGGAGATGGCCGCCCGCGGCGGCGTCGAAGACGCCGATCGGCCCGGCTTCGTTCATCGAATAAAGATCCAGCGCCGGGCAGGCGAAGCGCTCTTCCAGAAGCCGTCGCAGCCCCGGCAGCAAGGTCATGCCGACGGAGAGCAGCGCGCGCGGCCGGACGGTGAGCGGCAGGGTCAGCAATTCGGCGAAGGAAAGGGGATCGCCCGCGATGATTTCGGGCCGTAGCGCGTCGAGATAGCGCGCGCGGTCGGCCGGGTCCTGCCAGTCGTCCGGGTGCAGGTTGATCTTCGCCAGGCCGGATTCGTCCATGACGGGTGTCACGGAGACGTAGGTGAAGCATTTTTTCTGCATGCCCAGCAGAACCACGCCGACTTCTCCCCGCCCGTGGCGCAGTTCGATGCCGAAGCGGCGCAGCGCGCGCCGGTGGAACGCGAGATAGCGTCCCGCGACGAGCGGATGCGACGGAACGCGTAGCGGATGGCCGGTCGTTCCGGTGGTCTGGAAGCAGATCAGGCGGTCGACCGCCACCGGGTCGGGGACGAAGCGCGCGATGTCCGCCGCCAGGTCGGCGCGGCAGGTCGTTGGAATGTCCTCGAAGCGGCGCGGCGGCGGCCCCATGCGCCGGAAATGAGGCACTTCCCCGTACGTCCGGGCTGCAAAGGCATCGCGCCATCGCGGCGCGCCGCCGCGCGGCCAGCCGGTTTCCGCGTCCCGCACCTCGCGTTCGAAGGCGCGCAGTTCCTCGACTTCTTCCGCCAGCAGACGATTGCCGCTGCGGTTGCGATAAGCCGGCGCGGCGGGATGTTCGCTCAGGAAGCGCAGCATCTCCCGGCCGGCCGGGCTGAGCGTGGGGAAGAATTCCCGCTCGGAGTCATGCTCGAAACCCCGCTCGAAGTCCGGAATATCCCTCGTTTCCATGTCCATTATTCCTGCGTGCCTCATTCTCGCGTCCACTTGTCCGCTGCCGCTTCCGCCTGCTTGCGTATCAACGCCTCGCGGACCGCGCGCGCCCGCGCCTGCGCTTTCCGGCTCGCCTCCAGCAACCGGCGCCGTTCCGTTGCGCTCAGCGCCGAAAGCCGGTCCGCCGCCTGTGCCTCGGTTTCTCCCGCCGGGCGGAAATCGAGGCGGGCAAGCGCCAGGCGGGCGAGTTCCTCGCGCCGCTCCGGGTCTTCCACGTATTTCCGCGCCGCCGCGGATTCCGCCAGTTCGGCGGCGGTGGCGTCCAGCAGGCGCAGCACCGCTTCCTGTTCCGGGCGCGCCTGTTCGAACCATTCGTCGGCCAGGAACCAGACGAGAATCATCACGAGCGCCAGCCGGTTGCGGTCGGCGGGTCCGCGGCCGTGGAAGGGTTCCAGCGCGTCGCGGGAAATCCGGTGGCCGGGACGGGAAGAAAGGTGGGAAAGGCGGGAAAGGAGATCGTTGACCAGCGCCGGCACGAATATCCCTCCTCGTTCCCCGGCTGCTCCAACTCGGGGTTCATCGAGAAAGTCCGGCGGCGTGTCGGCCAGGCGGCGCAGCAGCGTTTCGAGGACGGGACCGGTGCGGTTCATGTTTCGGTAATGAATCGGGGTTGATCCGGCGGCGAATAATGACGCCGGCTGAAGGCGCGGGCGAACGCGACGAGGTCCTCGAAGCGGGAAACCGGGAAAATCTCCCAGGACTGTTCCTTCCGCGCGCGACGCAATTGCGCGAAAGCCCCGGCGTTCCAGGATTGGCGGCTTTTCTCCCAGTCCGGCGGAAGGTTGAGCGCCATGGTGCCGCCCGCGCCGGCGGCGGCCAGTGCCCGCGCGGAAATCTCCCAGCCGTCGTTGCCGCGTTCGTCCCGGTCGAACATCGTCGTGATGCCGTCGTCGGAAATCATCAGGATGTGGACGGGCCGGGAGGGCGGCGGCTTGCCGCAGAATGTTTCGCGCAGCCGGTGGATGGGGAAACAGGTGCCATCGCCGTAGAAACCGGTCAGGATGCGCAGGATCTCCCGCTCGTCGCGGACGAAGCCCATGGTGTGCATCACCTGTTCTTTCCCGCTCCACAGCGTCGCCTGTACCCGGGAACCGGCGCGCAGCGCGGAAAGGGCGATGATGGCGCCGGCCAGGCTGAGGTAGGAAACCGCGGCCTGCGGATTGGGCATCGATCCCGAACTGTCGACGTACAGATCGAGATCCACCGGCCGGCGTTCGGACGCATTGCCTGGTTCGCGCCCATACAGGCGGCGGACGGTGGTGAGGCCGGGAACGACCCGCGGCGATTGCAGCACGGTCTGCAAGCCGTCCAGTTCGTCGAGCGGATCGCCGATTTCCCAGGGTTCGAGACCTTCCAGTTGAGGTTCCGGCGATTCCGGCGCGGGCCGCACCGGAAAAGGGACGAGGTGGGGCAGCGCGCGCTCCCGGTAATAGCGGACCGCGATTTCATGGTCGTCGAGCCGGATTCCGGCGGCGCGCAGGATTTCTCCGTATTCGAAAGGCTCGCGCGCCTGGCCGCGCGACGGTTTGCGTCTTTGCCGTTTTGAACCCTGCCGTAACGTTTCCTCCGGTTCGATTCCGGTGATGGCGGGATCTTCAGCCGGATGGACGGCGGTTTCGTCGGGCTCGATATCGATGCCGCCCATCGGGTCGCAGCCTGCCGCCGCGTCGGCCGTATCGAGCAGATGTCCGAACGGCGTGCGCGGCGTGTGCCGCGCGTCTTCGGCGAGGTACGGCAGCAGCAGGGCGGCGAAGCGTCCCGCCCCGGCCAGCCAGTCGTCGGCGTAGACGCGGATCAGCCGGGCGCCGAGCCAGGCGTCTCCTTCAATCCTTTCTCCCTCGGCTCCACGCTTTTTTCGCGCACCGAGACTGCCGATATCGAGCTGCCACAGGTTTTCGTAGATCCGCAGATAGAGATTCCAGGTCTTGCCGCTGTCTTCCGGCGTCCCGGGAGCCTGCGCCAGGCGCCGGTAGATGTCGGCCAGGCGCAGCCCGGCCCGGCGTTGCAGGCGGTCGTTGATGATGAGATCGGTGTAAAGGTTGGCAACCATCGCCGCGTGCGCTTCGAGCGTCGGCAGGCCGTGGCGGATGCGCGCGAGCAGGCGGAAATGGTCGGTGGCATTGCCGGGCGCCAGCACGTGATGGCCGATTTCGTGCGCCAGAATCTCGACCGCGTAATCTTCCAACCCAAGCTCGGCGATGCCTTCGAGGTCGACGACGATGCTTTGGTCGTTGAGGCGGATCATCGCGAAGCTGCCCGTCAATCCTTCGTCCGCCGCTTCGATCCGGCTCGCGCACAGGCGCGCGTCGCGCAGCCGGGTGTATTTGCTCCACACTTCCAATGCCTGGGGCCATGCCTGCCGCCAGCGTTCCGCCAGCGTACTCCGTGCGCTCCGTGCGCTCCGTGCGCTTTTTTGTGCATTCTCCCGCGCATGGGGGCGGTTCGGTTCATGTGCGTTCATTGCAGCGGAAAAAGCCTGATCGCGAAGGAATAGGGAGAGCTCACCGCAACCGTGTGTCCGTTGCAGGCGAAGGCCAATCCTTCGGCGGGAAGATCGAGTTCGATGCCGCCATGCGCAAGTTTCAAACGGGTCCCGTCGAGCACGGGCGGTGGTCGGATCGATTGGGACGATTGGGACGATTGCAACGGTTCGGGGCGTTCATATTCCTCCCGGCTCGCCCGGTGCAGGACGGCGCCCCAGGCGTCGGCAATCAGCAGGCTGTAGCGGTCGCCGCTCTTGACCCAGAATCCGCCGGCGTTGGCGCGGACTTCCGGCGGTTGGCGGAAGATGCCGTCGAAGCCGGAAAAATCCCCGATTTTCCGCCCTCGCGTTTTCCGTCGCGGCGGTGCGCCGTCTTCCTGCCTGTGTTTTTCTCCTTCGGGCGACCACCATGGATCGGCGCTCAGGCGCGCATGCACCCGCGCCCAGTCGTCCCCCGGCGCGGCGCCGACGGCGGCGAGTGCGAGCGCCCGCGGCAATGTGGAAGCCGCGGCCAGCGCGCCGTCGCGGAAATGTGCCGCGCCCGCGCGCCAGGCGAGTACCTTGCCCAGCGTCAGCAACTGGGAGACGGTTTCGGCATCGCCGGCAAGCGCCGACAGGGAACGGAGCCATTCGTCACCGCGCAGTTCCGGGGTATTTCCCAGATACAGCGCCGCGTTGCTCAATGCGCCCAGGACTTCGCCGGGCGCTTCGGCGATCCGCGGCGCGCACGAGGGAAACAGCTCGACCCAGGCGCGTTCCACGAACCGGCTTCGCGCCAGCGGCCCGGCCAGCCGCTGCGCGACCAGGACCAGCGCGATGTCGTAGGCGGCCTCGGCGACCGCCGCAGCGCGTTCGGGAGCCGCTTCGGCCAGTGTGGCCACTGCGGCCACGACCCCGTCTACGCCGGAACGCAGGAATGCGGCGAGCGCCTCCGTGTCGAACCCTGGCGTGCGGCGTGCTGCTTCGGCGGCGAGCGCGTTGAAGCGCTCCCGTTCGGCGGCGAGGATGCGGGCGAATGTGTCGGAAATTGGCGTGGTCGACGTGATCGGCATGATCGGGAATCGCTACCGCGCGCGCAGCCAGTGCAGATAATTGGTGTAGCGCTGGTGCAGGTATTTCAGCTTTTGCAGGTCGTCGTACAGCGGCCCGTAAAGTTTGCGTCCCTTGCCGAGCGTATTGACCAGGCGTTCGATCTTCGTCAGGCGCGCGCGCGTTTCGCGTTCGCCGACGCCGTCGAGGCCGAGCGCGAATTCCTCGGCAAGTTCGCGCACCGGGTCGTTACGGTCGAGATCGAGGCGGTTGAATTCGTCGCACGACAGATCGAACAGATGGCGCAGCCAGCTCAGGCGGTCGGTGCGATAGCCCGCGTTTTCCGGAATGCCGAAAAATGGAGCTTCCAGGTCGGGCTGAAGCTTGTCGTGCAGGACGAACGGCAGGATCTGGCGCAAATCCTCCAGCGTCGCCTCGCGGTTGCCGCGAAAGTAGGCGAGCGCCTTGGCGAACACGAGCAGGGTCATCAGATTGCGCACCGATACTCCGTTTTTCGTCTGGCATCCCAGGTCCTTCAGCCGGTCCCTGCCATTGTCCGCCGCGACGACCTGTCCCCAGTCGACGCCGGAAAGCCGCGCCGTGTCCTTCGTCATGTATTCGAACTGCACGCCCGCGGTTTCGCAGAACTCGAACTGGCCGCAGAAAAACTCCAGCCGCCGCCGCACCGCCCCGGGAACGCTCACGGCACGGATTTCCTCGCCGATCCGGTCGATTTCCGTTTCCGTGAAGACGATCTCGCGCGGCGCCATTTCCTCCGGCCGGACGTTTTCTTCGATGCGCAAGAGCAGGTCGTCGAGAAAGCGCGGGTTGAACGCCAGCGCCTGGACGATGACGTCGATCCGGTCGCGCAGCGCCTCGATCACCTGGTAGGTGCCGCCGCCGCGGTCGTCGTTCGCGGTCAGGTACCAGGCGGATTCGGGGCATTCGTGGATATGCCCGAGCACTTCGGCGTAGTTGTCGCCCATTACGGTCAGCAGCGCGCTTTGCGTCCGGGTCGGAATGCGGTTGTATTCATCGACGATCTTCACCCGCATCGACAGCCAGGGACGCCAGGCGATGCGGATCGATTCCATGTCCTGCGCGTTGACCAGATCCGCCGGCAGGGGATTGCCCAGCAGATCGGCGATGGTCATCTGCGGATGTCCGTGCTGCATCGCGCGGCGTACCTCCCGGACCGGATAGCCGGCAAGGACGCCCATCAGGATCGCGCTCGCCGTCTTGCCGCGCCCCGGACCGCCGACGAACAGGCATTTCCTGCGCGTGGCGAAGGTCAGGAGCGGGAGCAGGATGAAGCTCGAATAGCTTTGCGCCGACGGCAGTGCCAGGGTCCGCCTGCTGTCGCCGACCACGTAGGTCTGCGCCGGGCCGTCGTTGTATTCGATGTCGTAATGCGGGCTGATGACGGCGTTGTTGACGATCCAGAAATACGCCTGCCGCAGCTTTTCGTCGAGCGGCGGCGCGGCGCCGTCCGCCGCTTCCAACTGGACCAACGGGACCGGTCCCCGGTACAGGTCGGCAACGTCGAACTGGCGCGGCTTTGCCGCTACGCCGGGGTTGGTGGGCGCGCGCGAGACGCGCTTGAAAATATCGGAAATCGCCATGAATGATGTCTCTGTACGAATCGCATATGGCCGTCGATTCTAGCACCCGTGTTTCCGGCGTTTGCGCGGGAATCCGTCGGAAGCGGTTGCACCGGGTTATGTGTTTATGACAAACATTTTAATTCTATATTTAATTTTAATTTGTAATTAAGGCCCTCTACATGAATCATTGTTTATTTAATTCGATGTGGAATTTTTCTGTATCCTGCACAAAATATACGGCCTTTGCATGTTGCGTTCCGCGTTAAACTCGCGCCTGCTTTTTTGTCTTTTTTCCCTTTTTGCGCCGAAGCGGGGGAAAGGAAAGGAAATCTATCGCCATGTCCGGATCTTCATTCATCGACGTGCGCCAGGTGCGGCGCAATTTCGCCCGCGCTGCCGCCGGCTACGACCGCGTCGCGTTTCTGGCGCGCGAGATCGACAAGCGCATGCTGGAGCGGCTCGATTACGTGAAAATCGATCCAAAGCACATCGTCGACCTTGGCTGCGGCACCGGCGGCACGCTGACGGCGCTGAAGGAACGCTATCGCAAGGCGCATTTGTCCGGCATCGATATGAGTCGCGCCATGCTCGAACAAGGCCGGAAAACACGCCATCACGCACGTTGGCTGCTGCCTTTCCTGCGCCACAACACGGCGGCGCTGATCTGTGCCGATGCCGCGCGTCTGCCGCTGGCGGATGCTTCCGTGGGACTCGTCTGGTCGAACCTGATGCTGCACTGGTGCGATCCGCTGCCGGTGTTCCGCGAAGTCGCGCGAGTGCTCGCACCCGGCGGCCTGTTCATGTTTTCCACCCTCGGCCCCGACACGCTGAAGGAATTGCGCGCCGCCTTTGCCGGGAGCGATGATGGCGGCAAGGGTGGCAAGGGTGGCACACGCACGCAGCGTTTCATCGACATGCACGACCTCGGCGACATGCTGCTCGCCTCCGGCTGCTCCGAACCGGTCATGGACATGGAGATGCTGACGCTGACTTATTCCGATTGGGACACGATGCTGCATGAACTGCGCGGCAGCGGCGGCGCCTGCGCGATGGCCGATCGGCCGCGCGGCCTGATGGGCAAGGCGGGATGGAGAAGAATGCTCGACGCCTATGAGAGGCAACGTTGGCAGGGCCGGTTGCCGGCGACTTTCGAGGTTGTCTATGGGCACGCGTGGAAAGGCGAAGAGAAAAAGGCGCGGGAGAAAGATGCGGATGGGCGGCAAGTGGTGCGCTTTTTCGACCGGCAGGGAGGGCCGGATTCCTCCGCGTAAATGATCCAGTCGAAATAAAAATCCGCAGCAGTCGACCGGACTGCCGTATTTGAGGAAGCCACGCCGGAACGGGCAGCCCGGCACAGTCGGATTTGTCCTTACATTCGCATGTGCGCGGGAAATCTCATTCCTTATTCCCGGAAAGCCCGCGGCATCACTCTTGTCATTCTTTCCCGCAGATCGAGCTTGTGTCCGTCAACGACGAACGTTCCGTCGCCGCAGGCGTGGAATGTTCTCTGCTCCTTCCGCCCGGGATCGATCCAGGCCTTGACCGCTTCCAGGATGAAGAGGTTGTATTTCGTCACCATGCTGTCATCCGCCACACGGCATTCGATGTTGGCCAGGCATTCCGCAATCAGCGGCGCCGATACTTTCTCCGCGGGCAGCGGCGTCAATTCGAAAGTCTTGAATTTGTCTATATCCTGGCCGGAGCAATTGCCGATATCGACCACCTTGTTCGCGATATCGGCGGTGGGAACGGCGATGACGCATTCGCCGGTGGCGCACAGCGCGGAAAAACTGAAGTCCCAGGGACCGATGATGCAGGCGATTCGCGGCGTGAAGTCGATCACCATATGCCAGGTCATCGTCATTATGTTGGCCTTGTTTTTATGCGCCGTGCTCACCAGAACGACCGGCCCCGGCTCGATCAATTGAAAGGCCTGCGAGAGTGGAAGTGCGTCCATGCTGGCTTCCTCCTGTGGGTTGAGGTTACCGAGGCATTACAGGGTTGCAGCACCGCGAGGCCGCTGGCGATGCGCCGACATTGACCGAGGCGCTACGCTACGATTCCTCAAATGTGCGTATACACAGCCTACGCCAAAATATGCTGCGCGTGCCGTTACTTTTGCACAGCTTCCCACACTTTCTCGACAAAGGTCGCCGACGCATCGTCCGGGTGGCAAGGCCTGCCGCAGGCAGCCTTGACGAGCCGTAGTTTGACAGTGACCGGCCATGAAGCGCCGACGGGAAAAAAGCAAGGTTCCGCCGCATTGCAGACAATTCAGGCGGGATAGCCGGAGAACTGGTCCGCCACGGCCTGCCATTTGCCGTTTTCCCTGACGAAAAAGAACATATCTCTTCCCGCCGCATCGATGGTCTGCCCATTCATATCGAATGACATGTCGAAATAGTAGGCGACCACGGCGCAATCTTTCGCTGCGCCGTAGACATGAATCACCGGATCGGTTTCCTCCCAGCGGTGAATGCGCGCGGCGGCGGCGAAGCCTTTCCATCCGGCGACGCAGGCGGCGCTGCCTTCGCGGCGGTTACGGTCGGTACTGGTGATGGCGATCATGTCGCGGTGGAAATATCCGGTGAGGTCGTCCGGGTTGCCCTTGGTCCAGGCGTCGTTCAATGCGCGGACGGTGGCCCAGATTTCCTGTTTTACCGGATCGTCGAAACTGATGGTCATGAAGACTTCCGCATGTGATGGAGATGGCGGCCGAGGGAAAAACGTAACGGCCGACGAAACAGCCGACGAAATGACCGATAAAGCGGCCGATGAAGAAAGCCCGGAAAACGGGTCAAAGGCGGCTGCGGGCGGGTGAGCCGGATGGAAAATGAGGGCGGTTGTTTTGCCCCGGCGGCGTTCATGAGTCGGTTTTATGGATGATGGAAAGCCAGATTTCAATGTCGCCAAGCCCGGTGTCCGGGTTGAATTTCCTCCGGTTGTAAACCTCGAAGTCGGGTTTCTGGGCCGACCGGTATTCGCTGTCCGGCAGCCATTCCTTCCAGGCGCGTTCCCAGGTTTTCCAGAGCGTGGAAACGTGTCCACGGTGCAGAAATACGGCGTAATACTGTTCCAGAAGGCGCATTCGCCCCAGGTTTCCGGGCAATTCCGCAAAGGATCCGACCTCGATGCCGCACATGTATTCGAAACCCTCGGGTGTTTCTCCGCACATGACGCCGTAAACAATCGCGTTGCCCGCCGGCGGGAAAATATGCCGGAATTCCTGCCACTGTCCGGGGATGTCGTATTCGGCTTCGGCGAAGGGATGAAATCGTCTTATGCCGCCGAGAAGCATCGGACGGCCGTGCTCATAGCGCACCGGTTCGAGTTTGTCCATGTGGAGTCCGACCTGCCGTTATCGGTTCGTGAATCCGTGTAGTGTACCTTTATTTATTCACCATGACGAGAATGAAACGGACGCGGGATTTTGCTATCATCGCCGCTTATTTTTCTTACTGTTTTCAGGGGGTAACAACAAAATGGCTTCAGCCGTGGGTACTGTCATTGGTGCGGTCATCGGAGCGGGCGCCGTCATGTTTATGATGAAGGCATTGTCTTCCGGCTGCAAAACGAGAACGCTGCTGGATTTCACCTCCAGCAAGGAAATCTGGGGCGACGTCGAGCGCTGGGCGAAGGAACAGGGCTATGCCCTGAAGAATCAGACCGGAACGGAAAGGGTTTATCAGAAAGGTTCCGGCTTCTGGGCCGCTTCATCCTGTCTGTCGATCCGCCAGGACGGCGACAAGGTCCATGTCGAAGCCTGGAGCCTGATGAACATGCTGGTCTTCAAGCAGGAAATCGCCACCGATGAGGCGCGCATGGTGGCCAAGCCCGTCCGGAAAAGCAATGCAACGCGGATCAACAAGTTGCTGACGGAGCTGGGAAGTCCGGTGACGATTACAGTAGGGTGATTTTCGGGACTCGGCCGTGATGCCGGGCGCGGCGGGTGGCAGGAATGATTCCACGTATTGTTGACGGCGATTTGCTCGATCAGGACGTCGAAGCAATCGTTAACGCCTGGAACCGGAATATTTTTCCGTGGTGGCTGCTCGTACCCCAGGGGGTTTCGGCGGCGATCAAGCGCCGCGGCGGGTATGCGCCCTTCCGCGAACTCAGGCATGCCGGACTGATTCCGCTGGGCGGTGCCGTTGCCACGGGAGCGGGCAGGTTGCCGTTCAGGAAGATCATCCATGTCGCAGGGATCAATCTGCTTTGGCGGGCAACGCCGGATTCGATAAAAAAATCGGTACATTCGGCGATGCGGATTGTCGATGACGAAAAATTCGCCTCGGTGGCTTTTCCGGTGATTGGGGCCGGAACCGGCGGGTTTGGAGAAGAAGGCGCGCTGCGGTTCATGCTGGAAGCTTTTTCGGAACTGGAGTCGAATGCCGGGGCTGTTATCGTCAGGTTCCGGAAATAAGGGAAACGGAATGAAAAAACGGGAGCACGCTTGACGCGCTCCCGTTTTTTGCGTTCGAAGGGGCCAGTGGATTTTGTGTAATGAACTTCGTGTTTACGCGGAAACCTGGGTTACGCCGTGATGATCTCCGACGATATAGCGTTCCAGTTGTTCGATGATGAACTGCTGCGAACGGATGATCTCCGCGACCAGATCGCCGATCGAGACGATGCCGATCAGTTCTCCGTCATCGTCAAGCACCGGCAGGTGGCGGAAATGGCGGTCGGTCATGATCGCCATGCATTCGACGACCGTATGCGACAGTGTCACGTAAAAAACCCTCTCGGTCATGATGTCGCGTACCTTGGTGTCGCGTGAAAATTTTCCCAGCAGCGCGATTTTTCGCGCGTAATCGCGTTCCGAGAAAATACCGACCAAGTGTTTTTCTTCCAGCACCAGCAGCGCGCCGACATCGTTGTCGGCCATGACCTGCAGCGCGTGAAAAACGGTATCGTCGGGACGCACCGAGGCAAGCAGTTGGCGTTTGCTGGCGAGCAGTTGTTTCAGTGTTGTGGTCATGCGGTAGGTCTCCTTCGTTGTGTCGTTGTCGTTCTGGCAGTATAGCTAAGCGAGAGAGGGATACAAAAGGGGAAACAAAAGGAAGTAAAAGGAAGTAAAAGGAAGCGGAAAACATCCCTCTCAAGGAAGTTGGGACAGGCGCACGCGATAAAAAATCCACGTCATCAGGATTTTCAATCAAAAAAACGGGTGAACAAAAAACGCCGCTCCCCCGGAATGACCAGGACAAAGCGGCGTGGGAAAAGGGGCGCCCGGCTCGGGGAGGTTGACGCCGTCAGCGCCCCGTTGTCAGCGTAAACCCGCCATGTATTCGGCCAGAGCATCGATCTGGCGGTCGGAAAGCTTGTCGGCGATTGCGCGCATCATTCCTTCCGGATCGTTGGTGCGCTCGCCGCTGCGGAAGGTCTTCAATTGGGCGACGGTGTATTCCTGGTGCTGGCCGGCCACGTGCGGGTATTGCGCCGGCAGGCCGGCGCCGCTGGGGCCGTGGCAGCCGGCGCAGGCGGGAATGCCCTTGGCGAAGTCGCCCATGCGCCAGAGTTTCTGGCCTTCGGGAATCAGTTGCTCTTTTTCCTTGTTCGGCATCGCCGGCGTGAGCTTCTGCATCGAGAAGTAGGCGGCAAGATTACGCATGTCCTCGTCGGTGAGCGTCGCGACCATGCCTTCCATGACGGCGTTGACCCGCACAGCCGGGGTTTTCTCGTCGGCGGGCTTGAAGTTGGTCAGCTGCCGGTAGAGATAGGCGCGCCCCTGGCCGGCGATGCTCGGGTACATCGGCACCACGCTGTTCCCGTCGAGGTTGTGGCAGGCGACGCATACCGTCTCGACGAGCGGTTTCGCCTTCTCGGGGTCCGCCTTCGGGGCGGGGCCGGCGGCGAATGCGGATGAGGACGCGGTAAACAGGACGGTCAGTGAGGCTGCGGTGGAGGCTGTTGCGCAAAACGCCTGGAGCGCCTGAAAAAAGGATTTCGAGGATTTCGCGGATTTTGGCGTCTTCGAAACCTGCGCCGGGTTGTGAATCATCTTCAAACTCCTTGTGACGAACCGGACCACGGATCATGAGCCGGATCGGTGCGAGGTTGGAACGAAACAGACAGACAATCAGAGTGAAAAAACGAAAAACGGATCGGGTAAAAGCTTATAAACCGGGTATTCTATAACATTCCATGAGTTATCTGACCTAGTTTCTCCATGTCCCTTTTCCGTAACGCGGTTTTTCATACGACGGTCGCGCACCTTTCCGATCTGCCGCGCGATGCGCGCTGCGAGATCGCTTTCGTCGGGCGTTCGAACGCCGGCAAATCCTCCGCCATCAACACGCTGGCCGGGCGCACGCGACTGGCGTACGTTTCGAAAACGCCGGGACGCACGCAGCATCTGAATTATTTCACGCTGGCGCCGCAATGCTATCTGGTCGATCTGCCCGGCTACGGCTATGCCAAGGCGCCGGAGGAAGTGCGCCGGTCATGGGAGAAGCTGCTCGCGCCCTATCTCGAAAACCGTCCGCAGCTTGCCGGCATCGTTTTGATCATGGATTGCCGGCACCCGCTCACCGGCCTCGACGTGCAGATGCTGGAGTGGTTCGCGCCGACCGGCAAGCGCATTCATATCCTGCTCTCCAAGGCCGACAAGCTTTCCCGCCAGGTGCAAAACGAAACCTTGCGCAAGGTTAAGGCGGCGCTGGAGGAGTTCGGAGAACAATGCTCCGTGCAGCTTTTTTCCAGTCTCAAGAAAACCGGAATCGATGAAGCCGAAGCGGTGTTGTCCGCCTGGTTCGAACCGCAACGGGCGGTGGCCGTGGAGATGGCGGCAGAAGAGACAACACGGGAAAAAGAAAGCCCCCGAAATACTTCGGGGGCTGAAATGCCTTAGCGTGATAAGGCGCCCGCTCAGGGAGGTAAAGCGGACGATGGCCGATGCCATCGTTGAGTTTGAAACGGGGGTGCCGGAAAAGTTCCGGGAAATTTGCAGAAATCCGTACCGGAACCGGGACTGCGATGGTGCCGCCGAGGGAGCGCCGGATTTGCGTGAGGTTGTTGCCGGCGCGCGCGTTACAATCGCCACGGTAGCCGGGGAGTCCGACGCCTTGCGACGCCTTGGACCATGAACGGCGTTCAATCTTTCGATAAATCTGGATATTCCATGAAGACAATGCCCCATTATCCCAATCTGCGGTTGCGCCGGATGCGCCGCGACGAGTTTTCGCGCCGTCTGATGCGTGAGTCGGTACTTACCGCGGATGATCTGATCTATCCTGTTTTCGTCCTCGACGGCAATGACCGGCGCGAGGCGGTGCCGTCGATGCCCGGCGTCGAACGGCAGAGTATCGATATGCTGCTGCGTACCGCAGAGCGCGCATTTTCCCTTGGTGTTCCAGCGCTGGCGCTATTTCCGGTGATCGATCCGGCGTTGAAAACGCCGGGCGCCGATGCCGCCTACGATCCGGAAGGACTGGTGCCGCGCGCGGTGCGTTCGTTGAAACGGGAATTCCCGGAACTGGGCGTGATTACCGATATCGCGCTCGATCCCTACACCAGCCATGGACAGGACGGCCTGATCGCCGCCGCCGACCCGCGTTCCTACGTGATGAACGACGAAACGGTGGCGGTGCTGGTGAAGCAGGCGCTGTGCCATGCCGCGGCCGGTGTCGACGTCGTTGCGCCGTCGGACATGATGGACGGGCGGATCGGCGCGATCCGCGCCGCGCTGGAGGAAAACGGCTTCATCCATACCCGCATCCTTGCCTACGCGGCCAAATACGCCTCCGCATTTTACGGGCCGTTCCGCGATGCGCTCGGTTCGGCGGCCAACCTCGGCAAGAGCAACAAATTTACCTACCAGATGGACCCCGCCAACAGCAACGAAGCTCTGCGCGAAGTTGCGCTCGACCTGGCCGAGGGCGCCGACATGGTGATGGTCAAGCCCGGCATGCCGTACCTCGACATCGTGCGCCGGGTGAAGGATGAATTCGGGGCGCCGACCTATGTTTACCAGGTCAGCGGCGAATACGCGATGTTGCGCGCGGCGTTCCAGAACGGCTGGCTGGACGAGAAAAAGTGCGTGATGGAAAGCCTGGTCGCGATGAAGCGCGCCGGTGCCGACGGCATCCTGACCTACTTTGCGCTCGATGCCGCCGCCTGGCTGCGCGAAGGATGATTTTCCATTAAAAGATTAAATCTACTATGGTGACTGTAGCTATGTTTAGAGAGAAATTAATTCACTGTTTCGTTCGCTGTTATGGTTCCGGAGTGCGTAACGTTCGCCGGTGGTTCGGATTGCTTGGTCTTTTTGTCTCCGTATGTGCCGTTCCAGCGTTTGCGGCCGATACCGCCGACGCCGTCAACGTACCGGCCCCGGCCGCCGACGGCATCAGCGAGGTCCAGGAACTCGGGCGTCTGAACGGCATGGCGCTGGCGTGCCGGCAGACCGAGACCGCGCAGCGGGTCAAGCGCGTCGTCATCAATACCGCGCCGAAAACGCGGCGTTACGGCGAGGCCTTCGAAGCCGCGACACAGGAAGCGTTTCTCGCGCAAGGAAAACCCGGCGCGGCGCCGTGCCTGGGGGATGTGGAAATGAATGCCCGGATCGAGACGACGGTGAACCGTCTGCGTCAGATCGTGCCGGCGCAGGGATCGTAGCAGGGGGCCGCAATGGATCGTTTTGCCATACCTGCAAGCAAATCAGCGCGAACATCGGTATGTTTTCCCGGCGTGGGCACGCGGCGCTTTCTGCTTGCGGAGGCCGTCTTTTTCATCCTGAGCGCGGCGGCGGCGTTTTCTCTGTCCATGGCAGGCTCCGCGCACGCTACGGAGAATAAAACCGCCGTGGCGGCGGAAGTTGGCGTAGAAACGGGCGCAGCCGCCGAACCGACGCGCAGGCCGCGTTACCTGCTCGTCGGACCCGATGGACGCACGGTGACGAATGACCGTTTTTACGGACGCTGGCAACTGATCACGTTCGGCTATACCTTCTGTCCCGACGTCTGCCCGACGACGCTGGTGGAAATCGCGGCGATTCTGAAGGATCTGGGGGCCGATGCGGAGAAGGCGCAGGCGATTTTCATCAGCGTCGACCCCGAACGCGATACTCCGGCGGTACTGGACAACTACACCAGGTTTTTCGACCCGCGCATCCTCGGGCTGACCGGTTCACCGGCAATGGTGAAAGGCGTTGCCGACCAGTTTCGCGTGCGCTACGAAAAAGTGCGCGATCCGAGCCATCCGGCGGATTACTACCTGGTCGACCACACGGCGGGTATCTACCTGCTCGACCCCGATGGTGCGCTGGTGACGCGCTTTCCGTATATGCAGCCGCCGAACGAGGTTGCCGACAAACTGCGAGGGTATTTCAGCGGGCGCTCGTGAAGTCCAGTGCAGAAGGTTCGGGCCCGCGGCATGAAGCAGGCGCAAATTTGGGCGGATTTAACCAGCATGACCAAACAACCTTGTTATTCTCGATCTGCGGGGTCAGTACGGCCAATACGCCTAATTGCGGGCTGAAGGCGGTGATTCTTCCTTCCGGAGAGACGGCTTTGTAGCCGATTTGTACACGCTCATTTTCCCAATTGAAATTTAATTCGGAAGGAATCAGATTCACCAGATTTGTATCGACTGCTTGTTGCGGATTTGCCCTAAGTTGTTCGGTAATGGCATTTCGCGCGGCGGAAAGGCTCAATAGGAATTCCGGGGTGCGTTCTCTTTTCGGAGAACTGCTATTCATTGAAAGCCATGCGCTCAAGGCCAGAAACAGCAGGACTATGGCAATCGGCAGACTTATCAGCCAGCGTTTCGTCTTTTTCTTGTTGATCCGCCAATAGTCGGAATCAGCCACAGTATTTTCAGGCATCGTTTCCATTTTTTATCCTCCGATTTGCCCCGGCGCATTCACGCACGCCAGATACAGCAGCGGCCATTGCTGCGGCCATTGCGCCAGCGGCTCGCGGGTGAAACCGGTTTTCGCGTAGAGCTGCCAGCGGCCGATGGCGAAGGTGAGCAGCAGGTTGGCGAGCGCGCCGACATCGCAGCCGGCGGGGATTTTTTCCTGCGTTGCCGCGACGCGCAGCGACTGTTTGAACGCGGCTTCGAGCTTGTCGCAGAGGGCGTTGATCCGTGCCTGCAGGCGTTCGTTTTCATTGACCAGCGCATCGCCGGTCAGCACGCGGGTCATGCCGCGGTTTTTCTGCGCGAAGCGCAGGAGCAGCGCGAGGATATGCTCGGCCTGCCGCATGCCGTCGGTTTCTTCGCCGCAAATCTGGTTGATGACGCCGAAAAGACTGGTTTCGATGAAGTCGATCAGCCCTTCGAACATCTGCGCCTTGCTGGCGAAGTGGCGATAGAGCGCCGCCTCGGAACAGTCGAGGCGCGCGGCAAGCGCGGCGGTGGTGATTTTTTCGCCTTTCGGCGTTTCCAGCATTTCCGCCAGCGTTTGCAGGATTTGCAGTTTACGTTCGCCCGGTTTGGCCATGGATCCCCCTGTTTTTGTTGTGCCTTGCAAGTGGAAGGCAAGCGGCGATTATAGCCGTCCGAGCCGGTGCGGCAAATCGAGGATGGAAGCGATTTTCACGTCTACATAAGGCGGCCGGCGCGTGCTGGCGCTCACCCACACGGTTTTCATGCCGAGCTGCTTGGCGGCTTTCAGATTGGCCGGACTGTCCTCGACCATGACGCAGCGGCGCGGGTCGAGTTTTTCGTTTTTGAGCACGCGGCGGAAACCGCTCAGCAGCGGCTTGGGTTGAAAACGCAGGCGTTCGACCGAATAGACGGCGGAAAAAAGGTGCGCGATGTCGATTTCCGCGAGCACGGCCTCGGTGTAATGCAGCGGCGCGTTGGAAAAGAGCAGTTTTTTGCCCGGCAGGCGCCTGAGCATTGCCTTGACGCCGCGTTCATAGACGATCATCCGCGGCAGGTCGGCGAAGCGGTGCGTTTCGCGCAGAAAATGGCGCGGGTCGGCGTCGTGATGACGGACGAGGCCGAGCATCGTCGCGCCGTAGCGATTCCAGTAGGTTTCGCGCAGGCGGTTCGCCTCGTCCTCGTCGCAGCCGACGTGCGCGCGCACGTATTCCGTCATTGCCCGGTTGACCTGGGGAAAGATGTACGGCATCGCGTCGTGCAACGTGTTGTCGAGATCGAAAAGCCAGGTCGGCATGGCGCGGGCGTGCATCGGGCGGGGTTTCGTCAGGTGCTGGCGCGGATCATCGTGCCGACGCCATGGTCGGTGAGGATTTCCAGCAGCAGCGCATGCTCGACGCGGCCGTCGATGATGTGCACGCTCTTGACGCCGTTTTTCGCCGCATCGAGCGCGGAGCCGATTTTCGGCAGCATGCCGCCGGAAAGCGTGCCGTCCTCGACCATTTCCTCGATCTGCTGCGGCGTGATGCCGGTGACGAGGTTGCCCGCCTTGTCCAGCACGCCGGCGGTATTGGTGAGCAGGATCAGTTTTTCCGCTTTCAGGACTTCGGCGATCTTGCCGGCGACGACGTCGGCGTTGATATTGAAGGTCTCGCCATCCTTTCCGGCGCCGATCGGCGCGATGACCGGGATGAAGGCGCCGGAATCGAGCAATCCGATCAGGGAGGGATCGACGTGGATGATTTCTCCGACCTGGCCGACGTCGATCAGGTCGCCCGGCGTTTCCTTGTTCGGCAACATCAGCTTGCGCGCGCGGATGAAATTGCCGTCCTTCCCGGTCAGGCCGACGGCCTTGCCGCCATGCTGGTTGATCAGATGCACGATTTCCTTGTTGACGTGGCCGCCGAGCACCATTTCGACCACTTCCATCGTTTCCGCGTCGGTGACGCGCATGCCCTGGACGAATTCGCCTTTTTTGCCGACGCGGGCAAGCAGGGTTTCGATCTGCGGGCCGCCGCCGTGCACGACGACGACGTTCATGCCGACCAGCTTCAGCAGCACCACGTCGCGCGCGAAGCACTGTTTCAGATGGTTGTCGGTCATCGCGTTGCCGCCGTATTTGACGACGATGGTCTTGCCGTGAAAGCGCTTGATGTAAGGCAATGCTTCGGCGAGTACCGCAGCCTTGGCGGCGGGAGTGAGATCGGCGGGGAAAGGGGAAGCGGAAGAAGTCATCGCGGGGTCCTGGGACGAAAAAAGAAAAAACGGCCGGCGTCGGGCGTGAGGGTCGCATGGAAACACATAGCGGCGATTGTAAATCCGATCCGTCGGCATGCCTATGAACGGTTGTCGTACCGTGCCGAAAACACTGAGAGCATACGGCAGCGAGATTTTTTCTATATTTATATATTAATTATTGTTTGTATACATCTACAGTATTGTTTATAAAATTCATTTAAATATGGAATTGTTTGGGTTTTGATTTTCTTCGGTTCCATTCGATCGCGATTCAGTCGCGGTTTTTCGGTACGTCGCCGGGACCGCCGCCATCCTCGCTGTCCACGATTTCGCGGCACTGCAATTCTTCGCGCGTATTGATGTTCAGAAAGGCGTCCGCCCGGTCGTCGAAAGTCACTGCGATCGTATTGACGGTATCAAGCCAGCCGTTCGCTTTGCGTCCGCCATCGGCCAGGAAAACTTCCAGCGCGGGCAACAGTTCGCGGCGGCAAAGGCTGATGGTGGGGTAGCGTCGCCCGTGAATACAGGCCGCCGCCAGATCGGCGCCGTGATGTACGAGCGCGGCATGAAGGCGCGTGGCCAGATCGGGTGGAAGAAATGGGGAGTCGCACGGCACCGAGAGCAGCAGAGGGTGGCGCGCGACAGCCAGCGCCGCATGCAACCCCGCGAGCGGTCCGGCAAAATCGGGAATCCGGTCGGCGACGATTTTCGCGTCCGGAAGGAGGGCCGCGTAGTCCGAGGCGTTTCGGTTGGCGCTGATCAATACCTCATCGACTTGCGGGTTCAGGCATTCATAAACCCATGCCGCCAGCGGTTTGCCTTGAAATCTCTGCAATCCCTTGTCGACGCCGCCCATGCGCCGCCCCTGGCCGCCGGCGAGGATCACGCCCGACAGCGCCGATGAAATGCCGGAAAATGTCATGGTCGGAGACCTCTGTTCTGTCCGGCATCCGGAGATAACTTTGAAGTTGCCATGTCGTGTCGTCGCCTATGTTCCGGTATCGTGCCAGACCATGAAAAAAGCCGGCCAACGGCCGGCTTTTCGCATACGGGATATCCGCTTACTTCTTGGAAGCTTCCATGCCGGACATGCCGGACATACCGGACATGCCTTGCTGTTCGCCGGACATGCCGGACATACCAGACATGCCTTGCTGTTCGCCGGACATGCCTGACATACCAGACATGCCTTGCTGTTCGCCGGACATGCCGGACATACCGGACATGCCTTGCTGTTC
>JAVBTC010000134.1:0-18008 GCA_031556405.1 Rhodocyclaceae bacterium
TTCCGAATTTCGGACTCCGACAATGTCATCGCGGTTGCTGCGCGCGCTCGTATTGCTGCTCGTTGCCGCCAATCTCGGTCTGTTCGCGTGGGGTCGCGGTTACTTCGGCGCGGCGGAACGCCCGGAGGCCGCGCGCCTGCAACAGCAGATTCACCCGGAAAACCTGTACGTTCTCGGACGCGGAGAAAGCGATGGAGAGGCTTCGGGCGGCAGCGCCGATTCCACACCTGTCACGCCTGCCGCATCCGCATCCGCATCCACATCGACGCCGCAATCCTCGCCTCCCGCAGGAAACGGTGCTATTTCCGCCACAACGACACAGGCGCAACCGCCCTCTCCTCCCCCCGGAGAAGCCGCGAATTCAGAGCCTCAGGCGCAATCTCAGACCCAATGCCTGGCCTGGAACAAGCTCTCCGACGCGAACGCGAAACGTATCACCGATCTGCTCAAGAGCAAACACCCATCGCTCAAGACCGTCGTCCGTCCAAACAGCGCGGCGGCGACCTGGTGGGTCTATATTCCCCCGTTGCCCAACCGTGCCGCGGCGGAAAAAAAGACAGCGGAACTGAAAAATCTCGATGTTCCGGAATATTTCATCGTCCAGGAAGACGGCCCCCGCCGCCATTCCATTTCGCTGGGGATTTTCTCCAACGAAACCGCCGCCCGGGAACGCCTGAAGGAATTGCAGAACAAGGGAGTGCGCAGTGCCCGCGTCGGCCCGCGTACTTATCACGAGGGCCCGACGAAAACCGTCGAGGCGCGCGGCGGCGCGGAAACCGTCGAGGCCGCGCGCGCCTCCGCGAACACCTTGTCGCCGCCCCTGCCGGCCGTGGCCTGCGACGAGGCGGCGGACCTCTGACCTCCCGCCATCGACGAACAATCCCGCAACCTATGTTCATCATCGGACTCACCGGCGGCATCGGCAGCGGCAAGAGCACGGTTGCCGAGGAATTTGCCGCGCTCGGCATCGACGTCGTCGATACCGACGCCATCGCGCATGAATTGACCGCGCCGGGCGGCGCCGCGATTCCGGCCTTGCGCACCGCTTTCGGCGCCGGCATCCTGCGCGCCGATGGCGGACTGGATCGTCCGGCCATGCGCCGCCTCGTTTTTTCCGACCCCGAAGCAAAAAAAAAGCTGGAGGCCCTGCTGCACCCGATGATCGGAAAAGAAGCGCGCCGCCGTTGCGCCGCCGCCGTCAGCCCTTACATCGTGCTCATGGTGCCCCTGCTGATCGAAACCGGAAGCTACCGCGACGACTGCCGGCGCATCCTGGTCATCGATTGCAGCGAAGCGACCCAGCGGCATAGAGTCGCCGCGCGCAGCGGACTGTCCGCGGCGGAAATCGATGCCATCATCGCCAGCCAGGCAAGCCGCGGCGAGCGCCTGCGCGCCGCCGACGACGTGATCGACAACGAAGGCGGCAAAGAGACGTTGTCCGTGCAAATCGCGGCGCTGCATCGGCGCTATCTCGAAATGGCGCGTTCATGATCCATGCGACTGCCGCCTCCCCCGACCCATTCGGGAATAATTCCGTAACGATATTATGCAAAATATCCGAATCAGGTTGAGCTTTCCCCGAAAATCCTTCAGAATCGGAGGAATTTTCTCGTTTCGGATGGACGCTGCGGCGGCATGATTACTTACGAATACCCCTTCAATGAGCGCACTCGTACCCTGTTGCGCCTGGAGGACCTGTTCGAGAAGGTTGCCCACTTCATGCGCCAGGAAAACGCGCTGGAGCACCACGTGGCGCTCACCACGCTTTTCGAGATCCTGGAAGTCGCCGGCCGTTCCGATTTCAAGATGGACCTGGTTCACGAACTGGAACGGCAGCGACAGGCGCTGCTGGCATTCCGCAACAACCCGGAAATCTCGGAAGAAGCGCTTTCCGGCGCCCTGCTCGAAATCGAGCAGGCTTCCGCCGCGCTGCTCGCCCTGCCGGGGAAGATCGGGCAGCAACTGAAAGAAAACGACTGGCTGATGGGGATCAAAAGCCGTACCGGCATTCCCGGCGGCGTCTGCGAATTCGATCTCCCGTCCTACCACTACTGGCTCCATCGCCCGGTGGAGATGCGCCGCGCCGCACTCGATTCCTGGCTGCAATCGCTGCATCCGCTCTGGAGCGGCCTGTCGATCGTCCTGAGATTTCTGCGCGCCAGCGGACACAGCGAACCCCATATGGCGAAAAAGGGCATCTTCCAGCTTGTCCTGGGCGGCGGCAGCACAGCCCAGATGGTGCGCGTTTCCCTCGCCCCGGAAACACCCTACGTTCCGGAAATCAGCGCCAACCGCTACGCTTTCAACATCCGTTTCACCACTCCCGACAGCAGCCTTCGTTCGCGTCCCTGCGATGCAGACGTCGAATTTGAAATGACATTCTGCTCGCTATAAACGCCCCTTCCCTATTCTATTCGCGCCGCAACTGAACCGTATCGGATGCATTCCGAATCCTGAAGGCCTCGCGCCAAATTCCAGATTTAAATAATAATTAACGCGTAAAACAAGCTACATACATGATACTAAATTTCATTTGATATAGAAAATCATAGCGCCTTCGGCAGTCCGCAGGAATAACGAACGGCCAATCCTTTCCTGGAAGAAGCGACTCGCGTACAGAGGCGAATTGAAGACCTTCGGTCAGGGATAAATAAAATCCATCCGGATCACCGGAACACATTGCCCGGCGCGCCCGCTCGCAAACGCCGAGGCTCCAGCATTTCCAAGCCCCCCCCGCGACACCTCCGTTTTATCGCCGTCCCGGCTCAAACGAGGGCAGTATGCTTGACTTTTAAATGAGAATAATTATCATTTGTTTCAAATGATCCATGCTGCGGCCTTGTGACGTGGCGCAACACAATCGTTCGCATCCGTTTCCGCATCTATTTCAGCATCTATTTCACCTCCTTCCGCATCGCTCCTTTATCCGGGGATATCTCATGAAGTTCGCCAACAGCTTCGGAAAGAAAAAAATCGATTTCGATGCGCTCGCGCTCTTTCCCTCGCTGTCGTCTCCGGAACCGGCGCTTTTTCCCGAAGGCGACGATTCCGGCATCGACTCCGACGGCGAAGCGGAAGGTCAACCGCGCACCTTGCTTGCCGGCGTTCTCGTACTGGTCGACGGCTACCGGCGCCGGCCTTCGAGCCGCTTGGCATTGTGCATCGCCAACCATTTCCGCGATTTTGCCGCCCATCGGGGCGCCGATCCGGTCTTGCGTGAAATAGCGCGAAGACTGGAAAACGAATGGCGCCATTTGAGCGATACCGCCGACGGAAGAATCGATGCGAACGAGAACGAGCAACCATCGTCCGGAGAAAACACCATCATGCCAGCACCCCCTTCGAAACCCTCCTCGTCCACCAGAACCGCTGCCGGAAAACCGGTTTCCGGCCCAGGCTCGAATCGTCAGAGCGGCGGATTCGTCAATCTCGTGGCGCGGCGCCTGCCATTGGCGAATGCCATACAGTCCGAGCTTCCGCAATCCATGCCCCGGCCCCCGGCCCCTTCCACGTCCTCCTCTCCCACGGCGAAGCAGGGTACGGAAAGCAATACGGAAAAACGCAACCTCGGCACACGCAGAAAGCTCTGGCAGCTCGATCATCAATATCACTGTCCGGTCGTCGGGACCTGTCTGCCGGTCGGCGAGTTGCGCCGCCTGGCGCGCCGTGCCGGAGTCGACGCCGGTACGGTAAGCACGATGAGCGATTACGCGCTACATGTAATGATGGTCGGCCACGCGCAGGAACGCACCCCTGTCGCCGAGGCGATACAGCGTGAACTCGACCGCCGCTATAAGGCCGCCATCAGCCGTTTCGCGTCGGCGCGCGACAGCGACGATCTGCTGGCGCTGTGGCACGACGTCCTGGCGCGCGGCGACGTGGCGGCGGGATTGTGGGCGGCGCTGACGCACCCGGCGGCGGAGAAGGAAGTCACGCGGCAGGTTTACGGCGACATCCACATGCTCTCGCATCAGGTCGGAGCGGGGCACCGCGCCGATCTGAAACGGCTGGCGCTGCTCGAAGACAAATGCACCGAGCAGGTCGCCGCCGCGCGGCACGACCGCGAACGCGCAATGCGCCGCATCGCAGAACTCGAAGCGGCCCTCGCCGTGCGCGAAGAGAAACTGGCGATGGCGACGCACGCCCTGCACGAGCACGCCGCGGCGCGGGAACGCCAGGAACGCGAATTATCGCTGGCCGAGAAGGCGCGAGCGAGCGAAAGCGAATTACGGCGCGGTTACGAGGCGCTGGAACGCAAACTGAACGCCGCGCGCGGCGAGATCACGGGATTGAAGCGCCGTCTCGAGGCGCAGGATGAGGAACTGGAAGAATTGCGCACCGAACACGAGGCGGCGGAATCGGTGCTGGCCGCGTTGGTATCGCTGAACGGAAACGGATGCCATGGCAGTGCATCCGCCGGCGGCGATTGTGAAGATTGTGAGAATTGTCCCGAGGCGACTTCGGCGGCGGCACGGCTCAATGGCCGCTGTTTACTTTGCATCGGTGGACGCGAAGGGCTGGTCGACCGCTACCGCGGTTTGGTGGAACGCTGTGGCGGGCGTTTTCTGCATCACGATGGCGGCATTGAAGACAACCCGAAACGGCTGGAAGCGACGCTGGCATGCGCCGACGCAATCGTCTGTCAGGCCGGATGTGTCAGCCACGCCGCCTATTGGCGGCTCAAGGAATATTGCAAGCGTTACAACAAACCCTGTGTTTATCTGAAGCGCGCCAGCGTTTCCAGCTTCGCTCGCGGCATTGCGCTATTGGCGGGAGAAGACAATACCGAACGCTTGAATTGAGCCATGGGTACGAACCAAATTCCAAATATAATTGAATATTGTTTAATAGTTGTAGTGACATTCAAGAACAAATTATTTTTGTATTTGGAAAAATTGCCGTCGAATCGTTTCTCCTTGCGGTCTTTCCGTCGACATCGCGCCGACGGAAATTCGCTTCATGCGCTCTCCTTCAGAAATTGACCTGCGCGCGCAGCCCGTAAATCGTGATCGACGATTGCTCGGAATTACCGCCCGGGTTGCGGATGTACTGAAAGTCCGGTGAGAGTTCGAACGATTTGCTGAGGTGGAAACGGTAATACAGTTCGGCGACCTTCTCGTAACCGGAAGCGGCATATGCATAAGTGACGGCATCGTCGCGCACACCGTTGCCGATGCCCCCGTCCTCGAAGCCGGCGCTGTCGCGGGCATAACCGTTGCTGGTACGCTGCAGGCCGAACGCGAAACCGAGCACATCCTCGGCACGGCTCCAGGAGGCGCCGCTCAACTCGCCGCCGAAGGAATAGGCTGTGTCGAAACGGGCGCCTCCCTTCGCCATATTCCACGCCAGCCGCGTAAACAGGGTCAATCCTTCACCAACTTCCTGATCCGCGGAAATACCTATGCCGCTGCGCCGATACACGGCTTCGTCATAACCAGGCGCCTGGCCGTTGTGCCAATAGGTGAGCCGGTAATTCCCCGGCCTGCCGAAGAGTTGCGTTTCCTTTTCGGCTTGGGCAATGAAAAGCGGCGACGAAAACGTATGCGAAAAATCCGCGCCCCGGCCCGCTCCAAAGAGCCCGAGCGAAAACCTCCATTTACCCCATTTCTCGCTTTCCTCGGCGTAGGAAACGCGAATCCCCGGAGAAAAACCGTTTTTGTCGACACCGATATCGCCGCCCGCATCGAGCAGCGCGTTATGCACGAAAACGGTATTGAGGAACTGCTTCGCCTCGTCGTTGGCTACCGCGTTCTGATCGAAGAAGATAAAGGGATCCATCTTGCCGAAATTGAATTCCAGCGATCCTTTCGACGCGGACGTCAGGCCGGACGCAAACGGAATTTTGCCCTGATACCAGATCTGTCCCAGCACCGCGGCGGAATCGTCGGGCGCAAACGACAACGGACGGAAAGCGGTGGCGTTGGGTCTTGCATAAACCGGTATTTCATTCAAACCCAGCCCCTGCCCCATGCGGAAATGCGCGAACAGCAGGTTTTCCATCGTTCCGATCTGCGGCAAGGGCACGCCCAGCGAAAGATCGGCACGGTAATTGAGCTGACTGTGTTTCTCGACGAAATCGTGTCCGACCCCGCTGGGCGACTGCGCCACCGAAGTGAAAGAAAGATTGGCCTCGAACTTGTCGAGCCGATCGAGAAATTCCATTGCCCGCGCGGCACGCTGCTCGGAAGTATCCTGAAATTCAAGGTTATCGACGCGTGCCGAGGCCGAACCGGCATCTTCCTTCGCTTCCGCTGCGCTCCGGTTCTGCGCCCGTGCCGTGACCAGCTCGCGTTCGAGCTCGGCATTGCGTTGTTCCAGACGGTCGAGCCGCTCGTTCATTTTTTGTATCAGTTGCAGCAATTCCGTCTGAGTCGTGGACGCGGGTGCCACCGCGGAAATCTCTTCCGCAGCGTATGCACTGCCGGTAATCGACAGGCCGACAGACAGACCGGCACAAAGGAATACCTGGGAAATCCGTTCGGCCAGAGGACGCAACCGCATGGCGGCACGTCTCCGACACCGATTTTCAGCAATACGGATCGAACAGCCCGTTTCGACAACGGGCAAAGACAGAAGACGACGAATAGCCACGCTCAACTCCGAAAACAGGATGAAATGAAACGAATCCGGCCGGAATGGAGCTGTCCGAAACACCCGCTTTGTTCATGATTATGAATATTTTTCGCAAAGCGGCTTACAACCTGCATTCCTCCCAACCAAGGGTGGAATGTAAATGATAAGACTTATCATTACAAGATCGAGATTGATATTTGGCTAAAAAATTCCTGGCGGCAAAACAATATCGCTTCGGCAAGCCGATACTTGAACGACCAACAGGCCTCCACAGCCTCTCCCGTTCGGAAAAGACAAGAGACTCCGGGAATTCCCGTAGACGCCCGGCTCTGCGAGGAACTGCGGCCTGAATATCCGGGAATGGACTATCGCGCGTGAAACGGTAAACGACGTCGCACGGAACGCCGTGACAGGGGAAAGAATGAATTTCGCCGGCTGGGTTTGATTTTTCGATTTTTTGCCCGCGCGGCAAAGTATCCGGTTATTTTCGAACATCCCGCATGCGGACATCGCTTCCGCACAAGTCTTGAAAAAAACTACGGCATGCTCTGCCCGGATTCAGCAATTCCTCGCCGGATCACAGAATTTTTCCGATGACGTCGGCGGCGCGCCGGGCTTCCTGGAACACCGGGTCCAGCCGTGCCGAGGATGGCGCGCAAACGCACAGCAGCGCGTGGGTTCCGGCGCGGCGCAACAGCATGTGGCCGCTCTCGCCCTGTATGAAAAGCTGTTCCAGTTCGCCATATCCCAATGTATCGGACATCCGGCCTGCCAGCGAGAACATGGCGGCTCCTATCGCGCCGACGCGGTTCGCGTCGAGATCGGCGGAAAATTGCGACACCAGGGCCAGCCCATCGTTGGAAATCACAGCCGAAGCTTCTATTCCAGCCGCGCTCGCATTGAGTTCGCGGAGGACGAAATTGAGCATTTCCCGAGACATGAGACTTTCCTATCGTTCGCCGCTCACAGCGCCGAAAAAAGAGGCTTCCGACCAAACTGCGCGCACAGGCATCGAGAACCGGACAAGCGCGATATCTCCTGCAATGTTCCGCGAGCCTTCTTCACCACAGTCGGCCCATACGATTACGTGCCATGCCGATACCGAAAAGACATTTATACCGGGTATGACGGTTCCCGTAAACACGCCATTCTCCACGGAATGCCGTTTTTTCCTCTTCCGTCGCCGTTGCACAAATTTCTCACGGGAAATCGACCCGCCGGAACGGCAGCCGGCCATGGATCAAACGACTAGGAACGGTTTTCCACCCCCATCAAGGGAAATGGCCCGGATGAATTTTTCTTCGCGGCCACAATCCGGCGCAGTACGATACCGCCCGACGCAAACAATGACGCGGGTAGCCAGACCCACAACAATTCAGTGCGCGCTACCGCCATTCCCTGCATCGAAAACAGTTTCTGCAAGGAAAACGGCGACACCGTGATCGGCCGCAGCGGTAAAAAATAACGCGTCGTATCGAACGGCGCCAAAAATGCGACACCGAGCCCACCATTCGTCACCGCATCCAAAAAAGGATGCGAAAGTGCCGCCAGCAGGACGAACACAAACGCCGCCACCGCGCCGGTGCGCAAAAAACGGCGAGCCACGGCGGCGACTCCGGCGACGAGGAGCGCGAACAGCAGCGAATGCGAAAATCCACGGTGTCCGAAGGAATCGCCATAGGCAATACCGAATTTGAACGCCAGCACATCGGCATCCGGCAGAAGCGAGGCAAGGACACCGGCGCAGAGCAGGCGCGGCGGCACCAGCCGACTGCCGCAGGCGATACCCAGCGCCAGCGGCACCACGGGATGCGTTATCAGCGTCGTCACGATGCAATACCGCGATCCGGGAAATTCACTCCGGCACCGCACCCGCCGGAGACATCCCTACCGGCAGCAGAACCCACATCTGCAACGGCTGGCGCATCTTTCCCGCCAATGCGCCGGCATCGACGCCGAAGCCCCAGAAAAAATCGGCGCGCACGACACCTTTGATGGCGCCGCCGGTATCCTGCGCCAGCATCAGACGCCGCAAGGGTTCGCTGCGGTTCGGCCAACTGGTGTCGATAAAAACCGGCGCTCCCAGCGGTACGTTTTGAGGATCGACGGCAATACTGCGGCCGGCGGTAAGCGGCACGCCAAGCGCCCCGGGCGGACCTTCTTCACCGCGCTCCCTGCCGCCGCCCTGTGCCTTGAGTTCGCGAAAGAACACGTAACTCGGGTTCGCATTCAGAAGTTCGCTGACTTTTTCCGGGCGCGTTTCCGCCCATTTTGTGGCCCATTGCCGGATGCCCTGCATCGATGCCTCTTCCAGCGTCAACTCGCCGCGCTCGACGAGCAGGCGCCCGATCGAATGATAGGGATGTCCGTTCTGGTCGGCGTAATTGACCCGTGCCATTTCTCCCGACGGCAGGCGAATACGGCCCGATCCCTGAATCTGGAGGAAGAAGAGCGCAATCGGATCGTCGACCCAGAACAACGGCGTAAACTGCCGCGCGTCGCTTTCGTGGGCGACGATTTCAGCGCGGCTCCAATACGGCACGACCTTGTTGCCGGACAGCCGCCCGCGGAGACGCTTGCCCTTGAGCGACGGAACGACTTCGCCCAGATCGATCGTCAGAAGATCGCCCGGAACGCCAAGTACGGGATATTGATACGCCCCTCCACGCTGCCGTGCGCCGTTCAGCAAGGGTTCGTAATAGCCGGTAATCAGCCCCTGCGTTGCACCGTCGGGTTGAACCGCCCGGTATGGAACGAAATGGGTTTCGAAGAAACGACGCGCCTCGGCGGCACCAATACCGGAAACCGCGTTTTCATCGCCGCCAGTCGGTGCCATCCGTATCGCCTGCGCTGCCGCGCAGACATCGCGCCAGGCGTCCTTCTTCGCCAATGCGCGGCAGGATTGCAGCAATGCGGGCCACGCGGCGCCGGGATCGTCTTCGTTCCAGCCCGGCAGTTCTTCCCAGCGGGCCGCTTGCAACGGCTGCGCCGGAGGCTGGCTTGGAAGAACTTCTTTTTCACCCGGACATTTGGGACAGGGAGGGCATTCGCGTACGCCGGACGGGGAAGAATCGGCTGTCGCCGTTTCCGTCACGCCGGGGCCACGCACGCCGGCACAAGCGACAAACAGGAACGACAACGAAAACAGGACCAGGATGCGCGCGGCGCGGCGCTCCCGCCGTATGCGCAATGGTTGAGATTGGCTTTTATTCATGCTTTGGCTAGAGTGGGAATTTTTTCCAAACCGAATCTTACCGGGGATTGTGCATTTCTCGCGCTGTTGGCCGTCGGCCGTTGGGTCATTGGTCATTGACGCGCAATCCACCGTTTCTCGCGATTTTCCCGAACCCCATGACCGATCCCGTTTCTCCGGCTGCCGACCCGGCCGGCAAAACCACCCCGCCGCCGGGCGACGCACTGACCGCTTTTCTCGCGCGCGCCGAAAAACTGCTTGCGCGTCTTGAATTGTTTCTGCCCGAAGCATTGCCGGTGCCGGACTGGGAAAAAACCAGGGCATTCCGCTGGCGGCGCAGCGGGCCGCGAGCCTGGTTGCAGGCGGTGCCCGAATTGCCGCGTATCCGCATGAGCGACCTGCACGACATCGACTCCCAGAAAACCCGCGTCGATGCCAACACTCGCCAGTTCGTTGCCGGTCTTCCCGCCAACAATGTACTTCTGACCGGCGCGCGCGGCTGCGGCAAATCTTCGCTGGTGAAAGCGCTTTTGAACGAATATGCAACTCGGGGATTACGCCTGGTCGAGGTCGACAAGGATGATCTTGCCGATCTGCCCGACATTGTCGAACTCCTGGCCAGGCGGCCGGAACGTTTCATCGTTTTCTGCGACGACCTATCCTTCGAAACCGGAGATGCCACCTATAAGGCGCTGAAAGTCGCGCTCGACGGCTCGATCGCCGCACCGCCGGACAACGTGTTGATCTACGCCACGTCGAACCGCCGCCATCTGATGCCTGAATACTTCTCGGAAAATCTGGAAACACACCGCTCCGGCGACGAAATCCATCCCGGTGAGGCCATTGAGGAAAAAGTCTCTCTCTCGGATCGCTTCGGCCTATGGGTTTCGTTTTATCCATTCTCGCAGGACGAATATCTGAACATCGTCGCCCATTGGCTGCATCACTTCGGCGTCGCGATCGATATGGAGAAGAAAGCGGAGATCGAACGCGAAGCGTTGAACTGGGCCTTGCAGCGAGGCTCGCGCAGCGGTCGTATCGCCTGGCAGTTTGCCCGGGATTGGGCCGGCAGCGCCATGGAACGGGATTGATGGACGCCGGGAAGGAAAAAAACGAAACCGGGGCGGATGAACCCGAAGCACCGCCGGTACGCGTTGCCGCAGCGGTATTGCTGCGCGGCAAGACCGAAAACGTCTATGGCGGTGCGCGGAAGTTCCTGCTGGCTCGCCGGCCGCAGGGCAAGGTCTATGCCGGCTGGTGGGAGTTCCCGGGCGGCAAGCTCGAAACCGGCGAGAATTTTCACGATGCGCTGGTACGTGAACTCGACGAAGAACTCAATATCACCGTCGAATGCGCCACGCCCTGGTTCAATCGCGAATTCGTCTACCCGCACGCGCGCGTGCACCTGAGGTTCTTCCGGGTCACCCGGTGGGCCCGCAAGGATTCCGGCGGGACGGAACTGACTGCGCATGAACACGACGCCATCGCCTGGCTCGATTCCGACACCGCATTCAATGCCCCCGATGTCTCCCCGATCCTGCCGGCAAACGGCCCGATTCTGAAGGCACTGACGCTACCGCAATGCTATGCGATTACCGATGCCACGGCGCACGGTCACCGTAACGAATTGGAACATCTGGAAAACGCACTGACCGGCGGCTTGAAAATGATTCAGGTGCGCGACAAAACGTTGCCGCCGCAGGAACGTCTGATGTTCCTGTGTGCTGTCTGCGACCTGGCGAAGAAATACGGTGCGCTGACGCTGTTGAATGTTAACGGTGACGACGACCTCCGGCTGGCGCAACAAGCGCTCACCGATGGAGCAGAACTTGCCGGCGTGCATCTTTCCGCCGCCGCACTGCGAACAACGCATGAACGCCCCGGATTCGCGTGGGTAGGCGCCTCCTGTCACGACGCTGCGGAACTTGAGTACGCGGCGCAATTGCAGCTCGATTTCGCCGTACTCGGGCCGGTCCTGCCGACACCAACGCATCCGCATCACCCGGGCATCGGCTGGGAAACATTCGCCACCCTCGCCGAAGCGGCAAAACTTCCTGTCCTTGCACTGGGCGGAATGCGCCTCGAATTGGCAAACACAGCGCAAACGCATGGCGCACACGGCATTGCGCTCCTGCGTGGCTGGAGAAACGGAATGCAACCCTGAACGTTTGCCGAATCGTTCCTGAATCTTGTCAGAAAGTCCGGGCTACCAACTGGGTCCGGTGCCGCCGGGCATGAATTTAAGAGGCGCGACGGAAGCTTTCTGCACCGTGAATTTTTCCTGCAGCCGTGCGCTTACCACTTCGCGCGGCAACCGCGGCGCAGCACATTGTTCAGCAATCAAATCACGCGCCTGTTCCAGCCAGTCCACCGTCGCCAGAATCAATCCCGCATAAAAAGGTGTATTGCACCGCGCCGCGACACGACTGGCAAAATCGCCGATCCAGTACAGCAAATGCTCATCCAGAACATTTCCAGCGACACGCCAGTCGGTATCGTCAGCGCGCAGCAGATGCAAAAAGAATTGCATCTGCAAAACGAAATGGTCGTCGTAACGCTGCCGCCAGTTGGAAACGCACAACCCGTGCCGCGCATAAACTTCACGCAGCTCGAACATCGGCTGCTCGCAGGCAAGGTGCTCCTCGCTGACCCAGACGGATTCGTACGGAGAAGCTCCAAATGCGCAGGTCAGATAGATAGCGGCATAATCGGCTGCCAGAAAATCGAGCACATTACTGTCGAATGTCTGCGCAACATCCTCCCCCTGCTTTGCTCCCGCCAGGGTTTGACGCAAAAGATCGGTTCCCGCCCGCAGCACAAGCGCGAAGTTTTCCGGAAAGGAAACTTCGCGCAATGCCATAAATGTACCCTCGTCGAGCTCCCGGTCATGCAGCCGGATCAGTTGATCGAGATCCTCGGCAAGTGCCGCCCGCAATTCAGCATCCAGCATCAATCACCCACTTTGCCCTTGCTGTGCGGAACGAAAGCAATCGACGGCATCGTCAACTCCGGGTTCGCCATGCCTTTAACCTGGCGGACGGTCTTGTCGTTCGGGCCGATTGCCGTCGTTTTCTGGGTACCGTCCCACAGCTTTTCGATCGGGCCGACATCCAGCACGCGCATCATGCAAGCCATCACGCAGTAAGGCTTTCTACCCGCCTGAAGCTCATCGATACACAGGTTGCATTTTTTGATGACCTGTTCGCGCGGATCCCATTGCGGCGCGCCGAACGGACAGGCAGCCTCGCATTTGCGGCAACCGATGCACAGCGTCGAATCGATGTCGACAACACCGTTGTCCTCGCGCTTCCAGATAGCGCCGGTCGGACAAGTCGGCAGGCAAGCCGGCTCGGCGCAATGGTTACACGACATGTTGACCTTATAGGCATAAACATTGGGATATGTTCCGCCTTCGATATACATCACACGGCGAAAGCGCGGTCCCGGCGGGAGTCCGTTCTTATCCTTGCATGCAATTTCGCAGGCACGGCACCCGATGCAGTCGACATTATTGTGAACGAAACCGAGTTGCAGCTTCGGCTTCACCGGCCGGTAAGTCTGCTCGACCTTGCGGCGGATGGCAGGCTCCAACTGGTCTTTACTGATCTTATTGGCCATTTTTAATAATCCCTACGAAACACAATGGAACGTGCCGTTGCTTCCCGGTCCCAACCTGGACGGTGATTGAGATTGCTCTTTTTGACATTGCAAAGCACGGTGTTATATGCAAATGCGCCAGCCGGGCTAGGGTCATCCTTGGTCAGGAAATCCGGGTTCCCGGCACGGTCAACCCCTGTCTTATCGAGATCCATCCAGGCACCTTCGTGCAGAACAACGACACCAGGCATGCAACGTTCCGTGACATACGCAGGAACAATCGTACGGCCACGCGCATTCCAGACTTCGACGATATCTCCGGTCTTGATCCCCAATTTCTGGGCATCGCTCGCGTTGAGCGTGACTTCCTGCTGATAGGTTTCACGCAACCACGGGATATTGTGAAAGATCGAATGCGTACGCCAACGAGGATGCGGCGACACCATATGGAACGGATATTCCTTCGTCAGCGGATGGTTGAGTGACTCGAACGGCTCGATCCATTTCGGAATCGCCGGAATCTCATAGCCGTATTGAGTTCTCTTCCAATCCTTGATCTGGGCAAGCGACGTGGAGAAGATTTCGATTTTGCCCGATGGTGTCTCGAACGGCTCTCCATGCTGGATTTGCTCCTCGAACGCGACATGAGGTTTATCCAGCACGAATTTATAGACGCCGCGTTTCTTGAACTCTTCCCACGACATCTTGACGCCTTGCAGTCTCTGCACCCGATTGACCCACCAATCCGTAAGATAGGATTCATCGACTTGAGTCGGGTCGTTCCAATATTCGCGTGTCGCTTTCGGATTGTATCGGGAGCCAAAACCTTTCAGGCTTGGATCAAACGCCTCGAGCCTCCATGCCAGTTCAGTGAAAATCTGGAAATCCGTCTTCGATTCACCCAGCGGTGCAATCGTTACCGGACGGTGGATGTAGTAGTGCCCCTTGTACCAGGGCAAAGCCACATCATGCCGTTCGAAGTGCGTTGCAATCGGTAACAGCACATCGGCCCAGAGGCCCGAGGGCGTAATCGTCGAATCGGCACAGACGACCAGTTCCAGCTTTTTGACGGCTTCGATCATGCGGTTGATATTGGTGAGCTGGTTGAACCAGTCGGAACCATGCCACCAGATGCCCTTGATATTGGGAATCTTGCCGTCAAGCTCATCGTTTCGCGGCCACAGACCGACTTCCTCGCGCTTGACATTCGGATAATTGAGCACACAGTGCGCCCACCGGTCGGATTTGATCGAAGCGAACCAGACATTCGCATTTTCGTCGTATGGATACGCAATAGACTCGGGGTGCCAGCCTTTTCCAACCCCTTCGGCACAGCCGCCGAGGATGCCGATATTGCCGGTCATCGCCTGCACCGCGGCAGCCATGCGGTTGTACTGTTCGCCATAACTGTTGCGCCCGGGGCCCCAGGAGGCTTTCAATGCCGCAGGTTTGGTACGCGCATACATATCGGCCAGCTTGATGATGTCGGCAGCCGGAACACCGCAGATTTTCTCCGCCCATTCCGGCGTCTTGGGGGTTTTGTCATTGGTGCCAAGAATATAATCCTTGAAATTTTCCTGGCCCTTGGCCCAGTCCGGCATCGTTCCGGCATCCATCCCCTGGCAGAAACGATCGATGAATTTCTGATCCTGCAGATTGTTGGTGAAGATGTAATGCGCCATTCCCGCAAGCATCGCCGCATCGGTATTCGGCTTGATCGGAATCCACCAGGCATCATAGGCGGCAGCCGAATCGGTATATTGCGGGTCGACGAGAACGAACTTGCACCCGCGCTGCTTGGCCAACCGCATGTAGTAAAAGGTATTACCACCGTGGAAGGTGTAAGCCGGGTTCCAACCCCACATGATGATCAGCTTCGAATGTGCAAACGCATCGTCCTCGTTGCCGTCAACAATCGTGCCAAACGTAATGCGGCTGGAAAACGTCGTTCCCTGATAGCTCGGCACGGACCATGAATTGGTCCGGCAACCGAACATGCCGAGAAAACGCGCCAGGAGCCCTTCGATCTGATCCGACTTGTGCAGCACCCCATAGGAGGTACCCGCGTATGCCTGATCCAGCATTGCCGTGGGACCGTATTTCGACTTCAATTCGGTCATTTTCTTGGCAATGAAATCAAGCGCCTCGTCCCACGAGGCGCGCCGGAACTTCCCTTCGCCGCGTTCACCGACACGTATCATCGGATAGAGCAAACGTTCGGCGGAATATAACCGCGCCCGATAGGAACGGCCACGCAGACAAGCACGCAACTGCGGTATCTGTTCCGTTTCGAAACCGAAGGAGCCGCCTTCTTGATAACGTCCATCATCAGTCGACAGCCGGACGATGACGTCACCTTTTTTGTGCGCTACCAACATGTGGCGCGAACCGCAGTTATGGTCGCAACTGGTGACGACGGTAGTAAGCTGATTGTCCGTGGGATAAGGCTCATAGGCAAACGCCTTTGCCTCAGGCGCGGTAACCGCCAAATCGACCAGGCCGACTCCCGCAGCGGCTGCAGGCGCTGCAGCAACCGTTTTCAGGAAGCTGCGGCGCTTCGGATTGAGGTTTTTCTTCCAGTCCATGTTCATTTATTTCCTCAAAAAGCGGGCTTCGGAAACCGTTGGACGATCTTTCGCCCAGTCCGGAATCTGTGTTGGATCCATATTGGGCCACGGATGGCGCGGATAGGGATAATTGATGCGGTACCAGGCGCGTCCGCCATGACAGCCGTAACAGACGTTGCTGTCTTTCTCACCAGCCGCTTCGATCGCTTCCGGTTTCAAGTAATTGACTTGATGCCGATTGGTACGGAAGGCCACGCCGTGACATGCCATAACGCAGGAATCGGCGAACATTTCATGACTTTCGCTCCAATCCGCAGGCAGCCCCATTACGGGGAAATTCATTTTGCCGTGACACAGCAAACAAGTATTGGGATCAACCTGCTTTCTCAGGACATATCCCTCTTTCTGCGTGGTTGCCGAAGACCCCGGGGCCTCATCGCGCTCGTCATGCCCCTGGTGACAGGTATTACACTTGAGATCCATCACCTGTTTTGCATAAGGCGTGACCAAATGCCGCCGGTGAAACGTTTCTTGATCCCCCTGATAGGTACTCAAGCGCTGATACCAAGCCTTGCTTTCGGAAGCCTTGACACCCGCCGGCGAAGTTTCACGTACCCGATCTTCCAATATTTCCTTGTGGCAAGAGAGGCATTGCTCATCGGTTGCAGTCTCGATTGCGGGACGGAAATGAATAGGATCATAAGCGGCACGCAGGTAATCCTGGCCTTCAGGCTGGGTCGTCGGCTGCTGCGGAGAAGCAGGCTGTGCCGCCACTTTGTCGGTTTTTTGCGGCGAGGTGTCGCTTTGTTGCGAGCAACCTGCCGTCAGCGCCACAGCAAGAAAAAGGCAAGAAAGCCCAATGATAGAGTGAGCAGTTTTCATGGTTTTTTATGCCATCCTCGGATGTCGTAGTAGTCATGCATACCCGGACGGTTAAAAGGCGTGTACCACCCCCCCGGCTGCGCAACCACCTCCACGCCGGGAGGTACTGGCTTATCGACACCGTGGAAGAAACGCTCCTTTTGCACATCAGAAAGTGGCGCGTCGGAAGTAATAACAGGAGCGCCTGCAGGACGTTCATAAGGCGCCAATCCCGCCACGGTTGTTGCTGCGGCGGCATATTGAGCGACAAATAACAGCCCAAAACTGAAATAAAGTCGATTCAAGTTCATATTCCCCCTTCAATTCATTGTGACAATAGATTCCAGCCAGTCTAGAAAAGGGCCTAGGTTCCATATTGATACAAATCAAATCATTGTTGCTTTGACTATGCGTTAGCTCTATATATATATAACGACTGCACATAAAAAAGCGAGGCTTTAGCCTCGCTTTTTAAGTGATGCAGAAAAGCACGCGTTGCTTACTTCGCTTCCATGCCTTCCATGCCGCCCATACCGCTCATGCCTTCTTGCTTGGCACCGGATTTCTTGGTGGCTTTTTTGGCCTTCTTGGCTTTTTTGCCTTCCATGCCGGACATGCCTTCCATACCGCTTTGCTTGCCTGCCATGCCGGACATACCAGACATGCCGCTTTGCTTGCCTTCCATGCCGGACATGCCAGACATACCGCTTTGTTTGCCTTCCATACCGGACATGCCAGACATACCGCTTTGCTTGCCTTCCATGCCGGACATGCCTTGTTGTTGTGCAAGGACGGTATTGGCGGCGACAGCGAATACACCTGCAACGATCAGGGAAATCAGTTTCATCTATTTTTCCTCATTAAATATATTCAATTGAAATTGGGATTCGATTGAACCCGATCTAGTAACGCAGCAACGGAGACAACGGTTGACAAGCAACCATCGCGGGACCGGACGATATTCGCCCCTTCCAATCAGCGTCCTTTCCGCCATCTTTGAAGCCATAGAATGAGGTGACGGTAGGCACATTGCCACTCTACCGCCAAGGACCAGTGGCGTAGCGTATGAAAATTCAGTAGTCGGTCCTGAACAATTCATATTTTCTGTGGTTGTTTTCCTGCAGTCGCTGGCGGGGAATCGGTGCGGTTGATCAACAGGGAAAGAATCAGGGCGTAAAAAAGCCTCAGCGTTCTGAGGATCATGCGCAGATTGTGTC
>JAVBTC010000007.1:0-54052 GCA_031556405.1 Rhodocyclaceae bacterium
CTGCCCGACCGACACATCCGCAAATTCATGGCTGCCACCGAAGCGCTGGCAGCCCGGGCAGGTATCCATGGCGCGGCTTCGTAGAAGACGGGCCGCCCTTTCTTCCATCCACCACCGTATTCGAGGATTTCATCATGAATAAACTGTTCGATTCCGTCCGCGTCGGCCGCTGCATTCTGCAAAACCGCCTGGTCATGGCGCCGATGACCCGTTCGCGCGCCCGGTTCGACGGCACGCCAGGTGAACCGGCCGCCGAGTATTACGCCCAGCGCGCCGGCGTCGGCCTGATCGTCGCCGAAGGCACGCAGCCCTCGGACGACGGCCAGGGCTACCTGGCCACACCGGGCATCTATACCGATGCACATGTCGCCGGCTGGAAGAAGATCACCGACGCCGTACACGCCAGGGGCGGTCACATTTTCATCCAGCTCATGCACGCCGGGCGCATGTCACATCCGGACAACACGCCACACCACCGCCAGGGCGTTGCGCCTTCGGCCATCGCACCGGGCGCGCCGATGTTCACGGTCCAGGGCATGCAGGATATTCCCGCGCCGCGCGCTCTGACCACCGAGGAAGTGCGCCGGACTGTCCAGGATTTCCGCCACGCAGCCCGTCGTGCGGTCGAGGCCGGCGCCGATGGTGTCGAAATCCACGGCGCGAACGCCTACCTGATCCAGCAGTTTTTCGCACCGAGCGCCAACACGCGTACCGACGAATATGGCGGTTCCATCGAAAACCGGGCCCGCTTCGCCATCGAAGTCGCTGCTGCGATTGCCGGGGAAATCGGCGCGGACAGGACAGCGATCCGCCTCTCGCCCGGTACGCTGATGTGGGGCATCGACGAAGGTGCCGAAGGGCCGGATCTGTATCGCTATCTGGTCGCCGAACTGGACCAACTGGGGCTGGTTTACCTGCACATCATGCACCAGGGGAACGAACCGCTGTTGGGCGACATCCGCAGACTCTGGAAAGGTACGTTGGTCCTGAATCGTCCGGGTCGGATGCGCGAGCAGATCGGGTCTGACGTGGTATCGGGCCTGGCCGAGCTGGAAGCCTACGGCCAGGCGGTGCTGGCGAATCCGGATTTCGTCGAACGGTTGCAGGCCGACGCGCCCTTCAACGAAGCCGACCGTAATACCTTCTTCGGCGGTACGACAAAAGGCTACACGGACTATCCGACCTTGAATCCGGCAACGATCGGTACCGGAGTAACGGCATGACGAGATGTTATGTTCGCTCGCGGCGCGAGGAGTCGATGAAACCAGTGAGATGAAGGTTTTGCAGAGCAATAAAAAAGGCCCGCGTTTTACGGCGGGCCTTTTTTATTGCTGGTGGCCAGAGGCAGAATCGAACTGCCGACACGCGGATTTTCAGTCCGCTGCTCTACCAACTGAGCTATCTGGCCGGGAAACAGAAGGGCGCATTCTAACAACAGGCGAGGACGGCGTCAAAGGAAGAATCTCGGTCGCGGTGCCGTCTGCCGTCGTTCCGTTGCCGGGGGATGGCAATATCGGGAAACGTCCGGAAACACCTTTCGCTCTTTTTCCTGTCCTCCAAAAAAAACCGGCCCGAAGGCCGGAAACAGGGAGCAACCTGTTGCAGAAGCTCTAGTGGGCATGGGCCTTCGTAGCGAGGATTCCCGTGTTCTGGCGCACGTAGACTTCTTCCCAGATTTCTTCGGCCTTGCGGTCGCGGTAGAGCAGCGAACCGAGGATGACCGCGAGGAAGCCCAGCGGAATCGAGATGATGCCGGGGTTCTTCAGTTCGACCAGCGGCTTTTCGAGACCGACGATGGAGACTTCCTTGCCTTCGTTGGCTTTGATGTCGGCCTGCGCCTTGGCGATGGCCTTGTCGAGGCTGTTCTGCGCCGATTTCGCCTTTTTCGCTTCTTCAGGATTGCCGGAGGCGAGCAGGGTGTCGATGCCTGCCTGACGCGCCGGGGCGCCATCGAGCACTTTTTGCGCCGCCGCGCGTACCACCTGCGGATAGGTCATGTTCGGCGAAACGAGGACGAGGCCGATGGAGAGCAGGGTGCCGACGATCATGCCGCCGATGATGCCGCCGGTGTTGCAGCGCTTCCAGAAGAGCGTCATCAGCACGCATGGGAAGTTGGCGGAAGCGGCGACGGCGAAGGCAAGCGCGACGAGGTGAGCGACGTTCTGCCCCTTGGCGGCGATGCCGATCGCGATGGCCAGTGCACCGAAGACGATGGTGGCGATCCGCGCGGCCTTGACCTGTTCTTCGGTCGAGGCGTGCCCGCCCTTGATTACGCCGACGTAGAGGTCGTGTGCGATCGCGGAGGCGGCGGCGAGCACCAGCCCGGCGACGACGGCGACGATGGTGGCGAAGGCCACGGCAGCGACGAAGGCGAGCATGAAGTTGCCCAGGAGACTGTCCGCGCCGCCGCCGAGCGCCTGTGCGAGCAGCGGGGCCGCCATGTTGCCGCCGGCATCGACGGCGATGATGGTCGGCGCGCCGACCTTGATGGCCGCACCGAGGCCGAGGAACAGGGTGAGGACGTAGAAGCCGCCGATGATGCTCATCGCCCAGACGACGGAGATGCGGGCATCCTTGGCCGTCGGCACGGTGAAGAAACGCATCAGGATGTGCGGCAGGCCGGCGGTGCCGAAGACGAGCGCCATGCCGAGCGAGATCTGGTCGATCGGCGCCTTGAAGAGCAGGCCGGGCTCAAGGAAGCGCTGGCCGAGTTCCGCGGGCGTCATGTTCTTCGCCGCGTCGCCGAGGATGGTGGCGACCCGCTGCTGGATCTTCGGATCGTTCACGGCGTTCTGCAGGAAGTCGCCGAAGAATCCGTACTGGCTCCAGACGAGCACGACCATGGTGATCGAGGCGATCACGAGGAGGACGGCCTTGATGATCTGCACCCAGGTCGTCGCCACCATGCCGCCGAAGAGGACGTAGGCGAGCATCAGGATGCCGACGGTGATGACGGAAATTTCGTAGTCGATGCCGATCAGCGTTTTCACCAGCACGCCGCCGCCGACCATCTGCGCGGTGAGGTAGAAGGTGGAAACGGTGATGACCGACAGGGCGCCGAAGATCCGCGTTTTCTTCGGATCGTTGCGGTACGAGAGGATGTCGGCGAGCGTGTATTTGCCGATGTTGCGGCAAGGCTCGGCGATCACCAGCAGCACGGTGATGTAGGCCACCAGCCAGCCGACCGAGTACATGAAGCCGTCGTAGCCCCAGATCGAGATCAGTCCGGCGATGCCGAGGAAGGAGGCTGCCGAGAGGTAGTCGCCGGCAATCGCCCAGCCGTTCTGCACGCCGGAGATGCCGCCGCCGGCGGTGTAGAAGTCGGAGGCCGACTTGACGCGCTTGGCCGCGATGTAGGTAACGAACATGGTCGTCGCGATGATCGCGGCGAAGACGGCGAACGTTACCCAGCGGTATTCATCGTTGACGGCGTTCTGGGCCAGCGCCGGGGCGCTGAAGATCGCGGCCAGGCCGGTGACGAACAGCAGAATGGTTTTCCGGTCGAAGAATTTCATTATTTTGCCCCCGTCATGTATTTCGCGGTGATTTCACGGTTGATTTCTTCCGCCATGCGGTCGAATTCGCCGTTGGCGCGAACGGTGTAGTAAGCCGCGATGCCCCACGCCACGATGAATTCCGACAGCGCGAAGAGCAATCCCAGGTTGACCGGGCCGAAGACCTGGATCTTGAACAGGTCGGTGAAATAGGCTGCCCCGATCGGCAGCAGAAAGTAGTAGATGATTGAAAAAATCATCAGGAATGCGAGAAACCGGGTTTTTTTCCGGTGCAGTTCCTGAAAACGCGGGTCGGCGTCGACGGCCGCCCAGTTGATCTCTCCAGTTGCCATGTTGGTATTCCTCCTGTCGTGTGTGACGGCATTCCAGACCCATGAAAAAACCGAAAGTTTCACGGAGTTTCGGAAATGCACCTGAAGCTTATGCAGGGAAACTTACAGACTTCTGACTGTTGCTTACGGCGAACTTACAGATGCGGGACTGCTGGATGCGGATTGCTTTTTTGGAACAGGGAAAAGTGGAAAGCTGAAATGACGATGCCGGGCGAAATGCCGTGCTGAATGCCGGAATGGATCTGAATGGGCCGAAGATGAATCAGATTGCCGTCCCCTCCTTTGGACGGTTCGTTCTAATGACGAAAGTTTTATATCCGGGCTGGCTCGGGAACTTGCGTATGGGGTTACATAGGGAATTGCATATGGTTTGGAAGCCGGACTCGCGTTAAAATCGCCGCTCGATTTGTCTCCTCTTCGGCTGTTTCTTGGCTGTTTCTTTTTCCGCTGGTCCGAATGATCCGAAACGCGGATTTCTTAATACATCATTCTACTCTTTTTTCATTCTTTTTCTACAAATAAATATATGCCGGGCGCGCTTCTTTATTTGCATGGTTTTTGTTCATCGCCCGCTTCGTGGAAAGCGCGCCTGCTGGCCGAATATTACGCGGAGCGGGGTTGGGCGGAGCGTTTTCTCTGTCCGTTTCTTTCCCCCGTGCCCCGGGAGGCGATCGCCGCGGCAGCACAACTGCTCGAAGCCGCGCCGCGTCCGCTGACGCTGGTCGGCAGTTCGCTCGGCGGTTTTTATGCCGCGCATCTGGCGGAAAAATTCGACTTGCGGGCGGTGCTGATCAACCCGGTGGTGCCGGGGCATCTGGCATTGACCCATTTCATCGGCACGCACCGGAATTTTCATACCGACGAGGCTTTCGAATTCACCAAGGAACATGCTGCCGAACTTTCCGCGCTGACGCCGCCGTCGATTGCGCCCGGGCGCTATCTGGTTCTGCTTGAAGAGGGCGATGAGGTGCTCGACTGGCGGCTGGCCGCCGCGTCGTATGCCGGCAGCGAGCTGATCGCGCTGCCCGGCGGGGACCACAGCTTCACCCGCTTCCCCGCGTATCTGGAAAAAATCGTTGAATTTGCGGGGTTATAATCCATACGATGTTTGTATTGTTCGAAGAAGATAACAGTTGTAAAACGGGTTCGATCCTGACCGAGAACGAAACTTCTCTGCATATCGAAACCGTTTCCGGGAAACGCACCAAGGTCAAGGCGGCGAATATCCTGCTCCGCTTCCAGGCCCCTGGCGCGGCGCAGCTTCTGGCCGCGGCGGAGCCGCTGGCGGAGGAGATCGAGGCCGATTTTTTGTGGGAATGCGTAAACGATGGCGAATTTTCTTTTGTTGATTTTGCCCGCGACTACTACGGTCACGAAGCCTCCCCGGTCGAGGCCGCTGCGGTCCTGCTCGCGCTTCAGGCCGCCCCCATCTATTTCCATCGCAAAGGCAAAGGCCGTTTCCGCAAGGCTCCTGCCGACATTCTGGCTGCCGCTCTGGCCGGCCTTGAAAAAAAGAAGCAGCAGGCGCTCGCCATCGAGCGCATGTGCGAGGCGCTGAAAAACGGGCAGTTGCCGCCGGAGTTTCCGCCGCTGATCAAAAACCTGCTGTACAAGCCGGACCGCAACCGCATCGAAACCAAGGCGCTCGAAGCCGCCTGCGCCGCCACTGGAAAGACTCCGGCGCAGTTGCTGTTGCTGTGCGGCGCGCTGGCTTCTCCTTACGAATATCATCTGCAGCGCTTTCTCGTCGAATATTTTCCGCAGGGGCCGGGACACAAGGCGGAACTCGAAGCCGCCGTGCCGGAGCCCCAGGTCGTGCTGCCGCGCGCCGAGGCGGCGGCGTTTTCGATCGACGATGCGGCGACGACCGAGATCGACGACGCGTTTTCGGTGGCGACGCTGCCTGGCATCGGTTGGCGCGTCGGCATTCACATCGCGGTGCCGGGGCTGGGCATCCTGCCGGACTCGCCGCTCGGCGCCGTTGCGCGCGAGCGGCTGTCGACCGTGTATATGCCGGGAGACAAGATCACGATGCTGCCGCAGGCCGTCGTCGAGCGGTATACGCTGACGGAAGGACACGAAATTCCGGCGTTGTCGCTGTATTTGACGGTGACGCCGGAACTGGATATCGCGGCGCACGAATCGCGCCTGGAAATCGTTCCGGTGCGCGCCAATCTGCGTCATCACGAAATCGAGCCGTTGTTCAACGCGCAGACGGTGGCGGCTATCGTGGCGGCGGAGGCGCAGGGAATGCAGGAAGCGCGGGAAGTACAGGATGAAGCCGGTATTCCCGATTTCCCGTTCCGCCGCGAACTGGCGCTGCTCTGGCGTTTCGCGCGCGCCTGCGAGGCGCGGCGGGGCAAGCCGGCGGCGGTACAGGGTGTACACGATTACACGTTTACCATCACGGGCGATCCGGTGCGGCCGGAAGCGTGCCATGTCGCCATCGAAGCGCGTCCGCGCGGCAGCCCGCTCGACATGCTGGTGTCGGAACTGATGATCGTCGCCAACAGCACCTGGGGCGCGTTGTTCGCAGAACGCCGCGTTCCCGCGCTATACCGCGCGCAGACCGGCGGCAAGGTACGGATGACGACTTCGCCGCTGCCGCACGAAGGCCTGGGCGTGGCGCAATATGCGTGGAGCACGTCGCCGTTGCGCCGCTATGCCGATCTCATCAACCAGTGGCAACTGATCGCTTTGCTTCAGGAACGGACGCCGTATTTCGGCGCCAAGTCGGACGCGTTGTTCGCGGCGTTGCGCGATTTCGAACTGACCTATGCCGCGTACGCGGAATTCCAGCGCGGCATGGAGCGCTACTGGTGTCTGCGCTGGCTGCGCCAGGAAAACAGGCGCCGTATCGCCGCCACCGTGCGCCGCGAAAATCTGGTCAAGCTCGATGCGCTGCCGCTCGTGTTGCGCGTGCCGTCGCTGCCGGAGTTGAAACCGGGGCAACGGGTGCTGCTCGCGCTCGAATCGTGGGATGAACTTTCGCTCGAGATCGATTGCCGTTATCTGGAAACGCTGCCGGAGACGGCTTCGGAAGAAGCGCTCGCGGAGTTTGCCGACGAGAATACCGATGAGTGCGCTGTTGCCGGCACCGAGGGAGGTGACTCCGAGGGAGGCGGTTCCGATAGCGGTCAAGGCGGCGTGGTGCGGACGGAAGGGGAGGGAGGATGAATTCGTCTTTCGCCCCGGCGCATGGCCCGGCGGCCGTTTCCCACGGCGTTCCCTACCGGGCGCCTTCGTCGTGGCGCCTGCAACTGGCGCTGGCCGTTTCGATTTCGCTGCACGTTCTGATCCTGTCGATTCATTTCACGTTCCCCGATGCCTCACGCAAATTCCAGGACCGGGCGCTGGAAATCATCCTCGTCAACAGCAAATCGGCGCGCAAGCCCACCGATGCGCAGGCGCTGGCGCAGGCGAACCTCGACGGCGGCGGCAATACCGATGCCAAGCGCCGTGCCAAAACGCCGTTGCCGCCATCGCAGAAAAACCGTACCGGTTCCGAACTGGAACTCAAGCAACGGCAATTGCGCGCGGCGGAAGCGGAACAGCAGCGGCTGCTGGCGCAGACGAAAGCGCAGGAGCGCGCGCTGGCGAAGCAAAAGCAGGAAAAACCGGCGGAAGAGCCCGCTCCGGCGCCGGTGCCTTCCGGGCAGGACCTCGCCAGTTCGGCGCTGGCGATGGCAAGGTTGGAGGCGGAAATCGCCAAGGAAATGGATGAGTACAGCAAGCGCCCGCGGCGCAAGTTCATCGGCGCGCGTGCCGAAAAATACCGCGACGCGATGTATGTCGAAGCCTGGCGGCAGAAGGTCGAGCGCATCGGCACGCTCAACTACCCTCAGGAAGCGCGTGGACGCCTGTACGGCGATTTACTGCTGACGGTGACGATCAAGAGCGACGGCAACGTCGGAGAGGTCGAGATCACCCGTTCTTCCGGCCACAGGATCCTCGACGACGCGGCCCGGCGCATCGTCAAGATGGCCGCGCCGTATCCGCCGTTTCCGCCGGAGATCCGGAAGGAAGCCGATGAAATCGTCATTTCGCGGGTGTGGTCATTTACCCGCCACGATAGTCTCGAGACAAAGGACAGCCGATGAGCGACCGTTACTGCGTATTAGGCAATCCCATCGAACACAGCCTGTCGCCGCGCATTCATGCCGCGTTCGCCCTCCAGACCGGAGAGAATATTTCCTACGAAGCCATTCTGGCGCCGCTTGAGCCGCGCGACGGATTTGCCGCCGCGGTTTCGGCGTTTGCCGCCGCCGGAGGGCGCGGCGCCAATGTCACCGTTCCGTTCAAGGAACAGGCGTATGCGCTGTGCACCGAGACGAGTGAACGCGCCGCCGCCGCAGGAGCGGTCAACACCCTGACGTTTACCGCGCCCGGCACGATCCGCGGCGAAAACACCGACGGCGCCGGACTCGTCCGCGACCTGACGCGGAATCTGCAATGCGCTCTTTCCGGGCGGCGGATTCTGCTGCTCGGCGCCGGCGGCGCCGCGCGTGGCGCGATTCTGCCTCTGCTCGAATGCGAACCGGCGCGGCTGCATCTCGCCAACCGCACCGCGCCCAAGGCGCTGGCGCTGGTGTTGGCGCTGCGCGAACGCTTTGCCGTCGACGGCCTGACCGCCGGCCCGTTGCGCGAACTCGGCAACGATCGCGAGCAGTTCGACATCGTGATCAACGCTACCGCCGCCGGATTGAGCGGTGAAGTTCCGGAGTTGCCGGGCGGTATTTTTGCCGCCGATGCGCTGGCCTACGACATGATCTATGGCGCGGAAGAAACTTCGTTTCTCGCTTATGCGCGCGGCCTCGGCGCCGCGCGGTTGTGCGATGGCATTGGCATGCTCGTCGAGCAGGCCGCGGAAGCCTTTTTCATCTGGCGCGGTGTACGGCCGGATACCGCGCCGGTGCTTGCCCTGCTGAGGACGGAACTGGAATTGAAGCGGCGGAACCGTGCCGCTGTTTCCCGCCGGACGAATGAAAACTGAAGAAAGCGAACACATGGCCTCGTCCGGTTTTTTCGCCCGTTCCGGGCAAAGCGTGAAGAATACCGCTCGCGGCGGCTGGAAGTGGCTGCGTCGTCTGCTGTTCGCCGTGATTCTTCTGGTCATCGCCTATCAGCTCTGGCTGCTCGGCTGGGTGCTGTACTGGGGGCAGGCCAATCCCGGCAGTACCCGTTTCATGGATCTGCGCCTTTCCGAATTGCGCGAGAAAAATCCCGATGCGCAACTGCAATGGCAGTGGGTCGATTACGATCAGATCTCGCCGCATCTGAAGCGCGCGATCATCGCTGCCGAAGACGCCAAATTCGTCGACCACGAGGGATTCGACTGGGACGGCATCCAGAAGGCGATGGAAAAAAACCAGAAGAAGGGCCGTATCGTCGCGGGCGGTTCGACGATTTCGCAGCAACTGGCGAAGAACCTTTTCCTGTCGCCGCACAAATCCTTCTGGCGCAAGGGGGAGGAGGCCGTCGTCACGTTGATGATCGAGCAGAGCTGGAACAAGCGGCGGATTTTCGAGGTGTATCTGAATATCGTCGAATGGGGCGAAGGCATCTTCGGGATCGAGGCGGCGGCACGGCATTATTACGGCGTTTCCGCCAAGGCGCTGACGCCGACGCAGGCCGCCAAGCTCGCCGCGATGGTGCCCAACCCGCGCTTTTACGACCGCAACCGCTTTGCGCCGGGGCTGATGCGCAAAACCGATATCATCCTTTCGCGCATGCCGAGGGCGCAGGTTCCCTGATCGATAGCTGCATTCATGAAATTTTCCCGGTATCTCTGTTCGGAGAAACCGTTATTTTCTATATAAACTTAAATTAACTTCGGTTATTGTAGTGGGTTTATAGTTGAAATTATTTAATTTATTTGGAAAAGCGCCGGTTTTACAGTCATTTGAATGCTCTCTGGTTTTTTCGGAACGGGGGCAATATTTTTCCCGGTTTTCAAGCTTTACCGTATTTGTATGAGCCTTGTATGAGCCCTATATGAGTCAACTGCCAGAAACAGAAAAAACGCCGAGTAAAACATTGGAAGAGCGGACGAGCGGCGGCCGGAATATCCTCATCGTCGGCGCCACTTCCGCGATTGCCGAAGCGACGGCGCGCCTGTGGGCGGAAGAGGGCGCGGCGCTGTTCCTGGTCGGGCGCGACCGGGAACGCTTGAAGGAAATCGCCGCCGACCTGAAAGTTCGCGGTGCGCGCCGGGTGAAGACTTTCACCATGGATGCCACCGCGTTCGACCAGCACGAGAAAATGCAGGAAGCCGCGCTTTCCTCGCTCGGCGGCCTCGATATCGCGCTGATCGCGCACGGTTCCCTTTCCGACCAGAAGCGCTGCGAAAGCTCGGTGGAGGAAACCCTGCATGAAATGAACGTCAATGCGCTCTCGGTGATCGCGCTGGCGACACGGCTCGCCACTTATTTCGAGGCGCGCGGCGGCGGCTGCCTGGCCGTTATCGGCTCGGTTGCGGGAGACCGCGGGCGGGGCAGCAATTACGTTTACGGTTCCGCCAAGGCATTTGTCGCACATTTTTTTTCGGGCCTGCGCAATCGCCTCGACCGCAAGGGCGTGCATGTTCTGACAATCAAGCCCGGTTTCGTCGACACGCCGATGACAGCGGCGCTGAAAAAAGGCGCGCTCTGGGCACAGCCCGGCGACATCGCGCGCGGTATCGTCCGCGCTATCGACCGGCGCAAGGATGAGATCTATCTGCCGTCGTTCTGGCGGCTGATCATGTTCATCATCCGCCATATCCCGGAACGGATTTTCAAGCGGATGTCTCTCTGATTTTTCCGCCGCAACTTCCGGAAAATTTCCAAAATTTCCAAAATTTCCCTTTCCGCATTCGCCGACGAGAACCGCCATAACCCTTGGGAAGTGGGCGGCGCCCTGTCATTTCCGCGGAATTTTCCTCCGTTTCCCGGAATCGCTTTTTCCCGTCTTGCCTTTTTCTGCCCCGGGCTTTGTTTTGTTCTCCGCTTTGCCCTTTTTCGCCGGGGTTTTTGCTGGGGTTTTTGATGGTTTCGTTGGCGGAGTCGTTGGCAGTTTCGCGACGCCGGCGCTGTTTCTCACCGCTGCCGTTTTTCCCGCCGTCTCAGGCAGTTGCGAGGCGAGCACGAAGTCGATCCGCCCTGTCTCCAGGTCGGCGCGCACCAGTTTCACGTACAGGCGGTCGCCCAGCCGGTAGCGTTTTCCGGTCCGCTCGCCCAGCATCTGGTGTTTGATGTTGTCGTACTGGAAATAATCCTCGCCCAGTTCGGAAACGTGCACCAGCCCTTCGACGTAAACCTCGTCGAGCGCGACGAAGACGCCGAACGGCACGACGGCGGCGATGGTGCCGGAGAATTCCTCGCCGATGCGCTCGCGCATGTAGTAGCACTTGAGCCAGTTATCGACGTCGCGGGTGGCTTCGTCGGCGCGGCGTTCGGTCATCGAGCAGGCGAGTCCGATTTCCTCCCAGTTGCCCGCCGGCTGGTAGCGTTCGCCCGCCAGCACCGCCTTGATCGCGCGGTGCACGAGCAGGTCGGGGTAGCGGCGGATCGGCGAAGTGAAGTGTGTGTAATGCTCATAGGCAAGGCCGAAATGGCCGACGTTGTCGGGGCTGTACATCGCCTGCCGCAGCGAGCGCAGCATCACCGTCTGCAACAGTCCTGCATCGGGACGCGCGCGCGTGCGTTCCAGCAGCGCGGCGTAATCCTTGGCGTGCGGCGAATCGCCGCCGCCGAGCGTGAGCCCGAATTCCTTCAGGAAAGTGCGCAGGGCTTCGAGTTTTTCCGGCGTCGGGCCTTCGTGTACGCGGTACAGGCAGGGGTGTTTGCTCCGTTCGAGAAAATCGGCGGCGCAGACGTTGGCCGCGAGCATGCATTCCTCGATCAGGCGATGCGCGTCGTTGCGTTCCACCGGGACGATATTGTCGATTTTGCCCTGTTCGTTGAACAGCATCATCGTTTCGGTGCTTTCGAAATCGATCGCGCCGCGTTTCGAACGCGCCTTCGCCAGTGTCTGATAAAGCGTGTACAGCGTTCGCAGATGCGGCTGCAGCGTTTCCTCGGCAGGGGTTTCGGGCGTCCTGGCGCCGGAGATCCAGTCCCAGACCTGGGTATAGGTGAGCCGTGCCCGCGAGCGGAAGACGGCGGGGTAGAAGCGGTAATCCTTGAGCGCGCCGGAGGAAGCGACGTCGATGTCGCATACCATCGCCAGCCGCTCGACATCCGGATTGAGCGAGCACAGCCCGTTCGAAAGTTTTTCCGGCAGCATCGGGATCACGCGGCGCGGAAAATACACCGAATTGCCGCGCTGCAATGCCTCGGCATCGAGCGCCATGCCGGGGCGCACGTAATGGCTGACGTCGGCGATGGCGACAACGAGCCGCCAGCCGCGTCCCTTTTTCTCGGCGTACACCGCGTCGTCGAAATCCTTTGCCGTCTCGCCGTCGATCGTTACCAGCGACAGGGCGCGCAGGTCGACGCGGCCTTCGCAGTCGGTTTTCTTCACTTGATTCGGCAGCGCTTTCGTTTCCGCCTGCGCCGCCTTCGAGAAAGCGAACGGCAGATCGTACTTGCGCAGCGCGATCTCGATTTCCATGCCCGGATCGGCGTAATTGCCGAGCCGCTCGATGATGCGGCCGATCGGCTGTGCGTGGCGCGACGGCTGTTCGATGATCTCGACCACGACCACTTCGCCGGCCTTCGCCTTGTTCTTCTTTTCCGGCGCGAGCAGGATTTCCTGCGCGATCTGCTTGTTTTCCGGTACCACGAAAACGATGCCGTGCTCGATCAGCACGCGTCCCACTACTTCCCGGTTGGCACGTTCGAGGATTTCGACGATGACGCCCTCGCGCCTCCCCTTGCGGTCGACGCCGGAAACGCGCACCAGAACCCGGTCGCCGTGCAGCACCCGGCTCATCTGCCGCGAATCGAGGAAAATATCCGGCTCGGCCTCGTCGTCGGGCAACAGAAAACCGTAGCCGTCCTTGTGTCCTTCGATGCGACCGGAAATCAGATGCGCGCGTTCGGGCACGATGTAGGCGCCCTTGCGGTTCTGCATCAGTTGCCCCTCACGCTCCATCGCCCCGAGGCGGCGGCGAAAATGCTCGGTTTCGTGCTTCTGCACGTCGAGCAATGTGCATAGATGCTCGAATCGGGTCGGTTTTCCTTCCTGCGCCAGAACTTGCAGGACGTACTCGCGCGACGGCAGTGGAAAATCGTATTTTTTCGCCTCGCGCTCAAAAAAAGGATCGTGACGGCGCACTTTCGATAACTTCTTTATTGACATTTACCCCGGTTCCTTTAGAATTCCCGCTTCTTTCGACCCCTTGCCCAGGTGGCGGAATTGGTAGACGCACTAGGTTCAGGTCCTAGCGGTGGCAACACTGTGGAGGTTCGAGTCCTCTCCTGGGCACCACATGACACACAATCAGAGACTGTACTTTAACAGTCCGGAAGCCAGGGGCCATCGTCCCAGGTTCATTTTCAGCTCCATTTCGTTCGTTTCTGTTGTACGCATCGCCGCGGGTGTCTGGGTGTCTTTGCGTTTGACCCCGTTGCGCCCGCAATTCATGATATTTGAATTTTATTTCAGGGGAAAGAGCAATGTCGGGAGAAACCGAAGAAAAAAACGTCAAGGCTTTCTTGCGGCTGATTCGCCGCGCCGAGCATGGAAAGGATGATTCAAGCGTCTATTACATCCGGTCTGGTGGTGAGAAAGTCGCGGATACGGCGGCTCATCCCGGACCCGAGCCGATAGAAAAATGGGGGAAGAAATCCACGGCTGCCGGTGCTTATCAAATTCTGCACAGAACATGGGCTGAAGCACAACGCAAGGGAATTGTGACTGATTTTTCTCCCGCATCTCAGGATAAGCTCGCACGCTCCAAATTACAGGAACGCAGGGCACTGAAGTATGTGCAGGAAGGAAAGGTTAAAGAGGCAATTCCCCTGTTGCGTAGCGAGTGGACTTCATTGCCGGGGGCAAAGCAGTCAAAAATGACCATGGAGGAAGCCTGCCGTTTGTTTGATCAATATGTGGCGGATCAGAAATGACATTGAGGTTAACGCCCGTTTTCCTGTTTTTGCTGGTTGCATGCTTCCCGGCAGAGGCGGCCTCCGCCAGAATTGAGGAAGAGCACGCCAGGCTTGTTTGCGGTGATGCGGTGGTGGAAGCTGCGACGCAGTTCTTCGATGATCCTGCCTATATGGAAAGACAAGTCATCAAACAAAGTGTCTTCGTCAGCAATAATCAGAAAAATGTAAAAAAGAAATTGCGTCTGGACAGTCGGGCCGCCCATAAACCGACATTCGACAGAATATTGCTGGATAGTCTGGTCAGCGCCTGGGCCTGCCTGGAGGCGAAAGACGGAAAACACTATCTTTTTCTGTGGTACACCTGTACGCCGATGGATGAGCGGGGCTTTTGTGCGGGAGAAGGAAAGGAATGGGAGAGACTTTTTCAAACCGACGGAAAAGCATTGACGAATTCATTTCCTCGCGATGATAAAAAGTTTGACCGACTCTACAAAAAACTGGGATTGGAAGAGGTTGTTCGCAATGCCAAGTTGCAACCGTTAACGCCTTGAAGGGGCTTTGTTGCACAAATAACCGCCAACTTATTGATTTATGAAACAAAGCCGCTGAAACGTTACTTTTTTCTGGAATCCCGCGCGCAGCCCGCGCGGGATTTCTTATTGCCGGGCTTATTGCCGCCTCGCGCATCCTTGCTCACGTTTTTCCGCTTGCTTCCCATCCGTTCCTGTGCGGCCGGTTGCGCCGGCTGCATTCGATGAAACGGCTGTGCAGCGGGCACCAGATGCTTTTTCCCGCTGCCGATCAGGTCGGTACGGCCCATCGCGCGCAACGCTTCGCGCAGCAGGGGCCAGTTGGCGGGGTCGTGATAGCGCAGGAATGCCTTGTGCAGTTTGCGCTCGCGGCCGCCGCGCGCGGTGTCGACAGTGACGGAAGAAGGATCGATGCGGCGCAGCGGATTTCTGCGCGTGTGGTACATCGCGGTGGCGAGCGCCATCGGCGTCGGCAGGAAGGTTTGCACCTGGTCGGGGCGGAAGCCGTTTTTCTTCAGCCAGAGGGCGAGGTTGAGCATGTCGTTGACCGTCGTGCCCGGATGCGCGGCGATGAAATACGGGATCAGGTACTGTTCCTTGCCGGCGGCGCGGGAGTAGTGCTCGAACATCGTCTTGAAGCGCTCGTAGGCCTGGACGCCGGGTTTCATCATGTACGAAAGCGGGCCGGGCTCGGTGTGCTCGGGGGCGATCTTGAGATAGCCGCCGACATGGTGCGTGGTGAGTTCCCGCACGTATTCCGGCGAACGCACGGCGAGGTCGTAGCGCAGGCCGGAGCCGATCAGGATTTTCTTGATGCCCGGCAGCGCGCGCGCCTTGCGGTAGAGCCGGATCAGCGGTGCATGGTCGGTATCCATCCGTGGGCAGATGTCGGGATAGACGCAGGAGAGCCGGCGGCAGACAGCCTCGACCGCGGCGTCATTGCAGCGCATGCGGTACATGTTCGCGGTCGGTCCGCCGAGGTCGGAGACGATGCCGGTGAATCCTGGCGTCTTGTCGCGGATTTCCTCGATTTCCTTGAGGATCGATTCTTCCGAGCGGTTCTGGATGATGCGCCCCTCGTGCTCGGTGATCGAACAGAAAGTGCAGCCGCCGAAACAGCCGCGCATGATGTTGACCGAAAACCGGATCATCTCGTAAGCCGGGATTTTTGCGCCGCCGTACGCGGGGTGGGGTTTGCGCTGGTACGGCAGGGCGTAGACGCCGTCGAGTTCCGGCGTGGTGAGCGGCTGCGGCGGCGGATTGATCCAGACATCGCGCTCGCCGTGCGCCTGCACCAGCGCGCGCGCATTTCCGGGGTTCGATTCGAGGTGCAGCATGCGCGAGGCGTGCGCATACAACACCGGGTCGTCGCGCACCGCTTCGAAGGCGGGCAGGCGCAACGCCGTTTGCGCGCGTTCGTTCAGGTGTTCTTCCAGATGCTCTTCCAGGCGTTCGCGGCGCTTCGTTTCCCGCTCGTGAAAGTGCAGCGGAAATGTTGCCGGAGCAGTGGCGGCGGCGGGCGTAATGATCGCCAGATGCGTTGCCGCCGCGGGTGTCGTCGCGTCGCGCACGGACCAGCCGGGACCGGGGGTTTCGCCGCGCGGCAACAGAAACGCGGTGCCGGGGAGATCGCGGATGGCGCCGGCGGGCTCACCCGCCGCGAGGCGGTGCGCCAGCGCGACGACGGCGCGCTCGGCGTTGCCGAAGATGAGCAGGTCGGCCTTGGCGTCGGGCAGCACGGAGCGGCGCACGGTATCCGACCAGTAGTCGTAATGCGCGGCGCGGCGCAGGCTCGCTTCGATCGAGCCGAGTACGACGACGGAATCCGGATAAGCTTCGCGGCAGCGCTGCGCATAGACGACCAGCGCGCGGTCCGGGCGCTTTCCGGCCAGGCCGCCCGGCGTGTAGGCGTCGTCGGAACGGATTTTGCGCTCCGAGGTGTACCGGTTGACCATCGAGTCCATGTTGCCGGCGGTGACGCCGTAGAAGAGGTTCGGGCGGCCCAGCCGCCGGAAATCCGCCGCCGAGCGCCAGTCCGGCTGGCTGATGATGCCGACGCGGAATCCCTGCGCTTCGAGCAGCCGCCCGATCAGCGCCATACCGAAGCTCGGATGGTCGATATAGGCATCGCCGGTGACGAGGACGATGTCGCAGGAATCCCAGCCGAGCGCCTCCATTTCTTCGCGCGACATTGGCAAAAACGGCGCCGTGCCGAATCGCCGCGCCCAGTATTTGCGATAGGAGAAAAGCGGCAGGTCGCCGTAAACACTGTTTTTCAAAGGGAAAGCCTCATTGTTTTCTAATTATTGAAAACAATTTTTCTGTAAAATTAGCTACGGTAGAGATATATAATTTAATTGTTATCTGGAATTTGGCGGATTGAAAACGGATCGGCGCGTTTCTGCACGACACAGCGACGACACAGCACCGGGTGATCAGACGGAACCTAGCGTCATGTTGTGACGGCAGGCGAAACGCACCTGGTTACGTCCGTTGCGCTTGGCTTCGAGCAGCGCGTAATCGGCCGCCTCGGTCAGGCTGGCGACGGTATTCGCGACGCCGTAGCTGGCGATACCGGCGCTGAACGTGGCGTGCAGCATGCCGCCCTGAAAGGCGTGCGGCAGGGCGGCGAAATCGGCGCGGATGTTGTCGATGATGCGCATTCCCTGATCCAGGTCGGCGTTGGGCATGGCGACGATGAATTCCTCGCCGCCGTAGCGCCCGATCATATCGGTCGTGCGCAGCCGCCCTTTCAACAGCCAGGCCAGCCCGCGGATCACCTGGTCGCCGACCGGGTGGCCGTAGGTATCGTTGACGGATTTGAAGCGGTCGATGTCGATCATCACCACGCACAATTTTCCGCCCGATTCCGGCGGATGGGATTCCACCAGCGCGGCGAGCCGCGCCTTGGAGGCGGTATGGTTCAGGAGCCCGGTCAGGCCGTCCATCTGCGTCCACCGCTGCGCTTCGCGATAGCGGTCGATCGTGGCGCGCACCGTGGCGGCCAGAACCACCGGGTTGAACGGCTTGGTGATGAACTGGTCGCCGCCCAGGCGCAGTGCTTCCACCTGCAGGCCGATGTCGGATTCCGACGACAGGTAGATGATCGGCAGCGACTGGAAACGGTCCATCTGGCGCAACACCCGCGTGGCTTCGACGCCGTTGAAGTGCGGCATGTACATGTCCATCAGGATCAGGTCCGGATGATAGATGTCGACCGTCTCCAGGAGCTTGCTGGGGTCGGCGATCGCCATGCTGTCGACGTGATACTCGGCCAGCGTGCGCTCGATGATCGTCATCGCCAGGCGCGAATCCTCGACCACCAGCACGCGGTATTTTTCCTGTTCGCGCGTCTGCACGAGGTCGAGCATGCGACCGAGCACCATCGTCGGGTGTTCGTCGGCCGGCGTCGTCACGTCGATGCCGGAGCGCATCAGCCGCACGATGGGTTCCATCGCGGTCGGCACGCCGAGGAAGAACAACTGGCTGCTCGGACAGAGGTGGCGCATGCCGGAGATGAATTCGAGGCGTTCCGCGTCGTCCGAGGGGCGGCTGGAGAAGAAGAGCACGGCCAGCGGCTGTTCGTCGGCCGCCGGCACCGATTCCCAGTCCTGGCGATAGGTGCGGAAACCGAAAAAGCGCAATTGCCGCTCCAGGCGTTTCGTCGTTTCCCGCTGTTCCTCGTCGGCAATCAGCCATACCGTGCGCTGTTTCACCCAGTCGGGCACGTTGGCCGCCGTGCTCTCGTCGGTACGCCGCTCGTTGACCGGCGAGCGCGCGTTTGAAAACGTTCCCGCAAGCGCCTCGATCTGCCGTTGCAGATCCTTCCGGTCCGCCTCCGGGATCGGGTGCGTGTTGGCGTTGCCGAACAGCAGCAGCGCGCTGTTCTCGAGCCCTTCGCACATCCGCACCAGGCCCGCCAGGCGCAGATTGGAGAACTGCTCGGCCAGACTGTTCAGCGCGACGGTGAATTCGACGAACTGCTCGAACCGCCCGGACGCGACGTAGTCGTGCCAACGCGACCACAGGACGTTCACACGCTGTTCGAGGGAGGGTTGAGGCGTCGTCATCTGAGCTATCTCGGGCACGATGAAACGTGCAAAAACTCGCGGATCCAAACAGAATCCGATTCTGCGATTATCGGTGAGCAATTTCCGGGCGGCAATCCGTTCTTGCCGGTTTTCGGGAATTTTTCCCATTCTCGCTCACGATTTTTTACCTTGGAGCGACAGCCGGGTTGAAGCAAATGGAATGGTCGCACGAAATCGGGAAAAACCAAACGTACGGCAGCGTCAAAATTCCATTGTTTCATGCGGATGAAAAAAACCGGGATCGGGCCGCCGTTTGCGAAAGGGTTTTTGCAAAAGGTCTTATTGTTCGGCGCGCAGGGTTTCCAGCGGTGGCCGCCGCAAAAGACGCGCTATGGCTCCGGCGCCGGCAAGCATTGCCAGAAGGCCGCCGCCGAGTGCCGCCAGCGGCGGCAGCAAAGGGTTGAAACGGGCATCGAGCTGGAACACTTCGCGGCCCAGGACAATGCCCACGACGTCGGCGCCGAGCGCAGCGATCAATCCGGCAACGGCGCCGATCGCGGCGAATTCGGCCAGCAGGGAACGGCGCAACTGCGCCCGCCGTGCGCCCAGCGCGCGCATTATTGCAAGTTCATGCCGTTTTTCATCGAATACCAGGAGCAGCGAGGCATAAAGGACGATCACCCCGGCGGCGAGGGCGAACAGGAAGACGAACTGTACCGCGTGCGTTACCTGATCCATTACCGTGCGCGCCTGTTGCAGAACCGCGTCGACATCGATCACCGTGAGGTCGGGAAAGGCGTGCACCAGGCGGTCGGAAAAACCGGAACGCCCGGGCGGCAGGTAGAAACTGGTGATATAGCTGGTCGGGTAGGATTCGAGCACACCGGGCGGCGTCAATACGAAAAAGTTTACCCGCATCGAATCCCAGTCGAGCTTGCGCAGTCCGGCGATTTCCAGGGAGAGCGTTTCTCCGGCAACCGAGAACTCAAGGTGGTCACCGACCGACAGCCCCAGGGTTTTCGCCAGCCCTTCCTCGACCGACGCCAGGTTCTTGCCGCTGTCCGCCGCCGTGAACCAGCGTCCCGCCGTCATGCGGTTTCCCGGCGGCGGAACGTCGCCCGCGCGCCAGGACAGGTTGAATTCGCGTTCGACCAGGCGTTGGGTCCGTTCCTCGGAAAATTCCGCCGCGCGTATTTCCCGTCCGTTGATTTTCGCCAGCCGCCCGCGCACCATCGGGGCCATTTCCGGCGTCGTTTCCGGGGTCATTTTCGGGGCCATTTCCGGCCCCATGTTCGCGTGGCGGAAAAACGCCGTTACCTCGTCCTTCGCCTGCGGCTGGATGTTGAGCACGAAACGGTTCGGTGTTTCCGGCGGCAGCGAGCGTTGCCAGGCCGTGAGCAGTTCGCCGCGCGTTGCCGTGAGCAGCAGAATCGCCATGAATCCGAGCGCCAGCGCGACGATTTGCGCCACGCTCGCGGATGCGTGCCGTTCCAGGTTCGCCAGACCGTAATGCCAGCCGAAACGCTGGCCGGAATTTTGACCGGAATTCTGTCCAACATTCCGGCTGAAATTCCGTGCCGAATTCGAGACGAAAAGCATCAGCCGCACCGCGCCCCGCGCCAGCAGCGCGAACAGTGCGAGCGCGGCGGCGAAGCCGCCCGCGACGTAGGCGCCGAGACGGATTTCCCCGGCGATCCAGAACATCAGCGCGACCAGCGCCATCAGTCCGAATGCGTAGCCGCCGAGAAAAACGGCGTCCGCCGGCTCCAGTTCGCGGCGCAGCACGCGCAGCGGAGGCACGCGCCGCAGGCGCGCGAGCGGCGGCAGCGCGAAGCCGAAGAGGAGCAGCATGCCGGCGCAGACTCCCTGCAATGCCGGCAACAGCGATGGCTGCGGCAGATCCACCGCCAGAAAACGTCCGAGCCAGAAAAGAAGCGCGAAATGCGCCGCGTAACCGAGCGCGCAACCGACGAGCGAGGCCAGCGCGGCCAGGAGCGCAAATTGCAGCACATGGGTTTTGAACAGCCACCGCTCGGTTGCGCCGAGACAGCGCATCACCGCGCAGGAATCCAGATGGCGCTGCAGGTAGCGGCGCGCCGCCAGCGCGACCGCGACCGCGGCGAGAATGACCGCGAGCAGTGCCGCCAGCCCGAGGAATTTTCGTGCCCGTTCGAGCGCGGAACGCACTTCCGGACGTGCGCTGTCCGCATCCTCGATCCGCTCGCCGCGGCCGAGGCGCGGCGCGATTTCGCCGCGGAATGTCGCCACCGCCCCGGGTGCGCCGGCCACGAGCAGGCGGTAATCGATGCGGCTGCCCGGCCGTTCCAGCCCGGTTGCCGGAATATCGGCGAGATTCATCATCAGACGCGGCGCGACATTGAAGAAATTGACCCCGCGATCCGGTTCCAGCGTCAGGATCGCCGTTATTGCCAATGTTTTCTGCCCCAGTGCGACCGTGTCGCCGACACGCAAGTTCAGCATTTGCGCCAGCCGCGCCTCGATCCACGCTTCTCCCGGCGCCGGAATCCCCGGTGCCGGAACGTCGGGCGCGTTGATTGCGGGAGCGATGCGCAGACCGCCGCGCAGCGGATAGCCGGTGCTCACTGCCTTGATTTCGACCAGTCGCGCCTGGGCCGCGTCGCCTTCTCCGACCATCAGCATGCTGCGCAGTGTTTCCGTTTGTGCCAGCGCCAATCCATGTGAGCGCACGCTATCGGAAAATTCCTTAGGCCATGGGTGATCGGCCACGAGCAGCAGATCGGCGCCGAGCAACTGGTGCGACTCGTGCTCCAGCGCCAGCGACACGCGGTCGGTGAAGAAACCGACCATCGACAGCGCCGCTACCGCGACGACCAGCGCCGCGCACAGAAGCCGCAACTCGCCGCTGCGGAATTCCCGGCGGAGCATCGACAGAACGAAGCGGAAATGGGTCATGGGGAGCATAGGGGGCATGGGGGCCTGGTGACGAGCCGGAAAGTACGGTTGGAACGATTCCCAGCGGCAATCGTACAGGGGAAACCAGGAGAATTTTCCCGGCGCCTGTTTCCGGCGATGCTGTTGCATCATGAAAAAGCCGCCAAATAGTGGTGAGCATTTGGCGGCAAAGATTCCATATTTTCCAATTAATGAATATTAATTTTTACAGATATATCGCTACAGTAGAAGATGTTTATTTTCCTTTATTTGTAATTTCGATAAAAACGAAATGCAAGGAAGAAGCAGGCGCCGCGTCAGATGCTGAAATGCGAGATACGTTCCCGCAGCGTGTGTGCCAAGTGCTCCAGTTCCGCCGCGCATTGCGCCGATTCCCTGGCGATCTGGCTGTTCTGGTCGGCCATCGTGGCGATTTTCTCGACGTTGCGGGAAATTTCGGAAATTGCCGACGATTGCTCCGTGAGCGCGTGCGAAATGGTGGTGACCGCCGCCGTCACCTGGTTGGCGCTCTGCCGGATGCTGTCGATGCTCCCGCCGGCCTGTCCGGCGTAGGAAACGCCTTCTTCCACCTGGTGCACGCCCGCTTCCATGCTGGCGACGGCATTGGTCGTGCCGTCGAGGATGCGGCGGATCAGGGCGCTGATTTCCTGCGTCGAACTCGAGGTGCGCTCGGCGAGCTTTCTCACCTCGTCGGCGACGACGGCGAAGCCTCGCCCCTGTTCTCCGGCGCGCGCCGCTTCGATCGCCGCATTCAGCGCCAGCAGGTTGGTCTGCTCGGCGATCTCGCGGATCACGTTGACGATCGTGGAAATGGCCTGCGATTCCTGCCCCAGCGTGCTGACGGCATCGGAAGCGGTGCGCACGGTGCCGGCAATGCGCGTCATGCTGTCCGCGGCCTGCTGGATGACCACGGCGCCTTCGCTGGAGACGCGGTCGGAATCGATCGAGATCTGGTTCGCCTGCCGGGCGCTGTCGGAAACGTGGACGATGTTGGCGTTCATTTCCTCGATGCTGGAAGCCATCGTCGAGGCGGAATCGCTTTGCTGCGCCGATTGCCCGGCAACCTCGTTGGCGGTGCTGACCAGCCGCTCGGCATTGTCGGCCAGTTGCTGCGCGGCGTTCTGGATGTCGCCCAGCGCGGAACGCATTTTACCGGCCATGACATTGGTGGCCGCCAGCAGGCGCCCCACTTCGTCGTTGCCGCGTTCGGGAATCGCGATCGTCAGGCGGCCCTCGGCGATCTGTTCCATCGCGGTGACGGCTTCCGTCAGCGGCCGCGCAACCCAGCGCCGCGAAGTGATGAAGACGACGATGAACAGCAGCGCGCACAGGATGATGGCGCCGACGATCAGGTGATTGCGCACGCGCACGGCCTCCACGGCCAGATCCTCGTGATAAAGGCTGGAAACGATAATCCAGTTCCACTGCGGGATGGTGTCGAATACCGCGATTTTTTCGCGCGCCGTGGTTTCGCCGGCGGCGGGATTGGCGAACCAGTACGACAGTACGCCGTTTTTCTGTTCGACGATTTCGCGGATGTAGGCAACGCCGTTGATGTCTTTTTCGTCGTAGAGATTTTTTCCCTCGAGCGTCGGGTGCACGATCATCATGCCCGGATTCTTCCCGGCATCGAGCACGAACATGTAGCCGCTTTTGCCGAACTTGATCTCGAGTATTTTCTGCCGCAGCGAGGCCAGTTCGGAGGTGAAGTCGAGGCCGACGAAGAGCGCGCCGACGATGGTGCCGGAAGCATCCTGCATCGGCAGGTAATAGGTCATGTAATCGCGCTTGAAGAGATTCGCCTTGCCGGTGAAGGGTTTGTTCGCCAGCAGCGCGGCGCGTGCCGGGTGGTCGCGGTCGAGCCTGGTGCCGATGGCCCGCTCGCCGTCTTCCTTTTTCAGCGAGGTGGTGATGCGGACGAAATCGTCGCCGTCGCGGACGAAAACGGTGGCGACGGCGCCGCTCGTCGCGGTGAAGCGGTCGACGATGGCGAAATTCAGATTCAGCGTTTCGCCGCCCGCCTTGAGCGCCGGCGTCGGCGTGCCGGCAACGGCGACATGCTGCGTCGTGTCTAGCGTGTAGCCGGACGGCAGCGATTCCTTCAGGACGTTGCCCATGCGGGCGATGTTTTTCTCCAGGGTGTCGTTATAGACCTGGATCATGTTCAGCGTCTGACGGTTGATCTGCTGCACCGTCTCGGTGTTGTCCTCGACGATGATTTTTGTCATCCATGTCGTCAACCAGGTGATGGCGACGACGAACAGTACCGCCAGCGCGACGAATTGAACGACGTTGAGTTTGGTCGCGATCGACCAGTCGCTGAAAGAAGTTTTCGATGCCATGACCCGCCCCCTTGGTTTTCAAGTTGATATAAATATTTCTTCCGCGCCGCGCGGGGATTTCCCGCGCGGCGCGGAGACGAAAACTGGCAGGGTAGGAAATGAAACACCGGCGGCCGGATTGTGTTTCGGCCGCCCGTGTTGACCGCGAGCAGCGGACAACCGAAACGCGGTCCGGCCGTCCGTCGCGCGGACTGCGCCGGGCTAGGCGGAAAGCGCCTTGATCTGCGTGACCAGGTCGCCTACCGCCTGCTGCGCGCTGCCGTAGTACATGCGTGTGTTTTCGCAGTAGAACAGCGCGTTTTCGATGCCCGAGTAACCAGCGCCCCTGCCGCGCTTGATTACTATCACATTCTGCGCCTGATCGGCGTTGAGAATCGGCATGCCGTAGATCGGACTCGACTTGTCGGTGCGTGCCACCGGATTGACCACATCGTTGGCGCCGATCACCAAGGCTACATCAGTTTGTGCAAATTCGGCATTGATCTCTTCCAGATCGAAGATTTTATCGTAAGGAACTCCGGCTTCGGCAAGAAGCACGTTCATATGCCCCGGCATGCGGCCGGCCACCGGATGGATCGCGAATTTGACTTCGACTCCGGCTTCTTCGAGTAGTTCGGCCATCTCCCAGACCTTGTGCTGCGCCTGCGCGACCGCCATGCCGTAGCCGGGCACGACGATAACTTTCTGCGCGTAGCGCATCATCGCCGCGACATCGAGCGCCGAGGCTTCCTTCATCGTGCCGGTGACGCCGGAATCGCCGGTCTGCGCCTCGCCGGTGATCGGTGTGAAGAGGATGTTGCTGATCGGGCGGTTCATCGCCTTGGCCATCAATTGCGTGAGCAGCGTGCCGGCGGCGCCGACGACGATACCCGCGATGATCAGCGCCGGGTTGCCGAGCACGAACCCCTCGAAACCGACCGCCAGGCCGGTGAAGGCATTGAACAGGGAAATCACGACCGGCATGTCGGCGCCGCCGATCGGCGTCGTGACGACGACGCCGAGGACGAGCGAGACGACGAAAAAGGCGACCAGTATCCACGCCGCCGGCTGCGGGAGCACGACGATGGCGGCGCCGAGCGCAACCGCGACGACGAGCAGGAAGATGTTGACCGCGTTCTGCGCCGGCAGCCGGAAGACCTTGTTCATCAGCCCCTGGAGCTTGGCGAAAGCGACGCACGAGCCGGAGAACGACACCGCGCCGATGAAGGCGCCGAGCGCGGCAAGCGTCAGGACGAGCGGCGCGAGTTTTTCACCGTGCGCGAACATGCGCGCGAATTCGAGCGCCGCGATGGCCGCCGCCGCGCCGCCGCCCCTGCCGTTGTAGATCGCCACCATCTGCGGCATGTCGGTCATCTTCACGCGCTTGCCGGAAACCCAGGCGGCGCCGCCGCCGATGGCGATGGCGATGATCATCAGCAGATAGTTGTGCATTTCCGGCGTCGCGAAGGTCGCCAGCGTTGCCAGCACCATGCCGGCGCCGGCCCAGACGATGCCCTTGAGCGCCGTCACCGGCGAGCTCATGCGCTTGAGGCCGACAATGAACAGGACGGCGGCGATGAAATAGGCCGCCTGGATGATGAGGGTCACGTCGTTCATGCCTTGGCCGCCTTTCCTTGGTTCGCCTGATTCCTGTGGCCGGGTTTGAACATCGCCAGCATGCGCTCGGTGACGACGTAGCCGCCGGCGGCGTTGGCGGCGCCGAGCAGCACGGCGATGAAGCCGATGGTCTGCTCCAGCGGCCCTTGCGCGTGGCCGAGCGCGACCATGGCGCCGACGAGCACGACGCCGTGGACGAAGTTGGAGCCCGACATCAGCGGCGTATGCAGAATCACCGGCACGCGCGAGATCACCTCGTAGCCGGTGAATGCTGAAAGCATGAATATGTATAGTGCGGCAATACCTTCCATGGTATTTTTCCCCTAGTTACCTTCTATCGCGTTATTAAATCCAGAATCAACCCAGAATCTTTTTCACGCCTTCGTGGCGGACTTCGCCAGCGTGCGTGAGGCAGGCGCCGGCGACGACTTCGTCTTCCCAGTCCGGCGCCCATTCTCCCTCGCGGATGCAGGGCGAGAGGAAGTTGAAGAGATTCCTGGCGTACATCTCGGAGGCGTGCACCGGCATCCGGGAAGGCAGGTTCACCGGGCCGACCAGCGTGACGCCGTCGAGTTGCAGCGTCTGCCCGGCAACCGTGCCGTCGACGTTGCCGCCGCCCTCGGCGGCCATGTCCACGACCACCGCCCCCGGTTTCATCGCGCCGCGCATTGCCGCGCTGACGATGCGCGGCGCGGCGCGGCCGGGAATCGCCGCGGTGGTGATGAGCACGTCCATGCGCGCAATGGCGCGGGCAAGGGCTTCTTCCTGCTTCTTCTTTTCCTCGTCGGTCAGGTCGCGCGCATAGCCGCCGGCGCCGGCGGCGGAAACGCCGGTGTCGACGAACTTGGCGCCGAGCGATTCGATCTGCTCGCGCGTTTCCGGGCGCACGTCATAGGCGAACACCTGCGCGCCGAGACGCCTGGCCGTCGCGATCGCCTGCAGGCCGGCGACGCCGGCGCCGATCACCAGCACCTGCGCCGGGCGCAAGGTGCCCGCGGCGTAGGTGAGGAGCGGAAAGAATTTCGGACTGTGGTCAGCCGCGATCAGCGCGCAGAGATAGCCGGAAACGGTGGCTTGCGAGGAGAGTGCGTCCATCGACTGCGCGCGCGAGATGCGCGGGATCAGTTCGAGCGCGAAGCTGGTGATCCTGCGCTCGTTCAGGAGCTTCAGCCGTTCCGGATCCGAATAGGGCTCGAGGAGTCCCACCAGCACGCTGCCTTCCGGCAATGCCGCGATTTCCTCGCGCGTTGGTGGCGCTACCTTGAGCAGCACCTGGATTTTTCCGAATACCGCCGCGGCATCGTCGGCGAAGGCAACGCCTTCGCTGTCGTAGTCGGCGTCACTAAAAAAGCAGTTCGCCCCGGTGCCGCGCTCGATACAGAATTGCGCGCCGAGCGTCTGGAATTTTTTGACTACTTCGGGAATCGCCGCGATCCGGCGTTCTCCCGGTGCGGTTTCTTTGATCAGTCCGATTTGTAACGGCATGACGCTCCCTTTCTACGGAATGCCTGTTGATTCGTGAATTCCGGTTCGCACGCCCCAAGCGCCGCGCAAACCGCCTCCCCCGCCGCAGGAAAAGCAAACCATTCCTCCGCTGCGAACGAACACGCGAGTGGACGCGCAGGACGCGCATGAACGAGCGATAACCATGTATTCATGCACTATTCGAAACATCGGAATGGAGGCCGGCGGTATTGCCCGGACAGCGTTTTTGTAAGGAACGCTTGCCCGCGAGCACGACAGTTTACCCATTTTTATGGTGAGGCGAAATTTTCCGCCGTGTTTCCCGTTTATTCGTTTTATGGCCGACCGAAAAAATACTTGGACATTATTGTTTCGCCTGGAATCTTTCATCGTTTTCGCGCGAATTGCGCCACCGGGCCTTTATCATCGTGGTCATGCGTTCGCATATCCTGTCCAGGGCGGCATTCTGTTCACCATTCATGAATGGCGGAGCAATTGGGAAAAGTCGGGGAAAAAAGCCAGGAAAAAAATCGGGAAAAAACAGAAAAAAGGAATCTCCATGAATATTGTGATTCGTCACGAACGCATCTCCGACATCGGAACCATCGCGCAGTTAACCGAAGCGGCCTTTCTCGACATGGCGTACTCGAGTCACACGGAGCAATTCATTATCGATGCCCTGCGGCGCAGCGGCCAGTTGTCGGTTTCCCTGGTGGCGGTGGAAGGCGATGCGATCGTGGGCCACGTGGCGGTCTCGCCGGTCACGCTTTCGTCCGGAGCGGGCGGCTGGTTCGTTCTCGGCCCCATCTCGGTGTGGCCGGCGCATCAGCGGCGGGGCATCGGTTCCTTGTTGATGCATGCGGCGCTCGATGCTTTGCGGCAACGGAGTGCCGCCGGCTGCGTGCTGGTGGGCGATCCCGCCTACTATGAACGGTTCGGGTTCCGGACGCCTCCCGGTCTGAGCATGCCCGGCGTCCCGCAGGAATATTTCATGGCTGTCGCCTTCGCCGGCGACCCGCCTGACGGCGAGGTGATGCACCACGAAGCGTTCAATGCGACTGAGTAGGCGGTCTGCATGACGTCCCGCCCAGGTGGTGAACTGAATTTGCGGGGAGTGTCGGCACGGCGTTGTCCGCCCCTCGTATCCGGCAGATGCCGTAATTCCTATATTAGTTAAATTTTATTTGATAGCTGTAGATGATTTTGAGGCATAATTATTATCTAAATTTAGAAATGAGCTGGTGGCAAAGCCGCCGGAACGAACGCGGCGAGTGGCACTCGCTGCTCCCTCAGGCGCGTGCCAATAGCGTTTCCGCCAGTCTTACCCAGTAGCCGATGCCGAGCGCGAGCACGTCGTCGTTGAAATCGTAGTGGGGACTGTGCAGCAGGCAGGGCGGGCCGGAGGCAGCATCGGAAGCGGAGTCAGAAGCGGAATCAGAGACGGCATCGCCGCCCTTGCCGCTGCCGAGCCAGACATAACAGCCGGGTTTCTCGTTCAGCATGTAGGAAAAATCCTCGGCGCCCATTGACGGCGCATGTTCAGTGATCACCTGCGCGGCGCCGAGCACCTCGCCGGCGACGCGCTGGCACAGCTTCGTCTCCGCCGCGTGATTGACCGTCGGCGGGTAGCGCTGCTCGAAACGGATCTCGGCGCGGACGCCGAACGAACAGGCGGTGCCTTGCACGATGGCGTTGACCGCATCCTCGATCCGCTGCTGTACCGCGCCGGAAAAGCTGCGCAGCGTGCCGCGCAGCACGGCGCGCTGCGGCAGGATGTTCCAGGCGTCGCCGGCGTGGAACTGCGTCACGCTGACCACCGCCGCATCGGTCGGCGACAGCGTGCGCGAAACGACGGTCTGCAACTGCTGCACCAGCGAACTGCCGGCAACGATGCAATCCTTGCCCTGATGCGGCATCGCGGCGTGGCAGCCGTGCCCTTCGAGCACGATCTCGAATACGCAGGTACCGGCCATCACCGGGCCGGGAATCGCGGCCAGCATGCCGGCGGGCAATTCCGGCCAGTTGTGCAGTCCATAGACGGCGGAGACGGGAAAGCGTTCGAAAAGGCCGTCCGCGATCATCGTCCGGGCGCCGCCCTCGGATTCCTCCGCCGGCTGGAAAATGAACGCCAGCGTGCCGTCGAAATTTTTCGTCCGCGCCAGGTGGCGCGCGGCGCCGAGCAGCATCGCGGTATGTCCGTCGTGGCCGCAGGCGTGCATCTTTCCTTCATGGCGCGAACGATGCGCGAAGGTGTTTTCCTCGGTGAGCGGCAGCGCATCCATGTCGGCGCGCAACCCGATCATCCGTTCCGGGTTGCCGGAATTTCCGGCACGGAGAAGACCGACGACGCCGGTTCCCGCCAGTCCCCGATGGACTTCGAGCCCGTAGGAAATCAGTTCGCGCGTAACGACATCCGAGGTGCGTTGCTCCTGGTATGCGATTTCCGGGTGCGCGTGCAGGTCGCGGCGCAGGGCGACGATCTCGGGCAGGAAGGGCAGTTCGAGCGGCGGCGCCGAAGGATAGGGCTGGGTGGCGGCATCTGTGGCGTCTTTATGTCGGGTCATGGGGATCGCTTCCAGTGGGGTCGGTGGAGTGTCGGAGTTTTTTTATCCCGTTTTTCCGCGCTTCCGCCGGCGCGAACCGGGTACCGGCGGGGTGCCCGGAAACAGGTAGGAAAACAGGCGAAGAGCGCGCGAAAAAGCGTAAGGATAAGACTTGCCGACGAAAGTTCCTATCCGCTATCCTCTCTGGATGAACCTCGTCCTGATCAGCGGCCTTTCCGGCTCCGGTAAATCGATTGCCCTCAAGGTGCTCGAGGATAGCGGCTATTACTGCGTCGACAACCTGCCGTCGCAATTGTTGCTTGCGCTCGTCAAACAGCTTGCCGCCCAGGGATACGACCGCGTCGCGGTCGCCATCGACGTGCGCGGCGGCGATTCCACCGCGCTGCTGCCGCAGGAAATCGACGCCCTGCGCCGTGAAGAAAGCGCCGGGGGAGCGGGAGAAAAAACGGGCGCTGTCGCCGCCGGAACCTCGCACATTCTTTCCGACCTCAGATTCCTCTTCCTCGATGCCAAGGACGACATCCTGCTCGCGCGTTTTTCCGAAACGCGGCGGCGGCATCCGCTGGCGGACAAGGACCGCACCCTGCTCGAAGCAATCAGCGAGGAACGCCGCCGCCTCGAAGGACTTTCCGGGCTCGGGCACCACATCGACACCAGCGACCTGAAACCGGACCGGCTGCGCGAATGGGTGCGCCAGTTCATCGCGCCCGAACCGGGGCGGGAACTGATGCTGCTGTTCCAGTCTTTCGGTTTCAAGCACGGGTTGCCGCTCGATGCCGACCTGGTCTTCGACGCGCGTTGTCTGCCCAATCCGCATTATGATCCCGCCCTGCGCCCGCTCACCGGGCGCGACGAGCCGGTGGCCGAATTCCTGCGCAGCGAGGAGAAAGTGCGCCGGATGCAGGACGACATCCGCGATTTCGTCGCCGCCTGGCTGCCCGCGTACATCAGCGACCAGCGCAGCTACCTCACGGTGGCGATCGGCTGCACCGGCGGACAGCACCGGTCGGTGTATCTCGCCGAAGTGCTGGCGGCGGAATTCCGCCATCGTTTCGGCCACCGCGTGCGCGTGCTGCTGCGCCACCGCGAACTTTCCGAACCGTCCGCCTGAGTGTTTCATGAGCGCCCCATGAAGGCTCCGCTTTCCGCGGCTTCCGGCGTGCGGCACGCTCGCTGGAGTATTTTGTTTTCCGCGTTGCGCACATTGCACCCGGGCGACTGGCTGACGTTCGCCGCCGCCGCGCTGCTGACGGCGGTTTCCTTTCCCCTGTTCTGGCAGAGCAGTACCGCCACCGGCGCCGAAGTGCGGCAGGGCAGCGCGCTGGTGGCCCGCCTCGACCTGGCGCAAAACCGGCGGCTTGCCGTTGCCGGGCCTTTGGGAACCACCTGGATCGAAGTCGAAGCGGGCCGCGCGCGCGTTTCCGCCGACCCTGGGCCGCGCCAGTACTGCGTGCGCCAGGGCTGGCTTTCGCGCCCGGGCAGCATCGCCATCTGCGCGCCGAACGAAGTCAGCCTGCGCATCGTCGGCGCAGGGAAAAGCGGGAATGGCTATGACACGATCGTTTATTGAACTTCCCGTCACCGAGGCGGACCGCCAGATTGCCCGCCTGACGGCGGCGGCGGTGCTGCTCGCCGCCGTCGACGCGGCGATTCCGCTGCCGCTGCCGGGCGTCAAGCCGGGGCTGGCGAACATCGTCGTGCTGCTCGTTCTTTACCGCCACGGTTTTGCCGCCGCCGCCTGGGTCAGCCTGCTGCGCGTACTCGTCGCGGCATTCCTGTTCGGCCAGTTCCTGGCGCCGGGATTTTTCCTCAGCGCCGCCGGCGCACTCGCCAGCCTGCTCGCACTGTGGCTCGGCAGCCTGCTGCCGCGCCGCCTGTTCGGGCCGGTCAGCCTTTCGCTCGCCGCCGCCTTCGCCCATATCTGCGGCCAGATGCTGCTGGTGCGGCTGTGGCTGATTCCGCACGACCATATCTTCCTGCTGCTGCCGGTATTTTTCGCCGCCGCGCTCGTCTCGGGCACGGTCAACGGCCTGGCGGTCATGCTCTGCCTGCATGGACCCGCCGCCGATGGCGAGGATACCGGCGCGGCTTCCACCCAGAATCCGGGGATCGCCCGCCATGCCTCCTGATCTTTCCTCCGCTTCACCGCAAAACACTCCGAAAGCCGATTCGAAAACCGCTTCAAAAACCATCTCCCTCGCGCTGACCGGCGCTTCCGGCATGCCCTACGGCGCACGCCTGCTGGAATGCCTACTTGCGGCCGGCTGCCGGGTCTGGCTGATGTACTCGCCGGCGGCGCAGATCGTCGCGGCGCAAGAAATGAATGGCTGGCCACTTCCGGCGCGGCCCGACGAAGCCGCGCGGCTCCTGGGCGAACGTTATGCCGCGCTGCCCGGCACGCTCGAAGTCTTCGGGCATCAGAACTGGTTCGCGCCGCCGGCCTCCGGTTCCAATCCTCCGCACGCGATGGTCGTCTGTCCCTGCTCGATGGGCACGCTGGCCTCGATCGCGCAGGGGCTGTCGGACAACCTGATCGAACGTGCCGCCGACGTCGTGCTGAAGGAGCGCCGCCCGCTGATCCTGGTACCGCGCGAGACGCCGTTTTCGACCCTGCACCTGGAAAACATGCTGCGCCTCTCGCGTGCCGGCGCGACCATCCTGCCGCCGAATCCGGGGTTCTACCGAAGCGGGAATTACGGGGCGGCGGAGGGTACGGTAGAAGACGCGGCGCTGAACGTTGCCGACCTGGTCGATTTCGTCGTCGCCCGCATTCTCGATCACCTGGGGATCGAACATACCCTGCTGCGACGCTGGGGAGAAAACTGATGCGCTGGCTCGAAAAGTTCACGAAAAAAACCGTGCCGGAACCCGTTCCGGAGCGGCGCGACATCGCGCTTTTCCCGTTGAAGGCGGTGCTGTTTCCGGATGGCGCTTTGGCACTCAAGGTATTCGAGGCGCGTTATCTCGACATGGTCGCCGCGTGCATGAAAGCGGAAGAGGCCTTCGGCGTCTGCCTCATCGCGCGCGGCTCCGAGGTCGGAACCGCGGCACCGCATCCGGTCGGCACGCTGGCGCGGATCGTCGCGTGGCACACTGTGGAAAAAGAAGGCGCTGAAAGGGAAAGAAGCGAGGAAAGAAGTGAGGGAAAAAAAGAGGAAGGCAGCGAGAGCGGCACGCCCAACCTGCTCTATCTAGAAGTGCGGGGTGGCAGGCGCTTCCGCATCCTCGAGCAGCGCGCCGAGGCGAACGGACTTCTGCGTGCCGAAGTGGAGTTCCTGCCGGAACACGACGCCCCGATTCCGCCGCCGCAGGAGCGCCTGCTGCCCCTGTTGCGCGAAGTCGCCGCCAGCGGCGGCACGCCGATTCCCGAACCGCATCGCTGGGAAAGCGCCGCCTGGGTCGGCTACCGTTTTTGCGAAATCGTCCCGGTGCAGGCGCTGGCGAAACAAAAACTACTCGAACTCGACGACCCGGTATCGCGGCTGGAAATCCTCGACCGCTACCTCGAACAGCACGGACTGGTGCGCTGAGCGTTTTTTGCCGCGGAGGGATGGATTCCTTTGGAACGGAAACGTTCCGATGCAGGACAGGCTCGCGCCGGTTATGTGTCCTACACCAATTCCTATGGGAGTTGCTACTGTCAAAGTTGACAGCTTTACATGTTATGGGCATGGCTGTATTTTTCCCGTTTTCATATGAAAATGGGGTGTTCCATGGCGCAGGACATGTTTCTCAAATTAAGCGGTATCGATGGCGAGTCGATGGATGCCAGGCATACGAAGGAAATTGAAGTCCTCTTCTGGACTTGGCAAGCGACGCAGGAATCGAACATGCACATGGGTTCTGGCGGCGGTGCGGGAAAGGCAACGGTCGGTGATTTGAAATTTGATCGTCTGGTGGATCGTGCTTCGCCTAACCTGATGAAATATTGTTTGACCGGAAAGCATATTGCGGAAGCTGTGCTTACAGTACGTAAGGCAGGCGGAACACCTCTTGAATATCTCAAGATAACGATGAATGACGTTATCGTTTCACGAGTTCAGCCTTCTGGCGGATGTTCTAATGCACGGTTATCCGAAACCGTTCATCTTTCTTTTTCAAAGATAAAGCAAGAATATGTCATACAGAACCAACAAGGTGGAAGCGGAGGAGTTGTTACCGCTGCTTTTGATATTAAGGGAAATAAAGAAATCTAATTTTTATTTAAATAGAGGAAAAATAAAATGAAAGAATATTATAAAGCTAATGCCGGAACTGTGACATTTGCTGCTTACAGCAGGGAAAAAATTGAGTACATTAGATTATTAGCAAAAAGAGATAAACAATTGAAAGCCGTGCTTATGGTTGGTGTTTTTGCAAATATTTTTGTAAATGACAAAGTTTTAGAGGTTTCTTATAATGTAACGTCAATGGATTGGAATTTGTATTTTGATTCTGTACGATCAGTTAGTCCTACGATTGCAAAAAGAATTTCCAATGAATTAGAGAAGGCCGTTATTCACTATGGGGCTGGAGATACGTTTAACAAGGAGCTAAGGGATTTTTGGGAAGGGATGTATGATGCGTTCTATGACATTAAATAAGCTGTGCACTGCTTTTTTATTCTTGATGGCAACCTTTTTGTCATATGCAGATGAAAGTGTTATAACCATATTAAATGATGATTATTTGCAAAAGAAAAAGGAATTTGAGAATAAAGTTTCTGAATGCATGAAAATCAGAAACGTAGTTGAGATTGCAGATGATCAAGTTGGATATTTAAGAAAAATTGGAATTTATCATTCTGGAATATTAAAAGCTATTGGTTATTTCTCTGGACGAAATAGAACTTTATGCTCAAAAAATGAACAGATTAACTTTTATTTATCTACCGGTATATTAAAAACAGCAAAAGAGAAATATGAACAACCTTATGAAGATGAAGAAAATACTCAATTTTTAACCTTGTATTCTGATGTGGGTGACGCTGAATCATTTATTGAGTATTCCAAATTTCCTCAAGAGGCGAAAGATTACTTTGAGAAAATTTTTGGTGAAAAGCCTTTTGACTTTTTAAAGGCGGTTAAATCTGTTGATAAATATCGAGAAAAAAAATGACCAAAGAAATTGTCTTGTGATGTGCGTGGTATTTTTGAGCTCATCACAACAGACCTGCCTCTGAATTTTCTACCCAAGGTTTTGGGGAATAATATATGATACGTTATTATGATATTTAATAAGAATATCTTACAATTCTTTTATCTGCTGATTTTCATAACACCTTTTTTCTGTCATGCAAACCAAAATGTTATTGAAATAGTAACTAATGATTATTTGCATCAAAAATCCGAGTATGAGAAAAAATCTCTTGAATGCAGAAAAAAATCAAAAACATTAGAGTTGAATAAATCAAATCTTGACGATATAGAGAAAATGGGAATTTCCTATTCTGAATTTTTAAAAATAATTGGCCACTATAGTAGTAGAAATAGGAATGTTTGTACTGAAAATGAGCAATATAAACTACTTTTTTCCCTTGAAAAATTAAAACTCGTAAGGGAATTATATGGCGATCCTTATAATGATGTCGATGATATTCGATATTTATTAATCTATCCCGATATACGATACCTTGAAGACTCGTCAGAGTATTTTGGTATTTCACAAAAAGAGAAAGAATATTTTGATAATATATTCGGCATGGAGCCGTTTAATGCAATAAATACCATTCGATCTATCGAAAAATTAAGAACGGGACAGAATGATTAGGATGGCGTGGATTAACTGTAATCACTTGAGTATATGAACATTTTCAAAATTTCTATTTTGTTTGCATTTTTTATTTCTTTGCCTACATTTGCAGGCCAAGGGAGTACGCCGCCATTTGTGAACAAAGATGTTGTTGATGTTCTTAACAAAGAATATTTAAAACTAAAATCAATATATGAAAAAAAATTAGCCGAATGCCAAAAAAATAGAAAAAAAATAGAATTACAGAATTCTCAATTGCTTTATTTGTCAAATTTAGGAATGTCTGAAAAAGATATTGGAAAAGCAGTTGTTTATCTTGGTATGAGGAATGAAGACTTATGTGTTAATAACGTACAGAAGGATTTTTATTTTTCTGCGGGATTGCTGAAAACCGCCAAAAAAATGAATGATGAGGAATTTGATGAGCTTGAAAATATTCAAGATATAACAGCTAATTCGGTTATAAAAAGTCTTGATCATTTATCGTTCTATTTGGCACTTCCTCAAACTACGAAAGATTATTTCGATGGGATTTTTGGTTTTGAACCTTTCAATATGATCAAGGCCGTTAATTCGATTAAAAGACAATGAGGAAAAACGACTTGGAGCCGTTAATGCAATCTGGATATTGATTGCTCCTTGTTGTATTTTTAGGAGAACGCTGAAAAATTCCTTTTTTGGAAAATGCCGCTCAGCCGTACTTTGCGCACCCTATGCGACCACGCGACTGGCTATTCCCGCGTTTTCTGCTGGCGTTCTATCTCACGGTTTTCCATCTTCAGGGCATGACGGCAAAAGATTGAAAAGCGTTGCCGTCATTACTTCTTCCCGGCACCGCATCCCCCCATTTCCAGCGCGGAATCCGGGTCGCAGGACAGGATGTCCCGCAGGCTCGCATTCATCTCGCTCACCACCGGTCCGGCGCACGGCTGGTCATGTTCCTTGCCGTCCGGATCGAGCGGAGTTCGCGTCAGTCCATGGTGCCGTTCCGGTTTCTCTCCCGGCGTGTCGCCCGCGTAGGCGTCGTAAATCCGGTATCGATATTTCCCATCCTTGAAGCCGATTTCCTGCTGGCTGACCTGGTAGCGGGAATACTGGGTATAGGTGAATTTCCGCAGCGAATCTGCTGTCTCCGTAGCAGGAAACTGTTTCGTCACTTTGGCCGGCGATCCCTGGCGGAATTGCAGGTAGCCTTCGCCGGAACTCAGGCTTGACGAGGCGCACAGGGAAACGACCTGCTTCGAGTTTTCGAGGCGGCAACTGAACAGCGTTTTCTCACCCTCGCGGCACAGGCGCGGCGTTTTTTCGGCATCGGTTTTTTTCCCTCCGGCGGATGCGGGTTTGGTGGCCTTGATGGCTTTGGCCGGTTCCGGTTCGCGCCCGTCGTCGGCGATGGCGATGTCGGCAAGTTCGGCGAGGCGGTCCTGCGTCCTGTCTTCGTCGCAGGACCAGTTCATTGCCGCTCCTTCCGGCGGACGCGCCATGAGGCTGCGCCGTACCGGCCATTTGCCGTCGCCGGGTTTGGTCTGCTGCCGGGCGCTTTGCAGGAGATATTCGTACTGGCCGCGGATGAAGCGCAGCGTCGTGTAAACGTCCTGGCTGCCCACGCTGCTGAAGAGAAATTGCTGTTGCGAGCCTTGTCGTTGCTCCGGATAGCTCAGTTCGATCCTGCCGGGAGTGCCGAAGCGGTATTGCAGGTAGCCTTCCTTCGCCGACAGTGTCTGCGAGGCGCATAGCGACACGGTTTTGCCGGCCCCGCCGGGACCGAGGTTGCTTTTCTTGACGGGGCAACTGAAATACACCTGTTCATCGGGCTGGCACAGTGTCGGCGTATCCGCGGCCAGGGCGGAATGCGCGTGAATCGAGGAAGCGACCAAAAATACGGCGACCACTGGCTGAAGTGGACTACTGAAGGGACTACGGAACGGGCTACTTTCGGGGCCGCTTTTTTTACATGCCATTTCGTTCACCTGTTTATTTGGCGGGCGCCGTCTTGTCCGTTTTTGCCGCTTCTTTTTCCGCTTCTTCGGCGAACTTCTTGTAAGCGGTTTCCAGCTTGGTGTCGTAGGCGTTGTCCTCGTATTTCGGGCCGTTGTAGCCCTTGGCGAAGCTGGCCCATTTTTTGTTTTTCAGATGGCCGGCGAGGGAACTGGCTTTGACGAAACCGACGAAAGCGGCCAGGTGCTCATCGGCCGACTGGTGCATCGCGGTAACGAATGCCTCCACGGTGTCGTACCCGGCGTTGCTGTGGTTTTCTCCCATGATCTGAAAGGCGCCCCACGAAGCGGACTTGAGCGCGGCCTCGCGGTCGAGCAGCATGGCGACTTCCAGCTTCGCGTACTGAATCGACGAGGCGCCGTAGCCTCCCCGGACGGCGTTGGCGATATTCGAAAAATCGGCGTTGTAGCGCGCGGCGGTCAGGCGCGAGAAATAATGGCGTTCATACAGGATCTTGGGCCGGCCGGATTCCGTGAAGAACACCCCTCCCGTCTCGACCTCGATCACGGCCCGGATCGCTGCAACTTCGGCTCCCAGCTCCTTTGCGGCCCATTCTATTTTGGCTTCGGAAATGCTCGTCCCGTCGCCGGCCGTCAGCGGCACGGGGAGCTGCGTCGCGGTTTCCGGCGCCGGGTTCCCGGGCAGGGTGATCAATTTCCGCAACGTATCGCTGTCGAGGCGGACGACACCATCGGGTGTGGCCATTTTGACGTATTCCTTCTGGAACCATTCTATGGCGGCGACGGTGTTTTTACCGGCGTTGCCATCGACCACCAGACGCTTTTTCTTGTCTTGGACCAGCCATCGATTGAGAAAACCCTGCACGTATTTCGCATCCTGAAGTTGCGACGCGCAGCCTTTACCGACGTTACCTTTGATGACGGTCATCATGGTCTCCCGTTGTTTTGAAAAGAAAAAGAGAAGTATAGCGACTTCGGTAAATAATCATATGGGGAAAATTCTCCGGGAATTTTTCCGGATTCAATCTGTGCGGGAAATGACCAAAGAATGATGGGTCGTGACGGGCGTCGGGGCGAACAGAGACGCGGAAGGAGACGTTTCAGCGACTTCCGTGCTCTTCCTGTTCCTTCCCGATGCGCAGGATCTGTTTTCGCACCAGGTGAATATGCTCGCGCAGCGTGTAGACGAGGTCGACGAACGCGAGCGGGACGCGGCGATGATTGGCTTCGTCCTCCAGGCGGTCGAGGCGTTCGAGATACGTCTGGTGTTGCGCCGGGTCGTAATGCTCGCGCACTTCGTTTTCGAGGAATTTCAGTTCGCCGTAGCAGCGGAACACGCGCGAGCGGATGCGCCAACTGTAGATCATCGGGGCCACGCGCATGAGCGGCAGCATGAGGGCGACGAGCGGCAGCAGCAGGATCATCGTGCGCTCGATCAGAAGCGCGGCCCAGAACGGCAGGTAGCGTTGCAGGAACGGCGGGCCGGATTTGTAATAGCGCTCCGCTTCCGGGGCGAGTTCGATGGTGCGGTCCAGATAGGCGGGAAATTCGTTGGCGCGCTGGAAGAAACCGGGATTGCCGTGCACTTTCGTCGCCGCCTGCAAAAGCAGCGAGGCCAATGCCGGGTGCAGGTTTTCGTTGGCGACGAGGTTGGCGGTCGTCGCGAGCAGCGCCGTGTCGCGCGGCGGCACGTCGCGCACGAGATCGACGGCGCCGCGCGGCAGGATGACCTTGGACAGGAACGGAAAACGCCGGGTATAGGCTTCGGCCTGGGTGAAGTTCATCACCAGCACGCCGGGAGAGCGCAGCAGCACCTGCACGATCGGCGCTTCCGGCGCGGCGATGACGAAGGCGGCGTCGAGCTTGCCCAGTTGCAGCGCTTCGGCGGCTTCGTTGCTGGAGGCGTTGCTGAGGGAACTGTTGTAGGTCTCGATTTCGTTCGCCCTGAGCAGCCGCACCGCCAGACTGCGGATGCCGCTGCCCCTGGCGCCGATGGCGATGCTCTTGCCTTCGAGCTGGGAGATGCGTCCGATGGGCCGCTGGCGTTCTTCCGGGACGCCGCCCTTGCTGCTCTTGCCGTTTTTTTTCCTGTCGGCCGTTTCACTGGTTGCGGCGTTGGGATCGCGGTAAAACAGCCAGACGGGTTCGTAATACATGCTGCCGAGCGAACGCAGGCCGGCCAGGCGCTGTTTCGCTTCTTCGTCGTCTTCGTCCGCCACTTCGTCGGTCGCGCTTGCTGTGTCCGGTGCGCCCGCTGCTCGCGTTGCACCCGTTGCACCCGTTGCACCCGTTGTGCCCGTTGCTCCCGTTACGCTTGCCTCTGCGTTCTTTCCCTTTTTTTCACGCGGCAGCATCGTTCCGCCCTGGACGAAGGCCACGTCGACGTCGCCGCTTTTCAGCAGCCTGAGGTTTTCCACCGAGCCGGAAGTGGAAACGATCTCCAGCGTGATCTGATCCTTCGCCAGGATTTTCGCGTAGCGCTGCGCGAAGGCGTAGTAGGCGCCGTCCTTGCCGCCGGCGGCGATACGGAAGTGTTTCGGCGGCGCCGGTTCGACGAACTGATAGGTGATGACGAATCCTATCGTGACGATCAGGACGATCGGCCACGCGGTGGCAAGCAGGTCGCGCAGGGAAATGAGATGGGCACGCAAGCGGGCGATCACGATGGAAGGTGCCGCGCGAGGCGGCGATGAAAGGAAAGAAAGGAAAAGAGACGCATCGGCGGCGGAGTCAAGACAAAATCAGGGCAGCAGCACGGTGCTGCCCGTGGTTTCCCCCGCTTCGAGCGCCGCGTGCGCCTTCGCGGCCTCGCTCAGGGGCCAGGTCTGGCGGACTTCCACCTTGACCTTGCCGCTGCCGACGACGGCGAACAGCTCGTCGCCGAGTGCTTCCAGGTCGGCGCGGCGGGCGATGTAATCCATCAGCACCGGGCGCGTGAGGAAGAGCGAGCCTTTCTGCGCCAGCAGGAGTGGCGCGAATTCGGGCGCGGGGCCGGAGGCGTTGCCGAAGCTGGCCATCATTCCCAGCCGAGCAAGGCTGTCGAGCGAGGCCATGAAGGTGTCCTTGCCGACGCCGTCGTAGACGACGGCCACGCCGGTTCCGCCGGTCAGCTCGCGCACGCGGGCGGCCAGGTCGCCGATCACGGCGCCGGTTTTCCGGTCGCGGTAGAGAATGGCGTGGTCGCAGCCGTGGGCGCGCGCCAGTTCCGCCTTGGCCTCGGTCGAGACGGTGCCGATCACCGTCGCGCCGAGCGCTTTCGCCCATTGGCAGAGAAGCAGCCCGACACCGCCGGCGGCGGCGTGGACCAGCACGGCGTCACCCGCCTGCACGCGATAGGTGCGGCGCAGAAGGGCCGCGGCGGTCAGCCCTTGCAGCGTCATCGCCGCGGCGCTTTCGAAGTCGACGTCGTCGGGCAGTTTCAGCAGCGGCGCGGCGGGCAGGTTGCGCGCCTCGGCGTAGGCGCCGGCGGCTTCGATGACCCCGGCGCCCTCGAGTCCGATGCCGGCGGGAAGTTTCAGCGGATACAGGCCGCTGCGGTGGTAGGTGTCGATGAAATTCAGGCCGACCGCCTTGTGCCGCACCCGCACTTCATGCGGTGCCGGGGCGGGCAGCGGCACTTCTTCCCAGCGCAGGGCTTCGGGGCCGCCGGTCTGATGGATGCGAATGGCGTGGACGGTGTCGTTCATGGCGTTTTCCTTTGTCTTCCTTTGTATCCTCTGTATTTTCCCGGTTCAACGGGGCGATTTTTTACGGGAAACTATGAAAGACTAGTGCCGTCTTACGCTTTGAGCAAGTCTTGCGCGAAGTCCCGCGCAAAGTCTCGCGCAAAGTTTCAAGCAAACGGGGAGCGTCATGAAAGCCCGGAGTTTTCGGGCGGTTTTCGCTTATTTTCATTTCTTTCAGCTTTGATCTTTGCCATCGTTCCGGCGCATTCCACGGAATTGCCGCGATAATGACAACGGATGGCGTGCCGGTGTTTCTCCCTTTCGTTTTGTTCAGGCGGTGCGGGTATGTCGAATCTTTCCTTTGCGATTCTGCGGCGGCTGGCGCTTGCCGGCGTTCTGGCCTGCGTGCTGGTGGGCGCCGGGGTGTATTTTTTCGAAGGGCGCGACGTGGACAACTTCGTCCTGATGCTGACCACGCAGCAGTCGGACGAACTCACCAATTCCGCCGCGGACCGGGACAACCGGACGATCTACGCGAACGTTCTGGATGCGGCGCGGCGGCGCTGCGTCGTCGCCCAGGTATTCGACAACGAATGGAATCTGCGCGGGGAAACCGCGAATCCGCGCTACGAAAATCTGCGCGCGGCGCTGGTGGCGCAAACGCGGGTCTTTCCGCGCAATACGGCGCGGCACTATCACACCATCCGCGACGGCGACGTCACCGCGATACAGATCCAGGCGCCGATCCTGAATGCGGCGAAAGAGCCGGTAGGCATCCTGAACGGAGTGTTCGTCGTGCCCGAGCGGATCGAGCAGCAATTGCGGCAGCGCATCCGTTATGCGCTGCTGGCGATCCTGGCGGCGGTGCTGATGACGGCGGTGGCGCTCTACCCGATGATTCTGTCGCTGAACCGCAAGGTGCTGCGCGCCTCGCACAAGATCATGCGCGGCAATCTGGAAACGGCGGTGACGCTAGGCACGGCGATCGCCAAGCGCGATTCCGACACCGGCGCGCACAATTACCGCGTCTGCCATTACGCCATGCGCCTGGGCGAAGCCGCCGGACTCGACACGGCGACGATGCGCCGCCTGATCATCGGTTCCTTCTTCCACGATATCGGCAAGATCGGCATCAGTGACGCGATCCTGCTGAAGCCGGGAAAACTGAGCGACGAGGAATTCGCGGTGATGAAACAGCACGTTTCGCTCGGCCTGGAAATCGTCCATTCCTCGGAATGGCTGCGCGCCGGTAGCGATGTGATCGAATTCCATCATGAGAAATTCGACGGCAAGGGCTATCTGAAGCAGTTGAAGGGCGAGGAAATCCCGCTCGTGGCGCGGATCTTCGCCATCGTCGACGTTTTCGACGCGCTGGCTTCGCGGCGTCCGTACAAGGAACCGATGTCCAGCGCGGAAGCGCTCGCCAAGGTGCGCGAGGGCGCCGACAGCCATTTCGACCCACGGCTGGTTACGCTGTTCGCCGGCATTGCCGAACCTCTGCACAAGGAAATCACGAGCCTCGACGAGGAACAGGTCAGCAAGATGCTGTTGCAGAAGGTGACGTATTACTTCCTGTTGCCGGACAATGCGCCGCTGCTGCCGTGACGGGGGCGGTGTTTTCTATGTTCCGCCCGTGGTTTCGCCCGTAGTTCCGTCCATTTCCCCAAATCCGTTTTGCCGCCATGCCTCGAATACCGTCACCGCGGCCGCGTTGGAAAGATTGAGGCTGCGCTGGCCGGGGCGCATCGGCAGGCGCAGGCGGTTTTCCGGGGCGAATTCCCCAAGCAGTTCCATTGGCAGTCCCCGGCTTTCCGGGCCGAAGACGAAAGCGTCTCCCGGCAGAAAGCATACGGTGTCGAAGCGCGTTGCCGCCCTGGTGCTGAGCGCGAACAGGCGGCGGTCGGCAAACGCGGCGCGGCAGGCGGGCCAGTCGGCATGGCGGCGTACGTCGACGAATTCGTGGTAATCCAGCCCGGCGCGGCGCAGGGACTTGTCTTCCCAGCGGAAGCCGAGCGGCTCGACCAGATGCAGATCGGCGCCGATGTTGGCGCAGAGGCGGATGATGTTGCCGGTGTTGGGGGCGATTTCGGGTTCGAAAAGGATGATGGAGAACATGTTCGGAGCGATGAAGGGTCGTGCGATGTATAAGTAAATTCTAAATTTATATATTAATTTTTATTTGTAATTCACTATATGAATCGAATAATATTTAACTAAATTTAGAATAAATGGGGCTTTCCGCATCCTGCGCGAGGCAGTCGCCGGTGGAATTTTTCTGGATTCCCACCTGCGCGGGAATGACGTGAATATTTTCCGGTTTTTGTCATGATGGCCGTTCGAGCGGGCCCAATGCAGCCGTTGCTGCCGTTCACCATGAGCCGTTATTTCTTCCGTCATTCCCGCGCAGGCGGGAATCCAGGAGGCCGTGAATGTTTCTCCCTGCATTCCCTTCAGCGCCCCGCCGCCGCTTCGGTTTTTTCTCCATTTTCCGTTGCATCCCGCAACACCACGGTGCAGGTCATCCCCGCCGCGAGGACGACGCCTTCGGGCACGCGGTCGATATGGATGCGCACCGGCAGCCGCTGCGCCAGGCGCACCCAGTTGAAACTGGGATTGACGTTGACCAGCAGGTTGTCGCCGGTCAGGTTGTCGCGTTCGCCGACGCCGCGCGCGATGCTGTCCACGTGGCCGGTCAGGCGGGCGCCATTCAGCAGTTCGATTTCCGCCTTCGCGCCCTCGTGCACGCGCGCGAGCTTGTTTTCCTCGAAATAGCCGTAGATGTAGAACGATTCGCTGTCGATCACCGCCAGCAACGCCTTGCCCGCCACGGCATGGTCGCCACGGTGCGTGGCGAGATTGGTGACGAACCCCGTCGCCGGCGCGCGTACCGTTGCCCGTTCGAGATCGAGCGCCGCGCGGTCGCGCACTGCGACGGCCTGGGCGTAGTTGGCCTGGGCGATTTCGGCCTGCAATTCCATGTTGTCGCGTTCCTCCTGCGCCACCGAGCCGTCGCTGATCCGCCGCCGCCGTTCCATCTGGTGCCGCGCCTGTTCGCGCTGCGCCTTGGCCGCGTGCGCCCGCGCCTCGGCCTCGGCCAGCGCGATGCGGTAACTGTCCGGGTCGACGACGAACAGCACATCGCCTTTTTTCACCTGCTGGTTGTCGTGCACCTGCATCTCGGCGATGCGTCCGGAGACTTCCGGCGCCACCAGGATGACGTTGGCGCGCACCCGTCCGTCGCGGGTCCACGGCGCATCCATGTAATGTATCCAGAGCAGCCGGGCGAGCCAGAACGCCGCGACGACCGCGGCCAGGGTGAAGACGAAGCGGAAAATGTGTTTGAGCGTCATGGCGGATGTGGACCGGGGCGATGGTTCAGCGGTAGATCAACAGCGAAATGCCGCAGAAAAGGCAGACGAAAAGGGCGATGCGGAAAAGCTGCGGATGCCAGACCCAGCGGAATGCGCCGAGGCGGGCGAGCAGATGGTCGATCAGCGCCTGCAGGACGACGGTGCCGACGAACACGGCGAACAGCGCCGGAAACGACAGGTCGAATAAGGCGATTTCACGCAGCATGCGTTCCTCCCGCCGATTCCGTTGCTTCCGCCGCAGGGACGGCGGGCGAAGCCACGTAAAGCTGCATCGAGGAAGCCGGATCGAGCCAGGCGGCGCGCAGGAGATGCAGCGTTGCGATGAACCGCCGCCGCGTGGCGCGCAGTTCCTCTCGCCGTTGCTCCCGTAGTTCCTCCTTTTGCTGGTTCAGCGCTTCGTCGTTTACGCCCGCCGCCGTTTCTTCCCGTGCCGCTTCCGCCGCCTTCGCCGCCGCTCGTCTCGCGGCCGTGATCAGATGGGACAAGGCCATGTCGATCGCCGCCGCCGCGGCGCGGTGGCGCCGGCCTTCCGGTCTCTCGAAAAAAGCGCCGACGGCATGGACGACCGCCTCGACCGCCTCCCGCTCCCGCGCCTCCAGCGGGGTTTGCCGCAGGTCGCGGCGCAGATCGACGACCAGCCGTCCCGCCTCGTAGGCGACGAACGTCCAGTCGAGCAGGCCTCGCTGCTGCTCGGGCGTGAGCGGCAGTGTGCCAAGAGTATTGATGATGTCGTGCAGTCCGCTTCCGAAGCGCGCCTCGACCTGCGCCAGCCGCGCGGTGCAGGCGCGCGCCGCGTGGCGCAGCAGCATCGCCTGCCAGCGCCGCCGCTGCCAGGCGCCGCCGCTCGGCATCAGGGTGACGAAAATGACTCCGGCGACCGCGGCGCCGACGAGTTCGGCGATCCCGTTGTTGATGAACGCCGAGAGGTCGAAATGCATCGGGTTGGAAAGCGCCATGCCGTTGATCATGAAAATATTGTACCCGCCGCCGATGCCGGACCATTTCGGGCTGCCCGCCAGCCATGGCCCGACGATCATGAACGGCGCGATGGCGAGGCAGAGCATGAAGAAACTGTCGTCGAGCCGGGTGAGCACGAAAAACGTGCAGACGAACGCCGAAAAAAAGCCGATCAGCAACCCCAGGCTCATCTTGCGCACTGCCGCCTCGGGCACCGGCGCGGAAGCGAACAGCGCGCACAGCACCGTGGCGAGCGTCATCGCGCCGGGGCCGTCCGGCCAGCCGGTCAGCAGCCAGAAGGCGCCGAGCAGCGCGATTGCCAGCATCGCGCGCAATCCCGAAATCGCCGCCATCAGCGGATCGGCGAGCGGCACGAAGCGCGGGTCGCCCTCGATGATTTCTTGCGGCGCGTGGCTGTAGCTGGCGAGGTAGTCGATCAACTCCTGCACGAAGCGCGACAGCAGTTCCGCCGCGGCGATGAAATCGGCGACGCGCTCGTCCTCGATCCTGGCCATCGGGGCGGTTTCGGCGTCATCCGACAAAGAGGAAGAAGAAGGCGGGGAAGATGCCGGGGGCGGCGTTGCCGCGAGGGTTTCGCGCGCCGTGGCGATCAGGGGCGGCAGTTCGGCGCGCAGGGCGAGGAGGCGCGCGAGCGTTGCACGGGCATCGGCGCGGTCGTCCTGTTCACGGCGGACTTCCGTCTTCGGAACGGCAGCGGCGCTCTCCGCCGCCTCGCCTTCGTGCGTTCCGGGCGGCGCCAGCGTCTCGGCCAGGCGCAGGAAAACCTGCCGCAGCGCCAGCAGCGCGCCGACGCGTTGACTGCGTTGCAGGCGCTCGATCAGCCGTTGCAGGGTATGGAAGCTGGTCGAGGCGGTCATGAAGCGCCGGTTCAGCCAGAGCAGGTGCCGGTTGCTCAGGCGCACCTCCGCCGCCTCGAACAGCGACTGATCGCGCGTCGACTCGAACGCGACCACATCCCGCACGTGCTTGAGCAGCGAGGCTTCGAGCGTCTTCCGGTCGATGCCGCTCCCCGCGTTGCCGGCGGCGGAATCGATGGCGCTGCCGAGCACCCCGGCGACCAGATCGAGAAAATCGCGGTAGCGGCGGCGCATCGCCGCTTCCAGATCCTCGTTCGAGCGCAACGGAAACACCGCCGCGCTGACGATGCCGGCGCAGAAAATGCCGACCATCACCTCGGTCAGCCGCGCTAGCGCGATGTCGAACGCCAGATCCGGCTGCAACGCCGCCGGCAGGCCGACGATGGCCGAGGTATAGCCCGCGAGCACGAACCCGTAGGAGCGGAAATTGCGGTAACTGGCGGCGCCGAACACGCACACGCCGATCCACAGCGCCATTGCGCCGAGAAAGAGAATTTCCTGCTGCGCGAACAGGGACACCAGCAAAAGCCCCGCGCCGACGCCGATCACGGTGGCGATGGCTCGGTAGAAATTCTTGGCGAACACCATGCCGACTTTCGGCTGCATGACGATGAACACCGTCAGCATCGCCGTGCGCGGCTGCTCGAAATCCAGGCGCATTGAAATCCACAGCGCCAGCAGCGCGGCGAACAGGGTCTTGCCGATGAAAATCCAGCGCTGGACGCGCTGGTTGGAGAAGGCTGCGGGGAGATGGGCGAACAGGCCTCCGGGCGTGGAGGCCGGAGGAGAGGGAGTGAGAGGAGGAGGGGCGGCAGTCGATGTCATGGGTGTTCAAAGACCTGCGTTCAAATCTCCTGCGTCAGAATCCGGTACAGCGCCCGATTGACTAATTGCTGCGCCCGATTTTCCACTTTTGCACGAACCCACCCGTTTCCAGTGCATCCAGATACTTCGCCGCTGTCAGACGCGACACGATCAGCGGATCGGCGGAGAATGATGTACTGTCGTTGATGAAGTGTTCCAGATTGCGTATTACCGCCACGATTTCATCGTGATTTTGCGGCGGGGTATAACCCGTATCGCTCCGACTGTTTTTCAATGCGGTATCCGGAAGCTTGCGCAGACCGGCGTTGTTCTGTTCCAGTTCCGATTGAATGTCGATCAGGTGGTTGACCCGTGATCAGCCTGGTTTTCCGTATTTTCCGATACCCCAGATGCAATGCCTTCCGGTAGCGCAGAACCTCTTTTGCGGCCGGGTTGAAAGAGGATTCGGGCAATACATCGTCTTTGAACAGTTCGTCATGCGTTGTGACGATGTTCTCGATTTCAGAACTGCTTTTCGCCTCTTGCAGTCCCAGCGTGCTGATCAGGATGCCCTGGTTCGGAATGGACACGGCAAGCCCTTTCAGCTCCGCCAGATTGCGGCTGGCGCGGGCCGGGCATTTTAGAATGTCCGGGGTGTCGAAACGGCAACTGTCCAGCGAAGTCAGGAGAATAATCGGTGCCGAGAACATCAGTGTGTATCTGAAAACATAAGGAAGTTAATAATTCTATATAGAACATACCGTGTATAGAGGTCGAAAGATTTCAACCTCTTCCTCTTCGAATAGGCCGTCTTCTCGAGTTTTACATGGAATGAAAATTCGGGGGCGGGTCAGCTGGACGGTGCCGTATTTTGGGATGGGAGGCTATTAATAGGAACGTTGTATTTAAAATTATACCCGGACAGTAAGAAAGAATTATTTATTTTATCGAAATAAAATGTTTCCATTGCTGTCAGCAATGAGTATTCTGTTTTAAAAACAAGAATCACTCTTGTTTTATTAAAAATTGATGTGCTTATATTTGTGTCTTGTAGAGTTGATCTTTTAAAATTACCGAATCTTGCTTTGGTACTTTTTAAGAAATCTATAAAATCCTTTTCCGAAGTGTTATTTTTAATTTCATCAGACGATTTTTGATAAATTTCTTGAAATTGATCCGAGTCAAAAAGAATATGGAATCTTGAAACTTCTTTCTTTGCATCCTCTATGTCAGAAGTAACTGATGAGCAGGATTGAAGGAAAGCAGCGCATAGAAACAACATAAAGAGTCTCATAGAACAACCTTTATTCTTTAATCAAATTTTATCAATGATGCCCGTTTTAATAAGGACACCATTGATATTGCTGGCAGGTCATGGCGCCTCCCGCAGCTCCTCCTCCGATTCCAATCCCTCCAGTAAAAGAAACCTCGTTTGGATTTTTAAGATTAACCTGTACTGATCCGCTTCCCTCGCCAAGATAACCGCCGGTTCCAAATCCTCCTCCACTATATGTCACGCCAGTAGAAGGCCCTGCGTTCGATAATGTCCCTGAGAGATCAACTCCCCCTGCTGCTCCTGGCCCAAGTGTTTGGCACGTCTGTATATAAATACAGATACGCGGTATGTATTGATCTTTATGTTTTCCAACGGTTATTCCTACAGATCCACCGCCACCGGCAATAACATGCCCCGAAGCACCTGCACTTACAGACACAGAACCTTCTAATGGCCCAGGATCTCTTCGACCAGTAGTAAAATCTGACATTCGTTGAGCGTATTCCTCGTTCGAAACCCCCTGTTCCGCTAAATACATCGCATAACTGGCTTGCTGTTGTACAGCTGGCATACTGTTAACAAACGCCCCCCAATCTAGTCCTAATGGATCAATCCTTTGTATCGGATTCGGCGTGTATTGGTGTAGGTTCAGTCCGCCCTTAAATCCAATCGGATCCTGACTGATATATCTTCCCGAATGCGGGTCGTAATACCGATGCCGATTGTAATAAAGCCCCGTTTCCGGATCGTTATGTTGCCCCTGAAAACGGATCGGCTGGTAGAGATTCCTGGGGTTATGCTCGTCGATGACTTTACCCCAGGCATCGAGTTCGATACTCCAGTCGATGCTGCCGCTGCGGTCGATCAGGGCGACCGGCGTGCCGAGGTGGTCGCAGTGATAAAGATGAATTTGCGGCGACGTTTCCGATTCCTCCGCCAGCAGGGATTTTAACTGTTCCGGGGAGAGCCGTGCCTCCCTGAGCCAACGCAGACTCGGGGCGGAGAGAGCATTCTGCCTCAGTTCCTGCTCGATCCGGTCGAGGATTTTGACGTGTTCCTGTTCCAGTGGGACGCCCTGGTGTTGCAGGGTCTGCGCCAGGCTGGGAGCGGGCGCTTTCGCTTCGCCCGCGATACGCACCAGCGGCACGAAGCTGCCGGGTTGATAGACCGTATGAACCCGCTGTCCGTTTTGCTCGGTCAGCACCAGCCGGTCGCCGTCCCAGCCGTACCAGGTGGTTTCGACGTCGCCCTGGGATTGTCCTTGTCCGTCGGTCTGGACGGTCTGTTTGGCGATCCTCCTGCCGAACGGATCGTAGAGGTAGTTGCTGGCGACGACCCCCTCCAGGGTCTCCCTGGCGAAACGGGTCAGGCGCTGGGCACCGTCATAGCCATAGAAATGGGTCTCACCCTCCTTGTACTTAAGTAGCAGGTTGCCGTGCTCATCGTAGCGGTAGCGGTATTCGCCATCGTGGTCAACGCGGTTACCCGAACAAGCGGCGAGCGGTATCTCGGGCAGGTCGGAAAGCGCGAGAACACCGGGTAGCGGGAAAAGGCGGTTTCCGGCGGCGTCGAAATGGTATTTTTCAGCGTGACCATCAGGGAGCAGGGCCTCGATCAGGCGTCCGGCAGGATCGTAGCGGTACTCCAGCGGTCCTTGAAGGGTATCGATCCGGGTGAGCTGGCCAAGAAGGTCATAGCGATGCCGGCGGTCGAGCTGGCCGCCAATCAACGGGGAACGGATTTCGCTTTCGGCCAAGCGCGAGAGAGGATCATAGTGGCGCTGGATGCGAGTTGGACCGAAACGCCGCTCGGCTTCCCGGTGCAACCTGTCGCGCTCGAAGTCGACGAGCGGGGTCTGGTCGAGCAACAGGCCATGCAGATGACCGGAACCATAGGTCTGCCAGGTCAGTGAGGGTAATCCTTTCAAGGTGGTCTTTCGTTCAACACCGATAGCGTCGTAGCAGTGTTCGACGCGGTGATCCCAGACGACTTCACCGGAAATATTGGTGGCTTCCTGGGTCTCGGCGATTAACTGCCCAAGCTTGTCGTATTCAAATTTAACCCAGATCAGCACTCCGGCGGGATCGGTGGTGTGCCGGGCTTCAACGAGCGCACCGCTGTCGTCGTAAACATATTGGGTCGCGATTGGTTGTCCACTGATTCCTGGTTGCAACCGTTCGCTCAGCCGTCCGCCATCGTCGTAACGGTATTCGGTGACTTTCCCGGCACTCTCGCTCTGGATCAGTTCGCCAGCCAGGTTGTAGCGGTAATGCTGGACGCGGCCGTCGAAACCGGTTTCCTCAATGAGGCGGTCCATCTTGTCGTAATGGAAGACGGCACGGGCGCCATTGGCATCGGTGATCTCGGTCAATCGCCCAATGGCGTCGTGACGGTAGCGTTGGGTTTGGCCGCCATAGTGGTAGCCGCACAGGTCACCCCAAACGTCGTATTCAAAGCGGACTTCGCTGCCGTCAGCATAAGTGATTCCGCTCAGATCGCCGGCCTCGTCGTAGCGGTACGCCGTCTTTTGCCCGAGGGTGTCGATGCTGGTAATGCGTTGCCCTTTGATGTCATATTCGTAATCAAGGTGGATTCCTTCCTCACCCTCGATCCGAATGGTCTGGCCCCAGCGGTCGTAGAAATAGTGGGTGCCGCTGCCGGAACAGTCGGAATAGTGTTGCAATTGCGCCTGGGCGTTCCAGTCGAGACGTTTGATGCCGCCCTTGGCGTCTTCGATTTCACAGGGCATATCGCTTTTGCCGTCGGCGTAACGGTAGCGGTTACTGTGGCCCAAGGGATTGATACTGGCAATCAATCGGCCCAGGGCATCGTATTGATTGCGTGACTCGGTGCCGTCGGGAAAGAGGGCGCGGATCAAGGCGTGGCGGGTATCGTACTCGAAGCGCTGCTGTTTGCCATCGGGCAGGGTGACGCTCAACAAATTACCTGTGACGGTATCACGCTCGTAGGTGGTTTCCCGCCCTAATGGATCGATGGAAGCGACAAGACGGCCACTGCCGTCAAAGCGGCTCTGGGTGCAACTGCCGTCAGCGCGTTCGAGCTTAACAACGCGTCTGAGACCTCCTTCACCTTCGAAATGGTAGGTACGCTGACGCCCGAGGTGGTCGCTGACGACGGTACAGTCTGGGTGATACTCGAAACGGTAGTTGAGGCCCTGCGGGTTGGTCTGTTCGATGACGCGGCCCTGAGCGTCGTAACCATAGCGGCTGGTGGGATGCCCGGCATAGGAGTGGGCGGTCATCCGCCCAGCCAACACGGAATGATATTCAAATTGTCGACGTAGTTTTCCATCGCGGCCATGGACTGCTGCCAGTTCGCCGCAGGCGGTGTAATCGTAAGTCACCAGCGGGATATCGGCTTCACCGCCTTCTCCCCGCAACCGGACGGCGGCGAGGCGAATGCCGTCATCACTACCCCAGCCGGGATGAGAGACGATGCCCGTCAGCTTGATCAGATCGAGGGCGTAGCGCTGGCTGGCGCCGTCGGTGACGCCAGTGATGCGTCCAGCAAACGGACCATCTTCGGCACGGGTGTAAAGCTGCCGCCGGCCAAAACGGTCCACCACCCCTTGTAGGAATAGCCGTTGGCCCAAGGGCGGTAAAGCATCGGGCAGGACTCCGAAACACCACCAGGGGCCCAGAGGAGTATGGGTGGCAAAGAAGTAACGGGCCTGCCGCCGCAATGCCACCGGAAGCCCCTGCCAGGCGATCGCTAGGTCGTCCGATTGCGGGCCGTCCAAAACTTCCGTGCCGCCGCGCACGAGCCACAAGCCTTCACTGCGGCTGTAAGCAATTTCGCCGGGAGTAAGCGGTTCGAAGTGGATACTGCGGCCACCGCTGTCGTTGAAAGTCAGCGCTTCTGGGGAGACATTGAGCGAGAGTTCGGAAGGAAACTGCCAGCCGGGACCAAAAAGGCCGACCGGAGCCGGGGTATCGGTCTGATAGCTGCTGTAGTTGCGTGAGAGGACGAATGGCAGTGGGCCAGGAAGTGCGAAATCGGTTTCTCCGATTAATACCTTGGCGCCTAACAGTGAATTGACAGGATTGCCGGTGAGATCGACCCCGCCCGGGCAGATGGAACAGGCTACTCCGTTTTGCGAACCGATCAAAACCGTCCGTGACCCCTGGACGATGACGCCGCCGGAAACCTTGTCACCGATTCTTGACGCCGGTTTTCCACCCATGTCCTGCTCCTCTCATGGAAATTAATGTTAAACGCGTATCATAATGGGTGTTTTGATGGAATGTCAACTGGAATAAATCGGGTACAGTTTTTCGGGAGAGGTCAATAAAAAATGAAAAACCCCCACAAAGTGAGGGCTTCAGGGAAATACTTTACGGCCTGATCTCAGATGCAAGTCAGAACGGAATATCGTCGTCCATGTCCTCGAAGCTCGGCTTCTTCTGGCTTTGCGACGGCGTGGCGCCGCCGAAGGAGGGCGGTTCGCCGCCCGAGCCCGAATAGGAAGACGAGGAAGAAGGCTCGCCCATTCCCTCGCGGCGGCCGAGCATCTTCATTTCGGTCGCCTCGATCTCGGTGGTGTAGCGCTCCTGGCCGTCCTTGTCCTGCCATTTGCGCGTGCGGATGCGGCCTTCGATGTAAACCTGCGATCCCTTGCGCAGATACTGCCCGGCGATTTCGGCCAGGCGGCGGTAGAAGATGACGCGGTGCCATTCGGTGCTTTCGCGCCGTTCGCCGGAGTTTTTGTCTTTCCACGTCTCGGTGGTCGCCAGGCGGATGTTGGCGACCGATTCGCCGTTGGGCATGGCGCGCACTTCGGGGTCGGCGCCGAGGTTGCCGATGAGAATCACTTTGTTGACTGATGCCATGATGAAGGCTCCTTGATTGAATACGCGCGCGGCGGAGAAGTTGAACGGAAAATCGGATTTTATTCCAATTTTATAAAAATAATTACCTTGCAAAACTCATTACTGTAGCTTATATAAATTTAACTTTGATCTGGAAATCGGTTACGGGGAATTCATTGCCGCGCCGTTTTCATCGGCAGCGAAACCGCCAGCCATATCAGCGCCAGCGCAATGTTGGCGACGAATACCGCGCTGCCGGAGACTTTCTGCGCCAGCATGCCGCCGACGGCGCCGCCGAGAAAGAGGCCGAGCGACTGGGCGGTATTATAAATGCCCATTGCCGCGCCCTTGGCCTCGGGCGGCGAAAAGCGCGAAATCAGCGAGGGCTGCGTCGCTTCGAGGATGTTGAAGGCGACGAAGAAGAGCAGCAGCCACAGCGCGAGCAGCCACAACGAGCCGCCGAGCCAGGCGAAGCCGGCTTGGACGATGATCAGGAGCGCGATGGCGGAATTGAATACCAGCCTCATCGCGCCGCGTTTTTCGGCGGCGATGATCGCGGGGATCATCAGCGCCAGGGAAACGAGCACTGCGGGCAGGTAGATCTTCCAGTGTTCCGGCGCCGGCAGGCCGCCGATCTGCACCAGCGCCGGCGGCACCAGCACCCACATCGCCGTTTGCATCAGGTGCAGCACGAATACGCCGAGGTTGAGCCGCAGCAGGCGGCCGTCGGAAAGCAGCGCCCGGAACGGCGTTCGCGTTTTTTCCGTGGCGGTTTTCGGCAGCGGCGGAGCCGGCGGCACCAGTTTGTACAGCGCGGCGATGCCGCCCAGGGCCAGGATGCCGGTCAGCGCGAAGATGCCGGGCATGCCGATGGCAGCGTAGAGGAGCGGCGCGGCGACGAGCGAAAGGGCGAAGACGAGCGCGATCGACGAACCGATCATCGCCATGATCTTGGTGCGGTGCTGTTCGCGCGTGAGGTCGGCGGCGAGCGCCGTCACCGCCGCCGAGATCGCGCCGGCGCCCTGGATGACGCGCCCGGCGATGATCAGGTAGATGTCGTCCGCCGCTGCCGCCATGAAGCTGCCGAGCGCGAAAAGCAGGAGTCCGAAGGCGATCACGGGCTTGCGCCCGAAGCGGTCCGACAGCATGCCGTAGGGAATCTGGAAGAGCGCCTGCGTCAGGCCGTAGGCGCCGATGGCGAAGCCGACCAGCGCCAGGTTGTGGCCGGAGGGCAGATGCCGCGCG